>DNBB01000019.1 GCA_003484685.1 Candidatus Babelota bacterium
TAAAGTCCGCTACTCAGGCTTACAAAAAAAAGAAATATAATATTTTTATAAGTCATCACAAAAACTCCTCTATTGCACATCTTACTAAGTATCATACAAAAAGAGGATATTCCGTTTCTAGTATTACCCCGTCGCTCTCACTAAAGCCCAGGTATTTTAAAGACCCAGATTTCTCGTCCAAGCACTTTTACAAATCGCACAAAATCGGTTGATAAAAGCTGCAACGTTGCAGTATTTTGCAGCGGATGGAAACAGACAAATTCTGCTTGTGTTAGGTTGCGATCAAGTACAAATGTTACTTCATGCGCCGTATCAAACAATAGGCCAAATGGTGTTACTGAACCCGGCTCAACGGCCAACAAACGATACATATCTTCAGGCTTGCCAAACGAAAACTTAGCAACACCTAGCTCTTGGGCCAACCGCTTAAGATCGACTCGCATTTCTTCAGCCACCGAGACCAAAAAAAATTGCTTTCTCTTCTGGTCTTGCAAAAAAAGATTCTTGGTATGGGCACCGGGTATGATAATCTCGCGCCCTTGGCATTGCAGAGTCTCACCAACACGAAATACTGGGTCATGCTCAAATAAACGGTACAAAATCTCGTGCTGCTCCAAAAACTCGAATAATTGCGTCTGTTGTGCTGACTTATTCATGTACCCGACCTTATAACTGCTCTAGACTAAAATATTATAATAGTGCGCTTGTTTTTGTTCCCACTCATTAACCACCAACTCAAGCTCCTTTTTATGCTGTTGTAGGCGTTCAACAAGTTGCGCGTACTCCGGCGTGCCATATGCATGCTCAACAAAAAGCATCTCGGCTTTGTAAACCTGCTCTTCTAACTTGGTAATACGCCGTTCAAGCGCCGTGATTTCTTTTTTTAAACTTTTAATAGTTGCATGCTCTTGTGCAAGCGATACATTTTTTTGGTCAGAAGAAACCGCTACCGACGGGCCGTGAGCTACAACAGTTTTTGTCTGTTGACGGTAGGCATTATAGTTTCCATGATACAAGGCCCCACCATCAGGACGCAGCTCAAAAATATGAGTAGCAAGTTGATTAACAAAATCATGATCGTGAGAAACAAAGACAATAGTGCCATCAAACGCTTGCAACGCGGTAAGCAACACCTCTTTTGACTGAATATCTAGATGGTTTGTTGGCTCATCCAATACCAAAAAGTTTGCCCCCTTAAGCAGCACGGTCACCATGCAAAGCCGATTTTTTTCGCCGCCGCTCAAGACACCAATTTTTTTGTTAACATCATCCCCTTCAAACAAGAATGAACCAAGCAATCCTCGGATGCGGGAACGATTACCATCTGGCGCCACCGAATCTACATATTCCAAAATCGACATATACTGATTCAAGACAGCATTCTGATCTTGGGCAAACGATGCAAGGACCACATGATCGCCCAGGGTAATTGTCCCAGAATAATTAGTATAATCGCCATTCAAGCACCCAAGCAATGTCGACTTTCCCGTTCCATTCGGTGCAACAAGCGCGATCTTTTGTCCACGTTCAATCGTAAGATTGAGCCCCTTGAACACCTGGTGCGATCCAAAATTATATCCAACATTTTTGGCCGTGCATACAATTCGTGCCGAGCGCGCTGCATGCGGTAGTGCAATTTTGATTGGCTTTGGCTTTGGCGGAAGTGTAATGCGTTGTATGCGATTCACCTCTTTGAGCATTGCCTGAGCCACCTGCGCTTTACTCGCCGATGCACGAAAACGTTGAATGGTTGCCATTTTTTGGGTGATCTCACGTTGCTGCTGTTCGTATTGAACGTAAAGCAACTCAAGATCCTTGGATTTTTGTTCGCGATATTTTGTGTAGCCGCCAGTATAGATACGTGCTTTTCCAAACTCTAACTCGATAGTCGACTCACACAAAGCATCCAGAACATAGCGCTCATGGCAAACAAGTAAGAAGCCCGATGGCAAAGATTTGAGATATTCAACGAACCAATCTTTAGTCTGCAAATCAAGATGATTGGTCGGCTCATCAAACAAATAAAAATCTGATCCGCTCATCATCAACTGCGCTAACACAACACGCATCCCCCAACCAAGACTTAATTGAGAAACAGGCTTTCGCATCATACCTTCGGAGAATCCAAGCCCAATAAGTATATCATGTACCATGCGCTCAACATGTGCCGGCGTATACAGCTGCAACTGCTCTTGAACTCGATTATACTGGTCAACCAAGACATCTTGATACTCATGTTCCAGCAAATATTCCAAGCGTTCCGCCTCAGTGCGCAACTGCGCCAGCTTTCCGCAACCCGCAAACGTCTCATCAAACACCGAACGACTTGATCGCAAAAGAATTTCTTGTGGAAGATACCCAATCGAAACGCCACCTTGAACTTCAATAGACCCTTGATCAAGGGCTAATTGGCCAGCACAAAGCTTTAGCAACGTTGATTTACCCGCCCCGTTAACACCAACCAAGCCAATCCGTTTGCGCGTATCAATTTGCAGATCAACCGAATCTAAAATATCCTTATCCCCTAATGCCAGGGACGCATTACGCAGCGTAATCATGAAGTAAAACAACCCACAAAGAAGAGCAAAAAATGATCCATACCTCTCTAGTATACAGAGAGAAGAGAGAAAATTAAAAATCAGGGAACATTACACTGTTTTAAGGCGCGCATACCAACCACTTATACCAGTACAATAACAAAATAATATGAAGCAGAGTAATTCTTCCCCCACATTATTTTACTTGATTACGCGCAAGCTTACGGTTAACAATTTGGCTTAAGATATTTTTTATTTCTGGAGTAACATCACGCACGCCTTGCGCATATAATCCCGATAAAAGATCAATTTGTTCAGGTGTGTAACTCAGGTTAAACGTATTCAAAAATCCATTTTTAGATGTATCCCGCGGATCAAAGGCGGAATAATTAGGATTTTTGGTCAACGGTAGATACATTACAATAGGTGCCTTAGTGTTATTTGGCCCATCATCAAACACCGAATAAACATGTTCATTAATTGCTAACCGCTTAGGGTCGTTTTTACTTACCGTACGATCAAGCCGTGGAAATGGCAAACTATGCAAGCGCGCATAATCCTCATTGGCCAAAAATTCATGCGCATCAAGACTTTCTGCCACATCAAAAACAATAATCAAGTCAAGGTCACGGTACATAAGCGGTACAACCGGCACCCCAAATGCTATCCCTGCATCAACAAATGGTACTTGCCGGCGCTTAGTAAGATGCCCCGGGAGTTGATACATAAAATTATTTTCCCATGATACGCCAAACGGTGGCCGATTATTGCAAGCCATCGAATCAACACCAAGACCTTTGGCTAATTCAAGCTGTACCCGGGCAGTTTTATCAATAAAACCTTTTAAAAGATCGTTTACTGGTCCCACAGGCAAGAAATTATGGCGATAAGCTTCTTCAAAAGATACAGAAAACGCTGAACCGAAGATGGCCATACACTCACCAAGCGAAATTGGCGATGGATAGGCAACTGAATCGCCCCCATTAAATGGTCTACCCCATGCCCACGCAGGCACCGCCCCGCGCGAAGCATACGATGCCACCTCAAATGGCGTAAATTCATACCAATCATAAACGCCGCAAACGCGATCGCGTGGATGCACAGCCGTAAAAATTGGTAAAGGCTTTTGCCCATCTTTTACCATTGGCTCCATTGAAGCAAGATTGAGATTGATATAATTTTTGAGCTGCTCAGGAGTAAACAACGAAGCACCAAGCAAAATACCATACAGATCAATGGCCGAAAAAACGCCACCAAAATTTTGCTCGACACCAAGGCCTTCAACTAAAAGGTCATTCATCACAAGTTTTTTGATAATAACATCTGCAACTAACGATGATATTGATGCAAGCATTTCAAGTTTTTGATTCAGCGGCGCACCCAACACGGCACGGCTTACCCGTTTTTTAAAATCACCAACAAACGCTTGGTAAGATAATGCCGTGATCGCCCACGGGGCTACCGCCCACGTCGCACCAGAAAGTGTTGCAAGATACAACGATGCATCCAAAATCCCCTGCTTTTCAAGCTCCGTTAATGCACCCGCAAGCGCGCACATGGCACGAAAGCCACCGCCGCTGCAACAGATTCCCACACGAGGCATTGCAACATCAGAAATTGGTTTACCTATTAATCGTTCTATGGCTTGTTTTGCCTTGGCAGAACGCACCTGCGTATAGGCAACCTCCTCAGGCGCCATCTCAAACTCTTGGGCAAAGCGTCTGACTGTAGCACTACGCCCATAATACGGGTTTTTATCAACAAAACTATTTATGGTCACCCGTATCTGCTGTAGGATCGTATCAGTGACCGAAACGCCAGTTTGATACAACTCCTGGACAATGCGTTCAAATTCGCCACGCAATGGCTCAACAACTTTGCTCGATTCTTGATTAATTTTATTAATAACTTCTTCTGGTAGCCGCAAAACCTGCTGAAAAACCTCAGGGGCATTTCGCAGATGACATCCTAAATCAAAGATTTGACAATCTTCTCGCGCAAAAAGCCCACCGAACAAGCAAAGAAACGGCACAAAACGTGCAACTAGACAGACCTCCATCTCCCAGGCTCCTTGTACTCACTCCCCCATTTTGTTTGATTGTACAAAGGCGACATTGCAAAATGCAAGTGCTGCAAAATTATCCATTTCATAAAAGTTTTTAGCGTATTTAAAGATAAGAAAAAGACGGATTGGCAAGCACCCGAAATCAATTTAAAAAACAACCCATCCTTGTTATTAATTGCAAATTCGAAAAAAAATTTAATATACTAATAGTAGTTTCATTAAAAACAGAGGAGATTTATCAATGTGTACCCGATCTATTTTTTTCAAGACCATTCTTTTATTTTTACCCGTTGTCGCTGTTTCATTTACCTATTCGGTAGCAAACCAAAAAACAGAAAAATGGTTTAATGCCGTTAAAAAAGGAAATATTATTGAAGTAAAAAAACTGTTAAGAAGCCATCCTGAAGATAAAATCTTTGACCTCCTTTCTGCTACAAACAAATATGGCCAAACAGTTCTTTATTTAGCCTCCAACTATCACCATCCTGAAATAACTGAAACACTACTCCAACATTGTCCTCAAGACAAAATTTATAAGTACATTTCTATGCAAGCCAAGAACGGGAAAACCGCTCTTCATGCAGCCCATTATTTTGTCAAAAATAAAGATGCCAAAACAGAAAAAACCCTATTGAAATATTGTCCTCAAGACAGGGTTTTCGAATACCTTTCTATTCAAGACGAAAACGGCCAAACAGCTCTCCATACTGCCATCAGAGATAATTCGATTGAAATGGTGGATGTTCTATTAGAACATTGTCCTCAAGACAAAATTTATATGTATATCTCAGCTCAAGACAATACGAGGCAAACGGCTCTTCATACTGCTGCTAGCCATAGATTATCGCAACTAATAAAAACGTTGCTAAAAGCCTGTCCACCAAACAAAATTTATAATTACATTTCTATCCAAGATGAAACTGGGTCAACAGCACTTCACCTCGCAGTTCTGGATGATCGTTTTCGCAACATAGAAACGCTTTTAGAATATTGCCCACAAGATGAGATTTCTAACTACCTTTCTATTCAAGACCAAAATGGGCAAACGGCGTTTGATCTTGCCATTAACGTTGCCAATGAATTTGATTTTTCTAGTGAAATTGAAGACTATAGAACAATAAAAACTTTCCTAGCAAAGTCCGAATCAGCAATATTTTCTATCTCTGAAAACGGGAAAGGCGTAATAACGGCAACCATAAACAGGAATATCGCTCAAGACATTTTTAGATTATTAAAAAACATGTATGAAAATCTAAAAAATGAATCCGAAGTAGATTTTTTCACAATTTTAAACGCTATCAAAGAATCTCTCTTTACAATTTTTGCTTACTGTATCTTTGATGAAGAAAAAATTCATACGATTACCGAAGCAGAAAAACAAGCACTCAATCGACAAGTGGAAGCATTGCTCGATAACGATACGGAGACTGCTGTTCCAACTTTAATTAGCGACTACTTTAAAGTTCTGACAAAACAACAATTGGTAAACGAATATAAACAAGCTGATATCGGCCCTGAATACTTTGGTACTCCATGGCAACTGCACTTTGAAATAACAACCCAAAAACTCAATAAGGGCGCATTCAAACCTACAGCAAGTAAAGATCTTCTATATATGCAAAAGAACCTAAAGGAAGCGCGGGAAAAGGGATATTTTTCTGACATTTAAAAGCGACACAAACAATGAAGGGCTGCATGCAGCCCTTCATTGTTTTCACTACATACCGCCTTTTTGTTGTATTTAGTCGGCAATGAAAAATAGACTCTACGGATGATCCATTGCCGATTGCCCCCCAACTTGATACTCTAAACAACAAGTTCACAAACTTTCTCTTTCATTATTTTAGAATTTTAGATCAAATTATGAGCCAAAAACTGCCCTACGATTTACAAGATTTCACTCCCGACCGTATTCGCAACTTCTCCGTCATCGCCCATGTTGACCACGGAAAATCAACCCTTTGTGACCGTTTGCTTGAAGTAACCGGCACCATCTCAACCCGGACGGAAAACAAGCAATTTTTGGATCAACTGCAAGTTGAACGAGAACGGGGCATTACCGTCAAGGCTCAAACCGCTTCGATGTTTTACACTAAGGATGGAGTAACCTATCTACTCAACCTTATCGACACTCCCGGGCACGTGGACTTTAGCTATGAGGTATCACGCTCCCTGTATACCTGCCAGGGCGCATTGTTACTTGTTGATGCAACCCAAGGCGCACAAGCGCAAACGGTCGCCAACTTTTACCTTGCGTTCGAACAAAACTTAACCATTATTCCGGTCATTAACAAAATTGATATCGCTTCCGCACTTCCTGATAAAGTTGAAGCCGAATTAAAAACGCTCTTTGATTTTGAACATGACCAAATTCTGCGCGCTTCGGCAAAATCAGGCATTGGCATCAACGAAATCCTTGAAGCCGTAGTCGATCGCATACCTGCACCTAGTGCAGAAGCTGATGGACCGCTCAAATGTCTACTCTTTGATTCATGGTATGATGATTATCAAGGCGTTATCGTCCTTATATCCGTACTCAGCGGATCCATATCAAAAGGTGAAATGGTTGAAGTCGCCTCAACCGGAAAAAAATACGAGGTCCTCGAGATTGGCTTACGAAGCCCCAGCCGCGTGCCTGTCGACACACTTTATGCAGGACAAGTTGGCTATCTTATTACCGGCATGAAGACCGTCCGTGAAGCACGGGTTGGTGACACCATCTATCAGTACAAAAAACCGGTCAAACCGCTTCCTGGCTTTAAGCCGGCACAACCTATGGTTTTTGCGGGAATTTATCCCGTTGATAACAGTGACTTTGAAAACTTGCGCGATGCTATTGAAAAGTTAGTTCTTAACGATGCCAGTGTCAGCGTAGAAAAGACTAGCTCTGCAGCATTGGGCATGGGCTTTCAATGCGGTTTTCTTGGCCTATTACACATGGACGTCTTTAAGCAGCGGCTTGAGCAAGAATATGGGCTTAATGTCATTGCCACCGCACCAAGCGTGCTCTATGAAATTATCAAAACTAATGGCGAGGTGCTCAAAATTGGTAATCCATCAGAATTTCCTGATGGCCAACAAATCGAAGAAATTCGTGAACCACTTATCAAAGCCACCATATTACTTCCCAAAAATTATGTCGGCGCTATCATCAAGTTATGCCAAGAACGCCGCGGTGAACAGCTCAATTTCTCCTATTTGAGCGAAGACCGGGTTATCATGGTTTACAAGCTTCCCCTAAACGAAATAGCATCAGATTTTTATGACGAACTTAAGTCCGTAACCTCTGGATATGCAAGTTTAGATTATGAAACCGCCGGATATAAGGCTGCAAATCTGGTTAAAATGGACATCTTGTTATGTGGTAAACCTGTTGATGCACTTTCGCTTATTGTTCACGAAGATAATGCTTATCGTATTGGACGTGACATCGTCCAAAAATTGCGTAAGACTATCCCGCGACAACAGTTTGAGGTCGTCAT
Source organism: Candidatus Babelota bacterium (assembly GCA_003484685.1). Lineage (GTDB taxonomy): Bacteria > Babelota > Babeliae > Babelales > Babelaceae > UBA12474. The sequence continues at coordinate 8,085 of DNBB01000019.1, forward strand.
TCAAGCGGCAATTGGAGCCAAAATTCTTGCACGAGAAAGCGTTGCACCCGTGCGCAAAGATGTTATCGCCAAATGTTATGGTGGTGACATCACCCGAAAACGCAAGTTGCTTGAAAAACAAAAAGAAGGTAAAAAACGCATGAAACAGGTTGGTTCAGTCGAAGTGCCTCAAGAAGCGTTCTTTTCCATCTTAAAGAGCAAGGAGTAATCAATGTCGCGCATCTTTACAGGGCACATTCACCTTTTTCATGCATTTGATATTGGCGATGATATTAATTTTGAGCAAATCAAAAAAGAACAGCTGTTAATTCGCAAACCAACACCGCTCCCTCGTTATTTTAAAAATTATCACAAACCATTCTCTGCAGAGTTACCCCATCCACACGCTCGTTCCTACGAAGGCCATGTACGACTCCATCAATTTGGTGCCCTTTCGCTGCAGTACAAGGTACCATTTGAGCTCACATTTGAAGAATTGCGAGAATTTTTAAATACCATTGCCGATGAATTTACTGAACAGAGCATCACCGATGCGTCAACGATCTTTAAAAGTATTGAACCAGCGATTCAAAAACCTAACTTCTTTCACATTAAAAAATCCTGCATCTTAATGCATGTTAATCCAGATTCAGGAATTTCGGTAACCGAGCTCAAAGAAACATACGGCGGACAAATTGCTTCGTTACTTCGCTTTGATGACGAAACCCTTTCGGAATACAAAAAGAGCGAAATTCTTAAAAAAGCTTTTGGATATTATCGCGGCGACCTCATCGTAATTGATGGTTCAAGCGCATTTATCTATGATGATGATTACGAAGACGTTGTTGATCTCTTTGAATTTGCCAATATTCAGCATTTAGAGTTGCAATACTTTGACAAATTACTCGATAAACAGCTTTCAACGGCATACAATCGAGAGATTATCCCTCTCAACGCAAAAGAGCTCATTCCCTTTTGGAGCACGCTCAATATGAGCCAAACCCAAAAGTTAAGCATGCTGCAGGTCGAGATTTCGGTTATCACGGAGCG
>DNBB01000039.1 GCA_003484685.1 Candidatus Babelota bacterium
GACCAAACAGGCTCCCTGCAACTGTTCGTTAAGACGGATATAGACCTACTACAAAATGGCGCTTTTCATTCTTTTTTGCAGCGTGTTGATCAAGAGGAATTTGCGCTCCTTAAAATTTTTTACTTCGTTTTTGGCCAATGGGACACCAGCCCAGGAAATCTTTTATCTATCGAACGAGAAAACAAGATACTTCCGGTCTGTATTGATAACGGTACAATCAAATACTTACAAGTAGGCCCCTATGGGACCATGCCATTCGTTGTCGTTTCTCCTTACAGCCCGACCAGGTCTACGATTACGCATCTTCCCAACCTGCCTGACAAAATCTATCGAGCCTCAGAATTACTGCAAAGCAATTTAGACATATCGCATGATGCCTTACGACACTTGCGCAAGGTTGCAGAAAAACCTTATAGCAACGAGCACCGGCGCTTCTTTATAGCCCAAAAAGTCCTCTGGTGCCAATATCATCACAATTACCAAGAAGAAGATGCAATCCTCCCCTTCTCAGATTTTTTACCAAATAAAGCCCGTGAAGGACTAGAAAAATTAGACCTTGAACGCTTAAAAACAATATTTAACAAGGACGCACAAAAACGATTTGCATACGACGTATACCTCAACGCAATCCTACAACGACGCGACCAAGTCCTTGCTCACCATACCGCGTAATAAGCTTGACAAAAACACTACAAGTTGTAATTTATACAAGAAAATAAACTAAAAGTTTTCCATAAAAATATCCCATGCTCATGGGGAGGTAAAAAATGAACTACTTCCATCGCACCTATCTGATAGCAGTAGTCGTGCTGCTCGGACTATCCAATGCAACTGCTTCGCAACACTACGTCACTACGACCGTATCCGAAGCGCTCGAACGTTTACCACAAGATCAAAAACTTATGTTTCTCGACGATTCGCACCTAATTTTGAAAAAAAACTGGCCAATCGTCGACTTTGCAAGCTCGCTTATCAATGAGCACCCGCTCATTACCTTTGGCGGCGCGTGTATCATTGGGTATTACGCATGGAAAGGGTTTTGGCAGACTCCGCTACAATCAGTATCAGTATCTACTAACCCGTTCGACACAAACGCCTTCCCCTCAATAAATACTCAGTCACAGGCCGATTCAATGTCTCCGTTGTCGCTGCCTTCAGGCATTTGCAATGACACGGGCGCTGCTTGTTATCGAAACGCTGCATTACAAGGGACCCGATTCCTTGCTCCCGAAATTCATAAATCGTGTCAAGAAAAAGAAGAAGAGCAGGCGGAGCTTAAAACCAACCAAACGTTCCAAGACTTTAAAAATTTTATGCTGGAATTGAGCATACCAACTCAAAAAGTCATACAATTGCCTACAGATTTCCCTGATTTTGCCCGACTACTTAACAAATACGTCGTTGCAGAAGGGAAACAAGACGATGCATCCACGATCTTGCTCGGCCTCGGCAACAAAACCTTGAAAGAAGACGCGCCAGAAGACGATAAAAAAGCCCAAACGGCCATCAGTACTATCATGCATAAAATCATAGGCATAACAATAGATGAGCCAATTAAAGATGAAAAGAAAAATCTGCTTAAAGAAACGGACGAAGACGATAAGCCAACGCTTTTGTTTACCCTACGACAAAATACCGATGGAACCCTTTCATCGCTAACTGACCTTATCGCAAATTCACATACTGCAGATAAAATTAACTGGACAACAAAAGCCCCAACTAAAAATAAGGAAACAGGTAAAATTAACGATGATGGGGAATACATCCATGCCACACAAGATAAGTCTGTTAATCTCACCGGAAGTAAAGGCCTTGCCTTTCTCATTCCAGTTTATAAAAATCAAGCTGAAAAATACCCAATCCCAGAAATCCCATTATCTCTGAAGCTAGAAAATACGCTAAAAAGCAACAAACAAGAAAATAAAGATGGGCAACCTAAAGCCACAAGCTCATATCAGCTTAAAAGTATCGTTTGCCATTCTGGCGGACTACCTGGTGGGCACTACATTGCCTACATCAACCACGAAGGCGCCTGGTTCTGTTGCAATGACTCAATCGTTAAAGCTGCCGATATTGCGAGCGAAACAAAAATTATACAGAAAAACTTAAAGTCTAGCTTTGCTCCGTACCTCGCCTTCTACGAAAAAATAGAAAACTAGCAGATCAATCAGGCCTAATACGCTGGTTTTAACCGCATGATGACGAATGCAATGGTTTATGCTATGCTGACCTTAGCTTCTTTGCAAAAATTATCATGAAAGTTTCGTCAGGTGAAAAAAAAAGAATCATTTATCGCAAGCTATGTATCGGGTATCACTGACACTGCCGGCGAGCGATACATAACCATCTTCAACTACTTCTGGCCGGAACTCATCACGGCGTTCATAGTCTCTTCTTTACTTGGGCTGGTTAACAGCATCTTCATCGGCCATCTTCGTTCTACGGAGCTTTTTGTTGCACAAGGCGTTGCAACCAACTTTTTAAACTTTGTTCAAAAAATCGCCGAAGGCCTTTCTATTGGCGCGGTCATCCTATGCGGCCAGCATAACGGCGCACAAGAAAATGCCCAGGTTGGACGCGCTGCAACCAATGCCCTGTGGACCGCTTTGGTTATCGGTGGCGCTATCTCACTGGCAATCTTAGGATTTGCATCCACCATTTATTCGTTTTACGGCGTTAGCCAATCAATTATTGATCAGGGCGCACCGTTACTCAAGTTGCGTACCTGCGCAACCTTTCTTTCTTTCGTCTACTTTGCTTTGGTGGGCCTATTTCGTGGCGTCAAAAACACGCGTGCGCCTATGATCTGCTTTGCACTAGGAAGCGTTATTTTTATCGTTGCTGATTATGCGTTCATTTTTGGAACACTTGGGGCGCCGAAACTTGGCTTGCTAGGTGCTGCTG
>DNBB01000038.1 GCA_003484685.1 Candidatus Babelota bacterium
ACTACCTGCGCCCAAGCGTGGAGTACGCTCCCGGCAACGTTTCCCCTTGTACTTTTTGCCTTTGCTGGCTTTGAAGCAAGCTGCTCATTAGGAAATCAAATTCCCAACGCAGCCCGGAACGCTCCGCGCATCATCCTTTTTTCGTTCTTTTTTACGCTTTCGTTAGTCACCATTCTGCAATTTATTTTTGTCGGAGCACTCGGCTGCGAATTGGCATGGGTAACAGACTTTCGTGAACCATTTGCACGCGTTATCGAACAAACATTGGGACGCTATCCAGAAATTGGTGCAGCCGTGCTTAGTGCAACCATTGCTGGCATCGCATCTTCAGCCCTGGGATCAAGTTACAGCATTCTCTCAAGCAACATCTGGAACCTACACACCCTCGCGGATAAAAACCTTATCCCGGGTGCACGATTTTTTAAAAAGATAAATGAATTCAATGCTCCGATCTGGACAATTGTCGCTGCTGTCTGTATCGAAATCGCGTACCTTATTGGTACCGAAGCTAATATTTATATCTTGCAACGCATCTCAGCAAGCGCAAACATCCTTGCTTATAGCGTCGGAACGCTTGCATTTGTGCGCATTTCGCGCAATCTACCAAGTGCTGAAAAAATCACCGCATTCTTGGCAAGTCTTACCTGCATAGCACTGGTATATTCGATATTTGCAGAAGGCATAAGCTTTAGTTTTCTACCCTACCTTATTTATGCGCTTTTACTCCTCGCAGGAATCGCGCTGCACGGGCTAAAAAGATATCCTCTGTTTAGCCGATAAAAAAGCTGGTTTTAGGAGACAGAACAAGAAAACGGGTATAGATACAACACTGCAGCCGTTAACGCCATAAGTAGCGTTAACAAGATAGCACGATTGGTAATAGCAACTTCTGGGATGCCCCGCTTTTCAAAATGATGATGTAACGGCGCCAACAAAAAAAGCCGGCGGCCAAATACGCGCATCCAGACTATTTGCAAGATAACCGAAACCCCCTCAAGCACAAAAACCATACCGACCGCCAGAATGGCAAGCTCTATACGCAACATAAGCGCAATCATCGCCAAAACAGCGCCCAGACTCAATGCGCCAACATCCCCCATAAACACTTTTGCGGGATACATATTAAACCACAAAAACGCCAAAACCGAACCAAGCAGACAAGCAGCCACCAGGGCTAGATGGTATTCACCTGATAGCAGCGCGAACAGCCCAAAAAACGCAAAATTAACCGCAAGCACGCCGCCCGCCAGCCCATCAAGACCATCGGTAAAATTTACGCAATTATACGTGGATAAAATTACCCAAAGACCCCAGAGAATATACCCTATTTTCCCCAGGTGCACGCTAAAAGGATAGCCGAAAGCTACGAGTATTGAGTTAGGAAACGTAGCAACGTCGCCCAGATACCAAATACCAAGCGCCCCTAACGCTACCAGGATCTGACCCACAAACTTTTGTTGCTCAACGATACCGCGCCCCCAAAAAATCTTACAACTATCGTCCCACGCGCCTATAGCAGCCGAACCGACAAGCAAAAACAACAAAGAAAGAAGGCGAACGTCACGCGTCGCGACATACAAAAACAACATTGCTATGCTAACCAATCCGACAATAACGAGCCCGCCCATAGTCGGCGTTGAACCCTTTTGTGCGTGCAAATCCTCGATATACTCACGTACACCAGCCTGTAGATATCGCTGCGCTATCCGGATAAATAAGATAAAACAAAAAAATGCGCAAACAAATGCACCCAATATACCGCCTAACCAAAGGCAAAAACAGCTTGAACTACGTGGTAAAATCTCTATGAGCATGTAAATCCCCCCAAGAAAACAAAGCTTTATTTTGACTAATAATAAAGTAAAAACACCTAACTTGACACTTTTTTCACTTTTGATACCTTAAGTTACAAGGTGTCATTAATTTTGGAATATAACCAAGCACCTTACTCCAGATCCTAACGTTGAAAAAAAGCAAGAGAAGGTAACTGTTATGAAACACAAAAATCTTATTACCTACGCACTGGGCGTATCATTATTGATTTGTGGCTATAGCGTTATAACCCATGTAACCAACTTCCAAACCGGTGTTTGCCATGCAAACCAAGGACAAAACAACTTTCAAGAAAGCGCCCCATTCACCATCGAAGAACTTGCTGAAATAATCAAAAACGGTTGCTTGGCGCAAAAAGAAATTTTTCTCGGTAGCTTTTTAGTTGCATTTAACAATGCAACAAGGCGCAGTCTAGCGGGCAAAGGATACCTTGAAAACTTAAATGAGCTGCGCCGATTGGGTGAAATCGATACAGAAAAATTAGCGGCTGATCTCCAGGAAACCTTCAAGAAAAACAATATCGAAATTGCCAAAGAGCTTTTGGTCTATCGGCTCACCGAAATGAAGCTTTTTGAAGCATTTAATCTCTTTTTATCGCTACGCCCTGAAGAGTCGCCCTACACTTGGGGACAAATTCGCAAAGAATTGTGTGATGCGCTCAAAAACATCAATTCAGTTCCTCGCAGCCTTGCCGACGAGCAGTATACACAGTACAAAAAATTGCTTACCACCCTACAAAATCTTTCAGACACTTCAAATCGTCTTATGATCGGCGTCAAGCTCTACTCATTTGGAAAGCTGTTACCACAGAGTGTCCAAAAGCGTTGTACTGGATTAGGTAGCTATATCAAATATTAATATCAACTATATATTGAGCAGATAACAATCAAGCAGGGTGGCACACATTGTGTATCACCCTGCTTCTCTTTTTGAGCTTGCCAAAAAGCTATGGCATACTAAGACGTAGAAACAATAAAAAATACCTACGCCACCATCACCCCGATAGATAGATATACCGTAGGATATGCTTTTTTCGTACCATCCCATAGGCATAGTGATATAAAAACTCATGAACAGAACAACCCATTGTACCCAATTCTTTGATGTCATCGTTATTGGCGGTGGCCATGCTGGCGTTGAGGCTGCGCATATCGCAGCAAAGGTAGGCGCTAAAACGGCGCTTATTACTCCTGATCTATCAAAGATCGGCCATATGCCCTGTAACCCATCCATTGGCGGCATTGGCAAGGGACACATCGTT
>DNBB01000014.1 GCA_003484685.1 Candidatus Babelota bacterium
TGGCTAGTCATTGAAAAAAATATTCGCTATGGTTTCTTACAAGTGGCCTACGCACGGGAGAAACCATGGATTTGCAACAAAAACTCACCGATGCTGCTTATGAACTTCTAAGCAGTGCGGCACAGGATGCAAAAAACCGAAACAATCAATTTGTTACGGCCTTGCACCTCTTTTCTCAAACGCTTACCACGCCATTTTGCCAATCATTGTACCAATTTACCCCGCAAGAGCTGGGCAACATACGCCGAGAGACTGAGCGCGAACTTGCTCACCTACCACGCGTTCAGGGTTCCCAAGAACTACACGCCGATCAAACACTCGAGCAAATTTTACTCAAAGCTCAAAACGAAGCTCACTCTCTTAATGATTCGTATATATCCCTAGAACACCTGTTGCTGGCATTTTCGCAAACCACCGTACTACCTCAAGCATTGGCCGCATTACTCTCTCAAACTAAATTTTCACGCACCAGCCTTCTTGACCATATGCGCATATTGCGCAAAGGAAAAACCGTGAACGAAAAAAACGCAGAACAACAGTACGAAATTCTAAAAAAATACTGCCAAAACATTACTGAACAAGCACGCCAAGGAAAACTTGATCCAGTCATCGGACGCCACGAAGAAATCCGTCGCGTCATCCAAATTTTATCGCGCCGGACAAAAAACAACCCTGTTCTTATTGGAGAGCCCGGCGTCGGAAAAACCGCAATTGTAGAGGGTATTGCACAACGCATTATCAATAACGATGTCCCCGAATCGCTCAAAAAAAGTACCCTCTACTCCTTAGATCTTGGTCTGTTGATCGCCGGGGCCAAATACCAAGGTGAATTTGAAGAACGACTAAAAGGAGTGTTAAAAGCCATCGAAGAAAGTGATGAGCACATCATCCTTTTTATCGATGAATTGCACATGCTTGTGGGAACCGGCGCAACCGGCGGCGGCATGGACGCATCGAATCTTCTCAAACCGGCGCTTGCTCGAGGAATACTGCATTGCATTGGTGCAACAACCATACAGGAATACAAAAAATATATCGAAAAGGATGCCGCCCTCGAGCGGCGCTTCCAAAAAGTCCTCGTTGAAGAACCTTCTGTCGAAGACGCACTATCAATCCTACGGGGCCTCAAAGAACGGTACGAGTTGCATCACGGCATACAAATCAAAGATCAAGCACTGGTAGCTGCGGTTACACTTTCCGCACAAAACATCCCTGATCGTTTCTTGCCCGACAAAGCAATTGATCTAATCGACGAAGCTGCATCTATGGTAAAAATGTCCATTGATTCACAACCTGAGCAAATCGATAAACTCGCACGTAAAATACGCCAGCTAGAGATCGAAAAAATCGCGCTCTCCAAAGAGCAGGATGATGCATCAAAAAAACGCCTTGAAGAACTAGAAAAAGAACTTGCAAATCTAAAGGAAGAGCACAAAATACTCATCCAGCAATGGCAAGCAGAGCGCGCGCCGCTAGAAAAGATCAAAATGCTCAAGGAGCAGATTGAACAAGCACAGATTCAATTTCAGCAAGCCGAACGGCGCGGTGACTACAGCAAAGCCTCAGAAATTAAGTATGGCAAGCTTATGCAGCTTGAAAAAGACCTTGCAACCGAGACCGGCAAACTAAACAATGGCAACAAGCAGCTCATCAAAGACGTCGTTGATGAGCATGACGTCGCCAAAGTCCTTGCCCGCTGGACCGGTATTCCTGTAGAAAAACTTCAAACCAACGAAACCGAAAAACTCTTACAGATTGAACCAATCCTTAAAAAACGGGTTATTGGGCAATCCGCTGCAATCACCAAAGTTGCCCATGCTATTCAGATGCATCGTGCAGGCCTCGCTGACCCAAATCGTCCAATCGGCTCATTCCTTTTCCTCGGACCTACGGGCGTCGGCAAAACCGAAGTTGCACGAACACTCGCAGACTACCTCTTTAATGATGAACACAAACTTGTTCGTATCGATATGAGCGAATACATGGAGAAACATGCCGTTGCGCGCCTTATCGGGGCACCTCCAGGATACGTGGGATACGAAGAGGGCGGACAATTGACCGAAGCGGTTAGACGCCATCCATTTAGCGTTGTCCTTTTTGATGAGATCGAAAAAGCTCATCCAGACGTCTTTAATATATTCTTACAAATTCTTGACGAGGGAACACTCACTGATGGCCAGGGACGTCACATATCGTTTAAAAACACCATTATCATCATGACATCCAATATCGGCTCAGAAATTATTCTCGAAGCACCAACCATTACCTCTGAGATTGAAAGCTCNNAAACAAAATTATCAAGCAGCTTGCACAACAGCACATAACGCTACAAGTAGAGGAATCGGTTGTCAAAAAACTTGCTGATCTTGGTTACCAGCCAGAATTTGGAGCACGCCCACTCAAACGCATTGTCCAAAGCCATATCACCGTTCCGCTCGCACAAGAAATACTTAAAAATCCAGATAAGAAAACGTTTACCACACAACTGAAAGAAGACCTAATCACCACCACCTAAACATGTAAGAAAGGATACGTGTATGCAAAAATACCATACGTGGCTCATTGTTTTCAGCAGTATCCTTTTTTCCCCTTGCCTCAAGCCAACACAAGTCACACAACCCTTTATGGGCAGCGGTTCTATAAACGCGCTGCCCATTTTGGTAATCGGTGGCGCAATGTGCGATTTTTTTCTTGAACTTGATCCCACGCATGATTCTTTATCAAATCCCGGGTTTATTCAATTTGAAGAAGGCAAGAAAATTTCTCTCAAGCAGCTCCAATTCCACACGGGCGGCGGCGGGCTAAACGCCGCGCTAGCCTTAGGTGCCCTCGGCCATCACGTCGCACTGTATGCTCAAGTAGGAATGGATCCAAGCGGAGAGCAGATCATTCAAGAACTTCAAAATGCCCATATCCAGACCGATCTTATTTTTTTTGATCAGCAGCATTACACCGGAACATCCTTTATTCTGCCCTCCAAAGACGGTAATAACACAATCCTGATGAATCGTGGCGCAAGTCGGCACCTTATCTACCAACCAGACAAAGTTAACGAATCTCTTCCCAGTCCTTCTGGTATGTACCTTGCACCACTCTCAGGCAACAGTATGGCCTGTGCCCTGGACATCGTACGGCATGCACATGAAAAGCAAACCCCAATCCTTTGTAATCCGAGCAGCGCACAAATCGAAGACTACTCAAGTTTTTTCTCACTGCTTCCGTTCATAACCGTACTGTTACTCAATGAGCATGAAGCAGAAAAATTAGCGCTTTACCTAAACATACCCAGCAAAACCATGCATGACCAAATAGCACTGGCGCGAATAGTACAAACATACGGCCCTTCAATATGCCTTATTACCAATGGTTCACGCGGCGCTTTGTGCGTTCATAAAGATCAAGTCTTATTTCAGGATTCCTTTTCAATTACCCCTCAAAAATCCGTAGGCGCGGGAGATACATTTGGCTCAACGTTCTTTAGCGCATTGCTGCACGGCTTTTCTATTAAGCAGAGCTTACTCCTTGGCGCGTTACACAGCGCTTCGATACTCTCAGAAAAAATACCGCATCATGGTCTTTGCAGCTTAGATGAACTAATCATCCGCCTGAACACAACCTCTAACCTACCGCAGTGCTATGAAATCAACTAAACCCATTATTATCGCTAACTGGAAAACCGCACTACCGTACCACACCTCCTTTAATTGGTTGGTTGCACATACCAACGATCTGCTCAATTGGAGCACAAACGTACAACTTGTTATCTGCCCTGAACATATTATTTTGAGCGAAGCGCGGCGACTGCTTCCCATAAGCATCAATATTGGAGCTCAGTCGTGTTCCGCCGAACCTCCAGGACGGGCAACCGGTTTTGTCAGCGCTACTTCCCTTGCACAACGCGATATTAC
>DNBB01000011.1 GCA_003484685.1 Candidatus Babelota bacterium
GCGTTAGATGCGCGCTTTGATGCTTTTTATAATGAGTGTGGCTTTCAAAAGGGTGAGGTTGTCGTTAGTCTCAAGTATATTGAAGAGCAGCTTGCAGCGCTTAAGCCAGAGGTTGCGTCAGCTTCGGGAGTTCAGCAAGCGCCTGGAATGGCCGAGTCTTTAAAAAATCTTGAGGTTAAGCGTGATTTGCTTAAACAGATGCAGCAAAATTTTGATGAAATTGTAGAAAACGACAAAGTTTCTCGAGAGCTTTTTACCTTGTTCGGTAATGAGCTCGGGCGTGTTAACCAGTATCTTGACGTTGCCTTAGAAAAATATGAGGCAATAGAAAATACGCTTAATGATGAAGCAGCTGAGTTTGATTTGCACGCGATCGAAGCATCTAAGGCTAATATTGAAAATATTGAGCGATATCTTCTCGGTGATTTTGCTGGTTTTTATTCCAAGCTTTCTGCTCGTGTTGACGAACTTATGACACATGTCCGGACGGATTTGCAAAAGTTGCGAGAAATGGGTGTTGAGTTAAATCGTAAAATCCGTGAAGAACGTGCGCGGCAAGATGCAGAACGGCTTGAGGCAGAAAAACGCCACAAACAAGAAGAGTTGCAGCGCCTAGAAGATGCCAAGCTATGGAATAGAGTAAAACACTGGGGGCACAGTACGTGGCTTTGGGTTTTAGATACGGTTAATGCGATTGGTAAGATGTTTGTCAGTGATACAAAAAACAAGCCTGAAGCAGCGTCCTGAAAAAAGTTGCAGTGGATTGTTTCTTCTGATAGAGTATCAGCATGATCTTTGATGTGTGCGGAAGTGGTGAAATTGGTAGACACGCAGCTTTGAGGGGGCTGTGGGAGTAATCCCGTGGGGGTTCGAGTCCCTTCTTCCGCACCATATATTCTCGAAATCTTTTCTGTTTATAACCGTCAATATGAGGGATGAAGCATGACCGTGACATTGAGGCGACTGGTATTTTCGCGCCTATCCATATTGGTTTTCCTAACGGGTCTTGGTGGATGGTTTCTGTATAATCTTAATTCGTATGTTAAATTTGGTATTGATCTGGTGGGCGGGACGTATATTACGCTCGATGTCCAGGTTGAGAAAGCATATGAAAATGCTCTGGTTGACCTTCTTAATAGTGTCGATGACATTATCCCTGCCAGTGCTAAGGCTCAGTTAATTTCTAAAGAAATTCGTGATAATTCTGTTCGAGTTTCGTTCTCTTCTGTTGGTGCCCGTAATCAAGCGGCTGATCTTATTTCTCAGCGTATGCAGGGTGCCATTTCTATTGAAACTATTGATGAAGCGCTTGCACTGCGCCTTCCTCGTGCTCGACTGGATAAAATTGCACGAGATGCGGTTGCGAGTAACGTTAATGCGCTTACAACCCGCCTTAATCGGTTTGGAGTGAGTGAAATTTTGGTTGCACAACATGGAAATCGTCGAATTGTTGTTGAACTTCCGAATGTGCATGATATCCAGCAAGCAAAATCGCTGATTGGTCGTGTTGCTGAACTTGATTTTAAAATTGTTGAAGATAGTGCGGCAACTGAAGATGCTCTTTTAGAGCGGTATGGTGGCTCGGTACCTGAAGGGATGATTATTCTTCCTGGAGAGGGCGCGCGTGGCTCTGAGTACTATTTAGTTGCGCAATATGGAACGTTATCGGGCCGCGACCTTGAAATGGCGCGCGGGGAATTAGACCATTCCAAAGGATTGCCGGTTGTTTCGTTTAAATTTAAACCTGATGCAGCGCGTAGGTTCTATGAGTTAACGGCAAATGTTGGTCGGCAGATAGCGATCGTTCTTGATGGTGTTGTAATCTCAGCTCCGGTTGCTAACGAACCAATTGCCGGCGGATCGGGTGTTATTTCCGGTAATTTTACAACACAAAGTGCTAATGAGTTGGCCCTACTCTTGAGTTCGGGTGCGTTTGTTGCGCCAGTAACCTTTGAAGAAGAACGCCACATAGGTCCTTCATTGGGTCAAGAGGCGGTGCATCAAGGTATGTTAGCATGCGCCGTAGGCGGTCTCTTGCTCTTACTCTTCTGTCTTCTTGTGTACAAGATGGGCGGATTAATAGCGTTTGTTGTTTTGTTGTATAATATTTTACTTTCCTTGGCTTTGTTGGCAGGACTTGGTGCAACATTGACCTTGCCAGGCATTGCGGGACTTCTCCTTACGATTGGCGTTGCTGTTGATGCTTCAATTTTGATTTATGAGCGCATTAAAGAAGAATTGCGCAATGGCGCTCCTTTGCGCCGCGCTATTGATGCAGGCTTTGCGGGTTCGCTAGCCGTTATTTTGGATTCAAACATAACCGCGTTTTTAGGTGCGCTTGTTTTGTATATCTATGCAAGCGGTCCTGTGCGTGGTTTTGCGGCTACTCAAATGGTCGGTATTTTGGCGACACTGATTACTGGTTTGTGGTTGCTTAAGTCCATGTTAACGTACTTGACGGATGTGCTAGGCGTCGGCAAACTAAAGATATAATGAGGCTTTGATCTGAAATTTTTGGCGACGTAGCTCAGCTGGTTAGAGCGGCGGAATCATAATCCGTAGGTCCGGGGTTCGAGTCCCTGCGTCGCCACCAAAGTTATATTGGGCGAACACCACAAATTTGGTGTTCGCCCAATATTTTGCTTGTCTGCATAGTTGAAGCCTATGAGATCTCGGTGCATGCTGGTAGAGTCGCGAGTTGCAAATATTTTCTAGGAGATTTGTTAATGTTGTTTAATGAGTTGGCACAGCGATTTTGTTATATAGAACAGGAATCATCTCGATTAACAATAACTACGTTGCTCGCTGATCTTTTTTTGAACCTTTCTCCCGAAGAGGCGCGAGTTGTTTCTTATATGTCCCTGGGTGATATGCGGCCTGCATTTTTGGGGACTAAATTTAATTTTGCTGCCAAGGGTATGGAATATGTTGTGGCGCGCCTACTGAATATTTCGTTAGATGAGGTTGCGCAGCGTATGGCCGTGGCGGGTGACTGGGGAGATCTTTTGCAAGAAGGCAACTGGGCCTGTGACGACGGGCTTTCAATACTTTCGGTGTATGAATCATTGGAGCGCTTTGAGACGATATCGGGCGTTGGCTCATTTGACGAAAAGATTAGCTTTTTGGTTCATTTATTAAAAACAGTTCCTCCGTTGTCTGCTCGGTATATCGTGCGTATCATAATGCAAAACTTGCGCCTTGGTTTCTCTGATATGACTTTACTGGATGCATTCTCGTGGATGTTGCAGCAAGATAAAAAGGCAAAGCCTCAAATAGAATCAGCGTACAATTTAGTTGCTGATATTGGTCGGATTGCATACCTGTTAGTTCGTGGTGGCCTAAGTGCGCTGCATGACATAACGATTGAGATTGGCGTTCCTATACGGCCCGCCGCAGCAGAGCGTATGATGACGGCGCAGGATATTATTCAAAAAATTGGTCCGTGCAATGCACAACCAAAATATGATGGGTTCCGCCTACAGGTCCATATGATTACTGCAGAAGATGGGACCAAAAAGATCTGGTTTTTCTCACGTAACTTGCTGGATATGTCCCAT
>DNBB01000012.1 GCA_003484685.1 Candidatus Babelota bacterium
TGCTGCAAAAGAACAAATTATTACACACCTAAAAGCTCAGGCACCGTTATTTATTAATCAAAATGACCGTGCAGTTATGCGGCTTGTGCAAAAATATGCGCCTAGTATACTATTTTCTCGCGATGAGCGCTTTTATGCGTCCGAGCTTATCGGTTCGTTTAATGAATACAATGTTACTGCTGCGGCTACATGTGTTGAGCATTTTTTTGGTTTTATGGCTGATCAGATTAACCACGCGCTAGGTAATTTTGTCGGTGTGCCAGGTCGTTTGAATCGGTATGTTCTGCAAAATGGTGCGCAGGTGGTTATCGATTATGCCCATAATCCTTCTTCATATGAGGCAGTACTTGGTGCTCTGCGTCCGTTGACCAAAGATTTAATTGTTGTTTTTGGTTGTGGTGGTGATCGTGATAAGGCTAAGCGCCCGATAATGGGTGCTATAGCGGCCCGCTTTGCGGATACGCTTATTCTTACCAGTGATAATCCGCGCGGTGAAGATTCTGCAATGATTGCTCAGGATATCATGGAAGGAGTTCCGGGTGGTGTTGAGGTTGTTCAGTTGCTTGATCGCAAAGAGGCAATAGAATATGCAATTACCAAGCGATCGCACCGCGAATCGATGATTGTGCTTCTGGGTAAGGGGCCTGAAGAATACCAAATAATCCAGGGAATAAAATACCCGTTTAGTGAAAAGTGCATTGTGCAGGCATATATTGCGCAATAGTGCTGTGGGTAGTTAATCACATATATGTATCAAAAAGTTTTTTTGCACAAATTATTATTTAAAAGGATGTTATGATGAAAAAACTGCTAATACTGCTATTTTCTTTTTTAGGAATGCTGGTGCCTTTGCAGGGGGCGGCATTTCGCGTTACGGTTTCTTCGATTGAGCCGCTTTTAGGAGATTCTTCAGCAGATGTCATAGTGGCATCTCAGCAACGAGCATTTGCCGCATGGTCAGTTTTAAAAACCTTGGCGCTGGGTCTTTGTGGCTTTAAGGGAAAAATTGATGGTGCTCCGGTAATGATAGATTCTCTCATTGAGGTTGTGCCTTCGGGAAATCCTGATGATAAAATTACACTTTCTGTTGAAACATTAATTGATTATCTTCGTGCATACTGTACTTTTATCAATTGGCAAATTGATAAAAGTACATGCAATACGATTTTTACTAAATGCCTTTATCAAAACGTTGACCCGGCAATTACAATTAAGTTACTTAATATGGGCGGGAAGCTTACGCCCAGCGTTTTGCGCGCCTTGTTTACCAGAGAAGAGTTTTTCACCTTGATTTTTAACCCTGCTGATAACGAGTATCATATTGCCAAGAATTTTTATATTAACGTTGATGTTAAGGACCTTTGGAAAGCTTTTGTTGCTGTGGGAGGATTTCTTAATCATGGAAATCTGGGGCGGTCCTCGCGGGAGGCTCTGTCCTTGTTTGTATCAGTTTTGAAAAAAGATTTCGATGCAGGGAAAAGCGCGCTTATTATTTCACCTCAGCAAGATGTAGCGGAGTTGCAATGGCAGCAGTGGATGATGCAGTATGGCCGGGTAAGTCCAAATACCATGTTGTCCTTACAATAGGTATCTTAATTTAGAGTTAAAAGGTTATTTAAATAATATGAATAGATCGCGGATTTGGTTGTTGGGGCTATTTGCTTTTCTGGCGTTTGTTGATTCTCTGGTGGCTACGCCTCAATCTTTGGAAAAAAAAAAGTCAGCGCTGCCTGCAGCGGGCGTGTTTAATGAGCTTTATGGAATATTTCTACGAAAAAATACCGCCGCGTGCAGTGCTGTTCATCTTTCGACTCGAATGAGGGGTAAGATGGACGTTGCCGGAGCGATTGAGCATCTGGGAAAGGCAAAAGCTCTTGATTGGCAGAAGGGAAAGTCAGGAGTTTTGTTGAAGGCAGCATTGCGGTATGGTGCTAGCCTTGGCGTTATTGGATGTATGCTCGAAAATGGGGCGTCGCCGTATCTGCCATTTGTTCCTAAAAAAGATGGTGCTGATACCAAGGCAAAGATTCATTTCTTTCTCTCGAGCTTTGCGTTGCATCGTCATACCGATCCTGCACTATGTTTTTATTTTACACCAAAGATTCGTGCGTTTCTTTTTCCCAATGGGCTCAAGCAAGCATTATCTGTTTTTTCAGATCTTCAAAAATTTCTTGGCAATAAAGAGCGAAATGAGACGAATAAATTGCTTATAGTTGCCGATTTATTGCGCGCCTGGGCGATGGAGGAGTCATATGATCTTTCGGCTTACGATTTACCAGTGGCAAATGTTGTCGAAACAACAAAGGCTTCTAAGGCCAAGGAACAGTGCGCCCAGCATATTGCAAAGAACAATGGTGTAGATTTAACAGATAAACTTTCTGATGGCAAAACATTGCAAGAAATTTTTGATTTTTTGCATGAGCAGGGCGAATTAGTCACACCGCGTATTTCAACAAAAGGAACGATTGAGCCGATTTCGCTCCTTCGCTTGGCTATTAAGCGTAATGCCAAGCACCCGGTCTTTGAGTATCTTCTCAAACACGGTGCACCGATTACTTTTACAGGAAACGGTAAGGTTTTGTTGCATATTCTTTGGGATGCGATGTCAGGTCCTGCTACCTTTGCAACACTTGGGTTGTTCTTTATACCAGAACTGCGCGCTTTACTCTTTCCCCACGGAATAGCACAGGCATGGGATCTGTTTACTACGTATAAATATAAGATTGTGGGCAGATCGCAAATAAATAAAGCAAAAAAGGCGAAGGAGTTATTGCAGGCGTGGCAGGATGAGGAGGACGCGAAGGCGTTCTCAATCGCGCAGCAAATCCCTTTTGAAGAACAAAGTGGTGCCTTACTACCTGATGATGATCTAGAACAAGAAGAGGCGGAAGCTCCACAACCCATGGAGCTAGAAAAAGAGGCCGATGCGGAGCCTGTTGATTGGGATGATTGTTTTAACGAGGTTTGCGCCTATTTGGTTGCAAAAGAAAACAAGGCGGTTATTGCTAAGGTATTGACCGAAAATGAAGCCTTTCTTGATGCCATGATAACGAAGAAACGTACTTGGTAATTTAGTTTGCTCAAGTGTTGAAAGTAAAATACCCGGAGAAGCACTCCTTCCCCGGGTATTTGGGTTTTTATTCAGCGGCGATAACTTTAAGCCCATATTCAAGGAGTTTTTTGCGGTCAATAGGCGTTGGTGCTTGAAGCATTGGATCAGCACCGCTTTGGGTCTTTGGAAATGCAATAACATCACGAATTGAGGTGCCACCAAGCAGCAGCATGATAAGGCGATCAATGCCCAGTGCGATGCCACCGTGCGGTGGAAAGCCAAGTTCTTGTGCTTCGAGTAAAAAGCCAAAGTGGCGTTGCATATCATCTTGATCGATATCTATAAGCTTAAATACATCGGCTTGTGTTTTTGGATCGTGGATACGAATAGATCCGCCGCCAAGTTCTACGCCATTGAGTACCACATCATAGGCACGTGCCTTGATTTCTCCTTTGGTTTGTTCACGCCAATTGCCTTTGGGCGAAGTGAAAGGATGGTGGCGTGCGGCCCAATGCTTGGTGTCGCGGTTGTATTCAAACATAGGAAAATCAACAACCCAGAAAAGGCTTGTCTGCTTTTTATCGATGATATCGAGTTTGTCACCAAGTTGCAGGCGTAAGCGACCAAGTTGTTCCCATGTTTCCTCGTAATCGCCCGCCATAATAAAGAGCGTGTCACCTTTGCAGAAACCGGGAATAATTTGTTGAACGCGGTGTGCAAAATCTTCGGGTAAAAATTTGGCTACGGGTGCCTCGATTTTGTCTTCCCCATACTTGATCCACAAAAGTCCTTTGGCGCCATTTTGTTGCGCCTTGGTTACCCAATGCTCAAGGTCNNCGTAGATCAGGTTTGTCAGAGCCGTAATTTAAAAATGCTTCGTCAAAGCTCATTTGGGGTAATGGCAGGGTGATTTCTTGGTTGAAATGAGCCTGGAAGATCGTTGCCAAGAGCTCTTCGATGACCTGCATGACATCAGCCTCATTTACAAAGGAGAGCTCCATGTCCATCTGTGTAAATTCAGGCTGGCGATCGGCGCGCAGGTCTTCGTCTCGAAAACAGCGAGCGATCTGAAAGTAGCGCTCCATGCCTGAGGCCATTAACAATTGCTTGTAAATTTGTGGTGATTGGGGCAATGCATAGCATTGTCCTTGCATAAGACGAGAGGGGACTAAGAATTCACGGGCACCTTCGGCTGTGTTCTTGGTGAGAATTGGTGTCTCGATTTCGTAGAAGTCTTTTGCGTACAAAAACTGGCGGATGGTTGCAATAATCTTATGTCGCATGGTAATAAACTGTGCCATCTCTGGGCGACGCAGATCAAGGTAGCGATACCGTAAGCGAAGTTCTTCATCAACGCGATTGCCTTCTTCGAGCTGGAATGGCAGTGCTTTGGCCTTGTTTAAGATCTCAAGCTTTTCGGCATGTAGTTCCCAGGCGCCCGTTGGCAGTTGTTCGTTGATGGTTCCGGGGATGCGTTCCTTTACCGTGCCGGTGACCGATAGAACAAATTCGCTACGCACCGATTCGGCAACGTTATGGGCTTGGGGCGCGCTTGCAGGGTCAAAAACGATTTGCATGAGGCCGCTGCGATCGCGAAGATCGACAAATATTAAGTTGCCATGATCTCGCCGGCGATTGACCCAACCGCATAGGGTGATCGTCGTACCGACATGTTCTTTGCGTACATTGCCGCAGCCTACCGTTCGCACAAAACGCTTCATAAATATCCTGCAAAACAAAAAAGGGACCAACATGGTTGCCGGTCTTAAGTATAACAGGTGGAGAAATGATGTCGCTAAAAAGGGTTGTGACGCCCCATATAGGTTTGGAGCGTCACATATTGATTATGATAAGCTTTGTTCAAGTTCAGTTTCTTGTTTTTGCAGCTCTTTGATTTCTTTATCAAGTGCTCGGTATTGCTTTGGATAGTAATGAAAATAATTGCTTAAGTCAGCTCTTTCTGTATAAAGCCGATCCAAAAGCAAGGTAATAGTGCGTTTTTTTTCATTGAAGTCTTTGATGATATCTGATTTTTCTTGAAGGTCTTTGTGGTTCCTGCGCTCCTCATCGCTTGAACCTGTTTTAATCCAAGCGCCAGGAATGTTTAGTTGAGCGCCGCGTAAAAACCTTTTTTGGTCTTGTTCATCCTCAAATTTATTGGCATATTTCTTTGGCAGTTTTTTGAGCTTGTTTTCAAACTTTTTTATTTTCTCACTCAATTTTTGAGCAAGCTCTTGATAATTTTCGCCGTGGTATGCGGGCGCTAGGTTGCCATGTTTAGTTCGAATTGCCGCTTTTTCGATTAGTTTTTGCCGTATTTCTGCTTTGATTTGCTCGAGTGATTCTTCTGCATCGCCGCGTTTTTTTTCTTTGCCAAAGTCGAGTATTTCAAATTCTTCTACTTCTCCGGCCGGTGTTGTAAAGTGGTCTTCAGTGAATATGGGCATCTTCCATGCCGATTCAGCTGGGCTCGTTATTCCAGCGCTCAAACACAAAAGACTGAGTGTTAGGCATGCATTTGTTTTGTTCATGTTTTTCTCCCTAGTTTATTTTTTTTATATTCAATTGCTCATTTTTACACAATAAGGGTGTCGAGCGCAAGTGTTGCTGTTGGGGGTTTGGTTCTTTTGGTGAGTAGGGCGCGGGGTGTTTTTGTGGGTAGCTCTCGTTGTTTGTTTGCGATAGAATGTGGCCGGTTTAACACGATTGATATTTTATGGTGAGTAGCGCGATGGTTTGGGTAACACGTATTTTGGTTGGGTTAACTGTTTTTTTGTCATCTGGTTTGCTCGTGCAGGCAGATTCTTCGTGCTTTGACTGTA
>DNBB01000023.1 GCA_003484685.1 Candidatus Babelota bacterium
TTGATGTTGTGATTAGATGTTTGCCTTCAGTATCAAATATAGCCTTGTTGAGTCGGGGTATCTCAAAATCTTGTTTTTTGCGTAGCAGGAGGGGATGTGCAAGGATGATTCGCGCAGCTGGTTCCTGATTTCCCCCAAAAAATCGAATAACATTGTAAATCTCTTCTTCAAGAGAGTCGCCATTTATTTTTTCTGAGAAATTTTGTGCAATTACTTTGCTTGCTGGTGCAGCGAGTTGTAGCATAA
Organism: Candidatus Babelota bacterium; assembly: GCA_003484685.1. GTDB lineage: Bacteria > Babelota > Babeliae > Babelales > Babelaceae > UBA12474. Next base: position 247 of record DNBB01000023.1, read on the forward strand.
AATTGGGTGGCAATAAGAGCATTTCGGCTACGTATACAAGCTCAATGCCCGTGATAGTTTGGTCTTTTTCTAGCACCTGGGAAAGTACTTTTTGTAGGGAGGACGGGGTATCTTTGTGGCTCAGCAGTTCTTCTAAAATGCAAAGAATTTTTATCGATTTTTCAAGGGGAACCTTCATCTCGTCGATTGTCTGGGTCAATGCGAGTAGCATATCGACTAACTGATCGTCGGCAAATGGCTCGCCAGCTGTCTCTAGCTCGGTGAAGGGGATAGCTTTGGCGTTCTTTCGTAACAGCGGGAAAGGGCTTTTGAGTAATTGTGCATACGTTTTTTTATTGAGGTGTAATTCTTTTAGAAACGGCTTAAGGCGAGATATTGTGGATGCAACTGATGTTTGGTTTTTGCTCGCTGCAGCATGGATAAGTACCTCTTTGGTCGGGGAGGTATGGGATACAAGTGTGGCAATGAGTGGAACAACCGGAAGGTTTACGGTCTTTTTTTGATAAATCTTTTGAAAGAGCCAGTTATAGGCATCTCCTGTGCCCTCATTAAAGCCGGGTAATTGTGGAGCAATTTTTATTACGTCATGGATAAATTGATTTTTTAATGGGCCGTAATCAAAAGCCTGCAGCGTTACCATGCTCAGTACGAGCGGGAGAGAATACAAGTGAAATTTCATGCTGATCCTTTATTAACGGTTGCGTTCTTATTTGTTTTATATCTACAGTTTGCTATTTTTTTTATGCTCATCAATTTTGTTGCTAGTTGAAAAGGAGGAGAACTACCCTTTGTAGTACATGGGAAATTGCGGCCCTTCTGCGTTCATTGGCTATCTTCTGCGTTCGTTGGCTAGATAAAGCGGTCAACCGAAAGGCCACTAGTGTAGGCTTCAGCTTTGGTAATGCCGCGCATGAGAGCCGATATGAGGTAGCCTTCTTTTGATGTCATTTCGGCTTCTTGTTCGCGTAAAAACAGCCATGCATGTTTTTTTTCTTGAAGCTCATTTTGCATGATTTTGTAGACGTCGGGTGTTAACTGGGAACCGGCGCATTCGATAAAGTAGCCAAATCGATACACCAATGACCAGATAAGGAGGTTGAGATCTTCGTATGTTGCAATGAGGTGTGACTCAAAAAATCCTTGCAACAGGTTGGCAATTGCCACCATCATGCGCCATGAATCGCCTTTTTCGCGCGGGTGCCAAATAAGTTTATTGGTTGCGGTTAACAAAAATTGAGTAACTGCGGCCTGAAGTTCGCGGATGACGTATTGGGCATTAGAAAACTGCACCGTTTGGCTGATTTGGGTTGCTGTTTTTTGTAGGAATTCTTCTGGTTGTTCTTTGAGCAGGTCAAAGTTTTCAAGCAGGGCCCTTTTGAGCTCAGTTTGTACTTGGGTAAACGTGTCTTGATCTTCTACCCGCATGCATTGTGTTTTGAGTACTTCTTCCATGCGTTCCATAAGTGCTAAGAGCGCATACGGGTTTACCCATTCGCATGCTTGTAGGCGCTGGGTGAAAAGTGCGAGCACAGATAAGAAGAATTGCGCAGTTTTTTCTTGTTGTTGGCCAAACTCCAAAAAGTCGATGAGATGAATAAAACATGCTGGGAGAAAGCGTTCGACGTAAAACGAGGTGTTGTACTGTTGAATAAAGCGTTTGAGGCCCTCTTGCGTAAAACTTATTGGCCGAAGCAGTTCATTAATTAATTCTTCTGCAGTCGGGGTATGTTTTTTTTCTTTTTGTACGTATTCAATGGTTTCGCGTGGCTTGCGTTTTTTGCGTTTCTTGGCTTGCAATGACGGCGTACACAGGCTCAAGATAACCATACTACCAAGCCAAAATCGGGTGTTTAGGTTCATGAGTATTCCTATAGACAATAACATGTTTTTTTGTGTACAGTGCTCCTAGGTATGGTACCATTATTTGCCACAACCTGAAGGTTTTTTATGGCGTTATACATCTACCAGGCATTCTCGCGAGATGGTAAAAAAATCTCTGGTTCATTGGATGCGGGCTCATCGAAGCAGGTCAAGGAAGTGTTGCTCCGCCAGGGTATTTATCCTGTTTCAATTCTTTTGTCCTCAGATGCGTCGGCAAAGCGTTTTTCGTGGGCGTCGCTTCTAGAAACTTCGGTTTCTGAAAAGGACAAAATCTTTTTTACGGAGCAATTAACAGTCTTGCTCCGTGCTGGCGTGCCGCTGGCTGATGCACTAAGCCTCTTAGTTGAACAGACAAGTGGTAAGATGCGACGCATTACTGTTTTTTTGCGCGATGGTTTGCGCGAAGGTAAGTCTTTTGCTTCTGGTCTGAGCGAGTTTCCCGATGTTTTTGAAGTTTTGTACATTCAATTGGTTAAGGCTGGGGAGATTAGTGGCAACTTAGATGTTGTGCTTGATCGATTGGCTCTATATCTCAAGCGTCGAGCAGAGATTAAGAAAAAGGTGCAAGGCGCGTTGATGTATCCTTTGATACAGTTGGTGGTAGTCTTGGGCGTTGTTGCGGCACTGTTGGTTTTTGTTATTCCACAGGTGGCGCCTGTATTGGCAGACCAGGGAACTAAATTACCTTGGGCTACACGATTTTTGATGGGAATTTCTGATTTTGTTCGAGGGCATTACCTCTTGATTTTAATTGTTCCGGCGGTTGTTATCGGGGTGTTTTATTTGTGGAAGCGTACTGAATCAGGGGCGCGGATCCTTGATACGGTTTTTTTGAAGTTGCCGTTTGTGGGGCATTTTTTACGCACCAACACTGTCGTAAGTTTTAGTCGAACTTTGGGTATGCTTATGACGAGTGGTGTTACCTTGGCTGATTCGCTTGATATTGTCTGTAACATTGTTGATAACCGTGTCCTTGCAGATACGCTGCGTGGTGCGCGCGAACAAATTATTAAACAGGGCCGTGTTACTGAATATTTAAAACAGACTAATCTTTTTCCAACGTTGGCTATTTATCTGTTAGATACCGGGGAACAGTCAGGAAGCCTTGATAAAATGCTGTTACAGGTTGCTGCTCAATATGAGCGTGAGTTGGAGACCTTAAGTGATCGGTTAATTGCGATTATTAACCCCTTGTTTATAATATTGGTTGCGGTGTTGGTAGGGTTTTCGGTCTATGCGATTATGGGGCCTATTATGGGCCTTGCTACATCAGCTGGCCGTATGTAGAAAGGATCTATATGAATAATTTTTGCCGTCGTCTTACAAGAAGCCGTGCTGCCGGTATGACCTTTATCGAAATTATTTTTGGAATTTTGATTATTGGTCTTCTGATTGGGACCATGGCGCCGATACTTAATAACTTTATGAATCAAGCCAAGATGCGTAAAACAGATACCAACTTACAGGCGACAAAGGTAGCTATTGAACAGTTTATGAGCGACACTGGTTCGCAGCCTCCTTTGTTAGATGATCTTTTAAATCGTCCATCGGATCCAAAAGCCTCAGCACGCTGGCGTGGCCCGTATGCTGATGAACGTTCGCTACAAGATGGATGGGGCGCTGAACTTGTGTATACACCGGGTCAGGGAGGTAAATTCCAGCTATACTCTTGGGGTAAGGGCGGTGAAGGTTCTGAAGAGACGGTGGTTAGTGCGTTTACAGACTAATGGATTTACCTTTTTAGAAATCCTGTTTGGTCTACTTATCATGGGTATATTTGCAGGAATAATGGTTCCTCGTTTATTTCGTATTCAGCGAGATTTTCGGGGAACCTTTGTTCAAGAGTTTCAAGCGCTTGTGCAAAAAACGATTGGCGATGCGACTGTGAGCGGAACAGTCCACAAGGTTTTGTTCGATTTTAACCAAAAAGAGGTTCGGGTAGAGCGTGCACAAAAGCCTGGTTTTATTGATTTTAAAAATGCTGCGGGTTTTGTTCCTACCGAAGGTTTAGTGCGCATACCGCCCCAATTAGAGCTTTTGCAGTTGGTGATTGATGGGCGAAATGAAATAGATGCAGCTACGACGCAGAGTTGGTTTTTTGTTGATTTTATGGGTAATGTACAGCCAGTTTCTTTTGTTCTGGTCCAAGAAGGCGAAGATGTCGAAGTTACATATGCAACTAACCCGTTTTCGGGAATGCTTGAGCAAAAAACCTAATAAGCGATGTTTTACTACGGCAGCTTCCGGTTTTTCTTTTATCGAGATCATGGGCGCGCTTCTGATTTTTTCGTTGCTTGGTACAACTCTTATTGTTTCTCAAGGAGCTATGATGCGTGCGGTTGGTCGGATAGTGCGCGATATTGAGGCCTTCTCTGAAGGGCGCGTTGCGCTAAACTCAGCGCTGCGGGCGGGTAGCCTGTATCTGAAGGAAGATGCAACGACTAAGACCATTGAGGAAACGGGTAAGTTGTCCGAAGTGCCTTTGGAGTTGTTCGTTCAGGCTTTTGAAAAAGAAGGGCCGTTTAAAGATTTTGTGCCAGGAGCCTTTGGGCGTGTTATGCAGAAGAACGTGCAGGGCGACTGGGAGTTGTTTGTGTTTATTGTTGGACCAAACTATAGTGCGCCACAAGATCCTCGTGCTGATTCTTCGTCACGAAAGGCTGATGATGGTGCCCGGGCGTCAGGAAAACCGGTTCAGAATGGTGGACAATTACGACAATCAATGAGGACTAAATAAATGAAGCGTTCTTCTGGTTTCTCTCTCATTGAGATAACGTTTGGGTTGTTGATTTCGTCTATTTTGTCTGTGATGTTATTTCAGGTTAATGGTACGCTCTCGCGCCTTTCACAATCAATAGAGTCATCTCTAGGTTATATACGGACGGTTCCGTTGATGTCGCAACAGCTTGAGCGAGATATTTCGGCCGTCTATGTTCCTGCGCCTATTTATCAAGTTATTGAACGCTCTTGGAAAAAGGAGAAGTCGCCGGACGATGCAGTGCAAAATGATAATAAAGGTGTGACCAATGCTTCTTTAGTGGCAGAAGCAGGAACTGCTGAGCAAGGGGATGCAAAGAAGGCGGCTGACGTTCTTGATAAATGGGAAAAAATCGAGCCATTTTTTTGTGAATCGGTCGATGAAAAGAAGCTAACGCTTTCTTTTATTACGACTACTACTATGCCATCATTTCAGCGAACTGTTCCTCGGATTGTTCGTGTTGAATATCGTGTTTTGCCTGATGAAGAAGGGCCGGGGACGTTCCAGGTACGGCGTTTTCAAACATTTGATTTATTTGCTGCGGGGGAAGGCTCAGGGGAGCAGGCAGCCGGGGACTTATTGGCTTCAGGTATTGAATCGCTGAAGGTTCGTATGATTGGGGCATCAAAGGATTCTAAAGAGGCAGAGACTGATGCTGCGCCTCTAGCAGGTGACGTGGAAGCTGCAAAAAGTTCTTTGGCAGCAAGTCAGGAGGCTACTAGCTGGAATAAAAAAGATGCAGAGGAGCAATTTGCCTCATTGTTGCCGTTAGCCATTGAGTTTGAAGGCGTTGTGCGTAGTGGGCCGGGAGGCCAAACTTATCCGTTTTTCTTTTCTATTCCTGTTGCGTCTGCGTTTGGATCTATGGTGGAGCTGGATGCATTGCACCGCAAAAAACCCAAGCAAAAAGAAAAAAAAGGCGAAGATTCTGAAGCCACCTTGCCAAAAGATAAAAACCCGCAAAAATAGTGTTGAGTGAGCGGCACATTGGTATCTATCATGAGGGGCTCTGTATGAATCTTCGATCAAATCGGCCAGGCTTTATTTTAATGTTTACTATGATGATTTTGGCGGCTGGCGTAGTTTTGGTCGGGGCAGTAGCACTGCGTGTGCACAATGCGATAAAAGAATATCGTTTTTTGATAGCTCGTGAGCGTTCCAAGATCGCGGCGCTTGGTGGTGTAGAACTTGCTAGAACGCGTTTAACCCATATCGATGACAAAAAAAAGGACGAGGAAGCCCGGGTTTGGTTATTGGCGCATAATGATATTTGGCAAACCATACCGCTTCCTGACGCGGAAGAAAATGCGCGCGACAGAATTGATATGCGCATTGCTCTAGAAGATGGCAAAATTGATCTTAATGCGTTTTTTGACCCAAAAAAGAAGGTGTTTGTATTTGGCAAGACTGAGGAACCCAATCCTTTTTGGGATGCGGTCTCACGTTGGGTTGCTACTTCTTCACCTGCAGTAGGCGAAGGAGAATTTTTTGGTTTTTTGAAAGCGGCATTAAAGGAGCGTAAAGAGCCATTAATTGATTTTACTGAGATCTTTTCTGCGCCAGAATTTAATAAGACTTATGTTTCCCTTTTTCCTACGCCGCCGCGTGATAAAGAAGGGCAGGATGCTATAATTGTTTCGGGATTAGCAGATTTGTTTGTTTTTGCGCCTTTTTTTGATGAAAAGCAATGTATGCAGCCGCCGTTTTTGAGTAATGCTCTGGTCAATGTGCTTGAACTTAAACCTTTGCCACAAGAGAAGGATCAGCGGGAACAGTGGGCTAAGGAATTTGTCAAAAAGAAGCTTGCACAAGATGTTCAGTGGCCTACTGCATGGGATCAACTGCTTGCATCGACCTATGGTAAAAAATATCAAGAGCTTACAGCGAAGTATTCGCAGATTACTTCGCTGTTTTGTTCTGCGGCTAGAGAGAGTATGGTTTCTGTGATATCCTATGGATTCGTTGGGGGGGTAACACAAGGGGTTTATGCGGTTTTACGTCCCTATCAAAGTAAGGATAAAATGACAGCATATGTGGTAACGCGGTTATATTGGATTTAGTTTTAAGGAGTTGTTTGTGCGCATCAAGACCGAGACTTCTGTAGGACTTTTTATTCTTGTAGCCGTTGGCATCTTCTTGTATATGAGTTTCCAAATTGGCGTTTGGCGCTTGGATGGGGGGCGTTACAAGGCATATAATCTCTATTTTCAGGATGTTGCTGGGCTTGGTGTTAAAGCAGAGGTAAAGATAGCAGGCGTTACCGTTGGTTGGGTTGATGATTTGCAACTTGTGCAAGATGCTGCCGGTGTTCAAGCGCGGGTAATGGTTCTTGGTTCTTTTATTTTGCATACCGATGCTTATGGTTTGATACGTCAGGACGGCTTACTGGGAACTAAGTTTGTTGAAATTATTCCAGGAACGCCAGAGTTGCCAATTATTAGCCCTGGTGGATCGTTGGCGCGTCCTGCAAAAGAGACAGCCTCTATTGACACGATTCTGGACGAAGTTCAGGCTGTGGCAAAAAGCTTGGCTAAAGTTTCGGTTTCTCTTGAAGCGGCGCTTGGCGGAGATGATGGGTTGCTTCGGTTAGAAGGTGCTATCAATGGATTTAATCGCGGCGTTGATTCGGTTGCACGCTTGGCAGAATCTTTAGAATCGGTAGTGCAGCGTAATAGTGCAACGGTGGATGCGGTGGTATCTGACCTTGGTGACATTGTTGGTGATCTCAAAAATGAGCTTCCACAAACTACGCGTGAACTGCGTGATAGTTTAGGTGTATTTACTGATAAAATTGCAATTTTGAGCGGAAAATTTGAAGACGTTGCCGGACCTGTTGAGAATGTTATGCATAAGCTTACCAAGTCAGAAGGGGTCTTAGGTTCGCTGATTTCTGATGAAAATATGGGGCGTGACGTACGTTCGGCCGTTCAAGATGTGCGTCGTTACTTCAACAAAATAGATCGCCTTGCTATTACTTTTGATGCGCACAGTGAGTCAATGTGTGGCGTAGGTAATATGGCACAAATATATGATCGACTTGGTGTAGAAGATGCCAAGGGATTTTTTAATGTGCTTGTGCAGCCAACTGAAAATTATTTTTATCAGCTGGGCGTTGTAGGGTCGTATACGGGCAGTATTCAGCGGCAGCAAAAATATCGGTATTGGTACGATGATTGTGGCAAGCCAATATTTCCTGGAGAAGAGGGGCTGTCGGGCTCTGAAAAGCTGCGTTATGCGCCACTCAAGGAAGTCGAAAAGCGCAAGATGGATACGTTGAGTTATAACTTGCAGGTTGGTAAACGTTACAATTATTTGACCTTCCGCGGGGGGCTTTTTGAGAGTTCTTTTGGTGTTGGGGTTGATTTTGATTTACCGCTTGGTTCAGACGCTGTGCGCTGGATTAGTTCATTGGAGGCCTACGACATGCGCGGAAGAAATCGTATTAACGATGATCGGATGCATCTTAAATGGATTAATAAGGTCTTTTTTGCTAATACGCTCTGCTTTACCTTTGGAGCAGATGATTTTGTTAGTCGTACCAACAAGAATGCCTTCTTTGGAGTTGGTATTCAATTTTCTGATGATGATGTTAAATATTTTGCTTCTAAGCTTAGCCTACCATCCCTTTAAAAGTAGCTGGAAACGCAAACGGCGCGCGTGCTGTTGCAGTTTATAATCAGCGATCCAGTGTAAAAACATAGCTTTCACGGTTTCGGCTTGTTCGAGCCAGCCATTGCATTGTTTATGAAGGTTTTGATCAAAGAATACGTAATTGCTGATGTTTAAGTATTCAAAAGTGTTGCCGAATCGAATATATGTTTTGAGCGCATTGATTTCATGTTCTATTTCTTCGATGAAACGCATGAAGGGAAGAATAAAGTCATCGGGACATTGTGCGCTGGTATAACGGCTTTGTATTTCACGTATTAGGTTCCAGACTAAATCATTAGTGCTTCTTAGGCGTAATATTCGCGGGTTGAGATTCATCGATGCCCAGTAGTGCCAGCGGTAAGGGTGAGTGAGATAGGTCTTGAGCTGTTGGTTTTTGAAAACCAAAAAACCATAACCACTTGCAGATCCCATTAGTCCGAGGCGCCATTTGTATTCCCAGATGAGTTCTTTGGCAATCAGTGTGAGCATTTCAAATGATGCTGAGACCTGTTCTTTAATGTGTTCGACCTCTTCTTTTACGGCCGAGACGACAGTGTCGACAATTTGAGCTGATGCAGTACTGTTTACCGTGGTGTTAATCGAAATATTGTTTATGTTTTTATTTTTCTCGTCACTATTATCCGTTTGGTATTGTTCGGACTTTTTCCACCAGGTGTATGAGGGAGAGAAGACGGTGCCAGCTAAAAAAAGAACACCTATCATCCAATGCCGCTTGGACATAGACACACCTCCAGTACGGTTTTTTACGTATTGTGTTATGGTGAGTCTATCTCAACTTCCTGGGTAATAAAAAGATTTTTGAATGGTAAAACGTATGAAAAAAGATTCCTTTTTTATCGCGCGGCTTTTGAGCTTGTTTGGCTTTTTTGCGGCAATTGTTTTTGTTTCGTGGTGGCAGCGCGATACACTTCTTGCATATGTTCAGGCCTGGATAGCATTTGTTGAATCAGGTATTGAGATAAACCTAACAGCCTATTCTTTTGGGTATGTGGCCTTGTATGTTTTGGATAGTGTGTTGGCACTTCCCATTGCATCCTTGCTCGGTTTTTTGGCAGGGCGTTTTTTTGGTCTTGCCCTTGGTTTTTTCCTTTCAATGCTTGGCATGATTATTGGGGCGCTGCTGGCCTTTACTTTGGTGCGGTATTTTGTGGGTAGTTATTTTCAACGACGATATGCAGATAAGCTTGTTCGCTTTAACGAAATTTTCAGCCGGTATGGAGTAATGTTTTTGATTTTTATCCGTTTTATTCCCATTGTCCCGTTTTCGCTTGTCAATGTCTTGGCGGCCTTTACGTCGATGGGTATAGTTTCCTTTTTTTTAACCACGTGCATTGGAATGGCGCCCTTATTGCTTTGTCTCGTTGCATTGGGACATTATAGTCCCACCATTGTTTCGCTTGATATTCAGAATGTTCTTGTATGGTTTTCGATAGCCGGCGTTCTTGGTGGCCTTATTATTTTTTTGCTCAAAAAATATTGGACTGTGCTATGATAAGCACAAGGGGTAAGTCAAGATGAAATGGGGTAGGAAGAAGGTGAGGAGAGTACGGTGGATATAGAGATACAGAACGAGTTAGTCCAACATCTGAGTCAGTTTATTACCCCTACACGCCGGGAAAAACTTGAAGTAATACTTCAAGATCGTACGCGGTATCTTGTCCCTGTTCTCGAGGACCTTAATCAACCTCACAATATGAGTGCTGCGATTCGTTCTATCGAATGTCTTGGGTTGCAGGATGTTTGTGTCGTTGAGCAACAAAGTCGCTTTGCGCCTCACGCTGGTGTTAGTAAAGGATCATCAAATTGGGTGAGTGTTAATCGTTTTGCTCGGCCGGGAAGAAATAACACTGAAGAGTGTTTTGCAGATTTGCGGGCCAAGGGATATCGGGTATTTGTAACCTCACCACATATGCAAGATATGCCACTTTCTCGTGTTCCTTTGGATAAAAAAATAGCGCTAGTTTTTGGTGCAGAAGAACGCGGCATCTCGTTATATGCCCAAGAAAACGCCGATGGCCATGTTCATATTCCTATGTTTGGCTTTACTGAAAGTTTTAATGTTTCGGTTTCGATCGCGCTTTGTTGTTATGAGTTAACAAGTAGGATTCGTGCTTCTTCCAGCATAGCATGGCGGCTTACTGAGGATGAGAAAGCGGCAATTAGGCTTGAATGGCTGCGTACTCTTGTTCGTGGCGCGGAGTGTCTAGAACGAGAATTTCTTTCACTTTAACTTTTTTTGTTTTCTGTAGAGACCACGATTCCATCGACTAAATTGATTATGCGATCTGTTGACGCAGCAATTTCATCATCATGAGTTACGATGACAAAGGTGATTCCGAGTGAGGCATTGAGCTTGCGGAAGATTTCCATAGTTTGAATGCCGGTTTTCGAATCAAGGTTTCCGGTTGGCTCATCGGCAAGGATCAAAGCAGGACGATTTACTAAGGCTCGAGCTATGGCTACGCGTTGCCGTTGTCCGCCCGATAGCTTGTTTGGAAAGTAAAGCATGCGTTCTTCAAGCCCCAGTGCAATTAATTCATCTGCTGCGCGTTTTTGTGCTTCTGCTGTGGGTATTTTGGCATATAATAGCGGAAGCGCAACGTTTTCTAGAGCTGTTGCATCTTCTAGGAGGTTAAAGGTTTGAAAAACGAAGCCAATTTTTTGGTTGCGGATGCGCGCGAGTTCATTGGCTGTTTTTTTTGAAATGTCTTCTCCCTCAAGAAAGTAATTGCCGCTGGTTGGGCGATCAAGGCAGCCCAGAATATTCATGAGTGTGGTTTTGCCAGAACCTGACTTGCCTACGATTGACAGAAATTCACCCTGTGCAATGGATATTGAGATATCCTGCAAAACGAGCAAAGGCTCCTTGCTGAGGGTGACAAATGATTTGCTGATATGCTTAGTTTTAAGTAGCTCCATAAAATGCCTTTATAGGTTGTAGAGTGCCTTTACTGGGTCCATTAATGAAGCTTTTCGCGCGGGATAGTACCCAAAAACAAGGCCAATAATCAACGTGATAAACAGTGCAACGAAAATGGGTTCTGTTTCAATAAAACCGGGCAAGTTTGTGAGTATGCTCAGCAAGGCGCTTATTCCTAGGCCGGCGACTATTCCCACAATGCCGCCAACAAAGCATAGTGTAGCAGCTTCGATTAGAAATTGTGCTTGTATGGTTCCTTGAGTTGCGCCGAGTGCCAAGCGGATTCCTATTTCGCGTGTGCGTTCTTGGACTGAAACGAGCATAATATTCATAATGCCGATGCCACCGACAAGAAGCGAGATCGATGCAGCAATAAGCCCAAATAGTTGAATGATGTCAGAAGCAGTAGCCGCAGAGTTGGCTATGGATTGTTGGTCGAATATGGTGAAGTCTTCAAGGTCTCCCGGACGAATATTATGAGTTTGGCGGAGAACGCGAATGATTTTTCGCAATGTTTCGCCTTCGTGCGCTTCTTTGCCAAACTTGACGACAATAAAGTCGACGTCGTTAAGCGTTTTGTCATTTTTTTTAAAATATTTTTGTGCTGTGGTATCGGGAATAAATCCTTTTTTGTTGGGATCATCATTGCCAAAGTAATTATTATATGGTTCTAAGACGCCGAGAACTAAAAAAGGTGTTCGGCCAATGCGTATGGTCTTTCCGATTGGGTCCTCATCCTTGAACAAAATATTAGCAAGCTCTGAGCCAAGTACGATTACGGCAAGGCCATATTTGCGGTGATAGTCGCCGAATAGTTCGCCTTTGGCGAGTTTTCGTTCCTGGATAACAGTAATCATTTCTGCCGTTGTACCAAAGATACGATCATGGGAACTGGCGCTTTTGTAGACAATGGGCTCTAGGACATCAAACCCGCCGGTAATGGCGCGGAGCTGCGGTATTTGCTCTTTTAACGCGCATACATCGGTCTTGGTTAATCGGGGATTGGTTCCTAGTGTTGCGCGTACACGACCGCGCTCAAAAACGTTGCCAGGTATGATATAGGCGGCGTTTTCGCCCATGCTCATAATTTGTGACCGAATGCGCATTTCGGCGCCACGTCCGATGGCAAATGTTGCAATAATTGCGGAAATGCCGATAGCAATGCCAAGAATGGTCAAAAATGACCGAACAGGATGTTTAAAAAAGACCGTAACGGAAGTCCTTAGAAGAACGAGACTATTCATCTATTTTAATCCTGTGTTAAACATCTTCTTTAACATTTTGGCCACGGCATTTTCTTCAACGGTGTCGGATACGATTTTGTCTTCAGGTGATAGTCCTTCTAAGATTTCAAAATATGCGCCATCAGTGGCGCCTGTTTTTACGGCAATTTCAACAAAAGCATTGTCTTTTTCAAGCCACAGAAACTTAATATTGCCCCGTGTCTCTAAATCACGCTTTTCTTTTTGATCCAAGGGTTGATAGGCGTATTTTTTTACTTGGGCAACCTGCTCTACCGTTTTGGGATTTATGGCAAATACTTGGCCTTGAACGGCAAGAACATCATCTTTCTCATGGATGATTATTTCTGCGTCAAGCGTCATGCCTGGTTTGAAAAGCAAGTCTTGGTTGGCAATGGGCAGCGTTGCCAAATAACTGACGGTTCCACCTTTTGCCTGCGGGTTGTTGCTGATCTCACGTATTACGCTCTCAAAAAGTTTTTCTGGGTATGAATCAAACATGAGCTGTGCCGTCATGCCGGTTTTTACGAGTCCTACGCTGCTTTCATCAATCTCAATTTTAGCTTCCATCTTGCGAATATCTTTGGCGATGGTGTAGATGGCAAATCCGGTACCAAAATTAGTTACCATCTCGCCTTCACTGCCATGTTTTCCTACCACAACGCCATCTTCTGGCGCGGTGATTTGTTTTTTGTTGAACATGCGCTTTTCTTGTTCGAGTTGAACCTCTTTGATAGCAACATCTTCTTGTTTTGCCACGAGCTCAGTGAGTAATCGTTGAAATTCGTTTTCGGCAAGATAGTTGCTCTCATACAGTTTTGTTTGGCGGGCAACGTATTGCTCAAAGTAGCGATAATTGGCCTGAGCAATCGCGAGTGCGTGCTCTGCCGTCCTAACGAGGGAATCTTCTCGTCCATCATCAATTACCGCGATTAATTGACCCTTTTTAACAAATTCGTTCTCTTCGGCGAGCATTTGTTTGATAATACCGGGAACTAGCGAGCCGACCTTAAGCATGTCTTCTGGTTCTAGGTTGCCGGTTGCTTTGATTGATTGTCTAATGTGGCGTTGTGTTGCTTGCTCAGTTTGATATAAAAACGCCTCTTCTTTTTTAAAGTAGCGTTTGTAAGCAGCCACGCCGATACCAAGTGCGATCAGTATGAGGCTGCTTTGAATAATAAGTTTTTTAATATTCATGGTTTATCCTTATGCGACTACCGGGGTATCGATAGTCAGCGGTAGTTGGTTTCCTGTTCTAAAATTAAAGCGAGCATAGTTTTTTCCGGCATCAGTCGTTACTTGAACATAGTCTGCTTGTACCTGATCCCATGAGGTTTTTGCAGCAAGAAATTCGCCCTGGGCAATAAGTCCCATATCAAACTCTAGAATTTTTTGTTCAAAGGCTTTTTTGCCATGCATATAGGTTTGTTTGGCAGCTTCAAGCTTTGAAAGATCGGTTTCAAGCAGCCGAAAGCTTTCATCAACCTCTTGCTGTATAGTTAGATCGGTTCGTTTCTTTTTAAGTATTTGGCTCAGATACTCAGCATGAGAAGCCCGTCCACTAAACATTTTGGAGAGACTGTCAAAATTCCATGAAAAATTAACGCCAACGACCCAGGGATAGTTAATGAGGGTTTCTGCTGTGGCAAGCGCTGTGTTTGCCCGTTTAGTTGCGTACATGGTAGCAAATAATGAGGCTGTTGGCAGATAGTTGGTTTTGTTTATGATGCTCTGCAGCTCTGCCTGGCGTGCGGCGTAGTCAAGTAGTTCGCGATCAGGACGTTTAACAAGGCTTTGTTCAATAATGATTTTGCGGTCTTTTCCCAAGACTTTATTGATGGCATCTCTAATTTGGTGCGCAGAGATCCAGAATACCTCTTTTAACCCGGTTCGTTCCGCGGTGAGTTCAAGGCGTTTTTGTGCAATGATGTTGCCTTGTCCAATTTGTACGATGCTTGCTGAAGCAGAGGCATAGCGCGCCATCTGTTCTTGGAACTCGACCGGTGAGATAAGCCCATTGTGCAGTTGTATTTGCGCACGCTCGGTAATAACCGGCGTAGCCATTTTGAGAGTTTCTTTTAGTGCCTTTTTAGCTGAAATATTTTGCAAATCAAAAAATGCTTGTTCCAGTTCAAGTTGCGCATTGTTTTGTTGTAGGCGCTCTTGGATTTTGCTTGTCTGGGTCCCCAGCCCTGCCAGTTTGTGCGGAAGGTAAATGGTTGCTGGAGCAAATAAGGCTTGTGAAAGGCTTAGTTGGAGTTGTTGCTCGGGAAGGGTGTCTTTTTGGCTTTTTTGCACATTAGTAGAGAGCGTGATTTGGGGGAAATGCTTCATCAGGATTGCATATTCCTGAGCTTCGCGCTGCCGAGTAACTTCAAGCGCTGCTTGAAGATCGGATCGATTTTCGAATGCATATTTACGTAGGGAAGCTAGGCTTTCTGTGGGTGAAACATTTTGTAAGGTCGGTGGTATTGCCCCCATAAGGCTGCAAATCGAAAAAAGTGCGGAGAG
>DNBB01000022.1 GCA_003484685.1 Candidatus Babelota bacterium
CAGTGGGGCTGGCCTTTTAACCAATGCGTTACAAGCAGCAACAACGCTTGAGCTTGGTGAACATGAACGTGTTCTTGCTGCGCTTCCGCTTTGCCATAGTTATATGCAGAATACCTGCGTGTGGTCGCCTTTGTTGGTAGGCGCAACGGTGATAGTTGTCCCTAAAATTACTCGCAAAGCCCTTTTGAAAGGGTTTGGCGAACGTCCAACAGCGGTACTTGGTATCCCGCAGCTCTTTGGTCTTTTGTGCCGTATGCGTGACTTTGATTTTTCGACGGTTACCCTCTGTTTTTGTGGGGGTGATGCATTGCATGCACCTATTAAGCGTGCTTTTGAACTGGTGTATGGGAGGCGGCTCTCTAATGGGTATGGATTAACCGAGATGGGTCCGTTGATAGCGGTTAATCTTTTTGATGGGGAAACGCCTGAATATTGTGTCGGTGAGCCGGTTTATGGAGTTGCAATTCAAATTCGTGCTGAAGATGGGCATGCGTTAGCAACAGAAGAAGTTGGTGAAGTTTGGGTGCATGGTGAAAACGTTATGATGGGGTATTATCAAGCACCTGAGGCCACCAATGCTATTCTTCAGGATGGTTGGCTGAATACTGGGGACTTGGGTTGGTGTACTGCGCGCGGTGAGTTAGTGATCAGTGGGCGCTCCAAGGATTTAATAATCAACAAAGGGATCAATATCTACCCTCAGGAGGTTGAGGCGGTTATTTCGCGCTACCCAGGTGTTTTACAGGTTGCTGTTGTAGGCGTTGTTGTTGATGATGAAGAGGTGCCGGTCGCTTTTGTTATGAGTGAGGATGAAACATTGCTTTCTGGGGTCGCTTCTGTACATCTTAGTTCATACTGCCAACAACACCTTGCCTTTTACAAAACGCCTCGTTGGTTTATCATAAAAAGAACGTTGCCGGTAACGTCAACGGGAAAGATAGATAAAAAAATATTACGGATTGAGGCTGCATCGATACAAGCAAAAACTAAGGAATAGTCATGCGTACCTTATTTCATCGTTGGGCAGGATGGGCGACAAAAAATAACGCACGCCATTACCCAATAGATTTTTCAAAACCATGGTGGATGGTCTATGCCCCCCATATTGGCAAAATTCTGGTTGTTTGCCTTTCTATGACTATTTTTCAATCACTTGATTCGTTGTTTCCCATTATTTTGGGATGGGCAATTGAGCGACAAAGTATCGGATTTCTTATTTTATGTATGACGCCATACTTTGCGGAAGAAATTTTTAGCTGGTTTGTTACTCGTCCGCTTTTTACACGCTTGTATTCGCAGGTTCAGGGAAGCTTTCGTTTTTCGGCATATGAGTTTTTTTTATCAGTAGATCCGATTTTTCATGCGCGGCGCGCCAGCGGAATTACCATTGGCAAGGTCCGAAGGACCTCGGATGCGTTCTTTTATTTTACTAAAACAGCATTAGACGATTTTTATCCATTTGTTGTTGTTATGATTACGACCATGATAATGCTCTTTTTGAGTAGCCCTTTGCTTGGTGCGGTTGTTGGGGTAATCTTTGTTGTTTTGGGCTTAATTGTGGCGCTTATTACGACGCGTGTTACCTTTGCACTCGAGCAAACATACAATAAGGAAGATGACCGGCTGAACAAGATTGGAGTCGAGATTATTAATCGGGCATCATTTATGCGCACGGTTTTTGCAAGTGATACGGTGCGTGGTAAATTGGAGCGCCGTTCACTCGGGCTTATCGGTGCAGAAGGAATCTTTTTTATGTCGCATCGCTTGATGCGAGGAGTCTTGGTTTTCTTTTATCTTCTTTGTATTTTAGTAGTTTCATCCCTGCTTATTTATCTAATTAATAATGGGGTTTTTACGAAGGTTTATGCACTTTCACTTTTGGTCCTTGTTTTGCGCAGTACGAAGTTTGTTCTCAAGCTTGATGGTTATGTGGCGTCAGTTGTTTCTGCGTATCGTAAGATTATTGATTTTTATGCCTATGCACATACATATGGTAAGCAAACCTTTCCGGTTTTTAAAACTGATCGCTATGCCGGGGTTGAGAATAATGCGACGTGCCAAACAGAGGACATTTCAATCGTGCTGGACCATGTAACGGTCGCGTATCTTGAAGGTGAGCCACTTTTGTACGATATTTCCTCGTATATTTCTATTGCACGGCATGAACCAAATAAGTTGTTTGGCGTAATCGGTCCCTCGGGGATCGGAAAGACGACACTGCTTTCTGTTCTTGGCGGGCAACTGCGACCTGTGGGTGGGCGCGTGCTGGTAAACGGGTGTGACCTTTATCAGCTTAATGATTCCCAGCGGCAGCATTTGGTTGCTTTGCAAGGACAAACATCGATTAACCTTCTGGGTTCTCTGCGCTACAATCTTTTGTTTGGTTTACCTTCTTCTGTTGCTATCGAAGACGCTTATCTCATTGAGTTGTTGCAGACTGTAGGTTTGTGGCATTTGTTTGAAAGTGAAAAGGGGTTGCAGACGTTTGTGGGTGAAGGCGGAACAACGCTTTCTGGCGGGCAACGGCAACGTCTTAACTTTGTAAACTTGTATTTGCGCGCGAAGCATTTTAAGCCCTCTGTTATTTTGATTGATGAGCCAACTAGTAGCTTGGATGAGGTAAGTGAGCAGCGTATTACGCAGATGATCTCAGAACTTGCGCACGATAGTTTGACGTTGGTTATTGCTCATCGCATTAAAACGCTTGATGGCGCGAACAAGATTTTAGACTTTTGCTTGATTAACGAAACAAAAGAGTTGGTATTTCATACACGTCAAGAGTTAGAGCGGCTTTCACCGCACTATCGCCAACTGGCTTCCGGATTGGTGGTGCAAGAAGAGTAGGCTGCTTGCTTGTTTTTTGTTTTTTTTAGTATTAGATTCAGATGCGTAGCATCGGTATTTTAGGGCCTGTACGAAAGATTGAATTCTATGTGTAAAGATCAATGTATCACTGAGAAGTTGCTCTTCGTACCGGTTTGTCGTGATATGCGTCTGTTATTGCGTATGATACGCAAAGATCTAGATATCAAGGTTGCCGAGATAAGGGTACTATTTTAAACAATACTTTTCTCTCTGTGCTTGTTCCCTATTCCATATAATTCTTTTTTCTGCGGTCTCTAGTAAAACGCTAGGGAGTAAAATGCGTTACGAAAGTTTGTTACACGCGATTGGTCACACGCCATTGGTTAGAGTTCCTTTTGATGTGCCACCCCGTATTTATGCAAAGCTTGAATACATCTCTCCAGGGGGAAGTATAAAAGATCGGTCCGCCTATTTTATGGTTCAGCAGGCTGAGAAAGAAGGGGTACTCCAGCCAGGCGGCACTATTATTGAGGCTTCATCCGGCAATCAAGGTATTGCCGCAGCTATGATTGGGGCAGCAAAAGGCTATAAGGTTATTATTACGACGACAGAAAAAGTTAGTAAAGAAAAGTGGGATACGCTGACGGCATACGGTGCTGAGGTGGTTATTTGCAAGCCAACACTTGATCTTCATGATCCAGAGGGATATTACGAAGTTGCACGCCGTATTCATGAGCAGACACCCAATTCGCTATTTATGGCGCAGTATTTTAACCAAAATAATCCCTTGGGCCATTACTATTCTCTTGGGCCCGAAATCTGGGATCAAACGGGTGGACAGCTAACGCATTTTATTGGTGCCGTAGGTAGTTGCGGTACCGTTGGTGGCGCTGGTCGCTACATTAAAGAGCGTAATCCTAATGTGGCAGTAGTTGGTGTTGATTCAGCTACATCATATCGTTCTACCGGCGGCAATCCTAAGCCTTATAAGCTTGAAGGAATTGGCGTTGACTCAGACTCGCCGCTCTTGGAGCAAGCGCCGATTGATGAGATTATTGGTGTACACGATGATGATGTGTTTCCTATCATGAAGCGTTTAGCGCGAGAATATGGCTTTTTGGTTGGGCCATCGAGCGGCGCTGTTGCCTATGCTGCATATGAGTATGCTAAAAACCTTTCACCAGATGATTTTGTTGTTATTGTGTTTGGTGATTCTGGCCGCGCTTATTTGACCAAAGGATTTTATAATTAACTTCTTAGGCGCGAAGGAGTGCCGTTAGGGTGGCGAACAACTCCCTCGCTATCGGTTAGCAAAGTAGACCTTTGAGGATGCCATTACAGCGAACCTGTATGGCATCCTTTTCTGTTTGGCTCATGCGATTATGCCAGAAATTCCAGGCATATGACTGAAGCGATGTGATAAATTCTGGTTCAATAAAATCAAAATATGTTTTTTCGGTAGAGAAGCGTTTACGGGTGTAAGCGAAGCCCTCGTCTGTTTTGTAACAAAAAACTTCATCGTGCTCAGAAGATGGGCAATCACGATAATGAGCAACGATAGCAGGTGCAAGTAGGGCTGCAGGTAGTGGTGAAAGAGGAAAATGACGGCGGCAAAAGATGGTGACATCGGGCCAGCCAAAAATCCACATTTCGAGGTGTCCCGGTGACTTTTCAATGGTTCGGTTGGAGTTATTTGGTTGGTGTAGGTTGTTTTTGGCGGTTAGGGTAAGTTCAATTTCAACTTGCTTGAAGTTTGGGGGAAAGGACTCATGATGTTTTTTGTGAAAACGACGGCGGGGGAAAGTGCCCCGTGTTGAGAAAAGATCCAGGATGCTCGCCATATCGTGGCGTGAGTAGATGCTGTAAATATTTTTAAAAAGCGGGCTGTAAATATAGTCTTCAGATTCGACGATTACTGGGGTTCCTAACATGATGAGTTCGTCGATTTGAAATGGAAGTTCTTCTTTTGATTTATCACGCCAGTATTCGAGGTTAAGGGCAATATTTGATCCATGACTATAGGTGACGAGCCGTACTTTTAGATTTGGGAATGTTTCTTTTTTTTGTTTTACATATTGAGAAAGTTCTTCAAAGAGCTCTTTTGCATCTTGTACACGTTGTAGGTGGTTTATGGCTCCGGACCAGCCAAAAGTTAGCCATTCTACTGCTGTTTGTTCCGGAAAATAGCGTTTTTGGATGATATCATATAGGCGGGCAAATAGTTCTGCTGAGTTTTGTTCTTTGTTCTTCATTTCTATGGGGCGAAGACCGGGGAGTTGTGCTGCTTGGGCGGCATACGAATAGGGATGCTCACGTAAGCATTCCATAAGCCGTTGGTAACGCGTTCCGTCAATCGATCTTTTCAGTAAAGTAAGTATTGTCTCAAAATTCATAAGCTTTTCAACGCCAAGGGTTCCATGGATAAAAATGGTTACCCATGGTTCTTGCGGTAGAGCTGCTATGCTTTTAGGGCTTTGTAGGTTTGCTTGCAGGCGTGAAAAGGCCTCGTGATGAATTGTGGCACTTTGTGCTATGGCCAATAACCCGACGATATGAAGAATAGCATTCTTCTTCATTGCTTGACTCCTGCTCCCCATTTCCCCTTATTTGTAGTATAAGCAGAAGGGCGGAGTAAAAAGAAAGAAAAAAAAAGGAAAAATGGTATGAAGTTGTTTTTTGAGCGGATCTGGGGTGTTATTCGATCTTCGTGGTCGTTATTACGTGTTTTGCCACAATGGATTGTGGGAACATGGAAGCTTATGCGCCTTAAGCGACCAATTGTAACGGTATTTGGTGGCAAGCGGCTTGGAAATGCAAGCATGTATGAAAAGCTTGCATTTGAAATGGGACAAAAGCTGGTAACTGCGAATATATCGGTTATCACTGGCGGCGGGCCTGGTGTTATGCGCGCAGCCAATTGTGGGGCAGCGGCTGCTTCCAATGGTGCGATACGATCTATGGGCATTGGCGTGAACGGCCTGAACATAGATGAGCCGGTTAATGAGTGCGTTCAAGAGTATCAGCTAACTGATTATTTTGCTGTGCGTAAGCATTTTTTGACGTTCTATTCAAGTGGTTTTATTATTTTTCCAGGTGGCTTTGGAACCCTTGATGAATTATTTGAGATCCTCGTTTTAATGCAGACCAACAAGCGGCCTGAAGCGCCTATTGTACTTGTTGGAAGAGCTTATTGGGAGCCCTTGTTGTCTTGGGTCGAAAAATCGGTAAAAGAGGGCTTTGTGCCCCAAGTACATGCAGATTTTATTACAATCACTGATGATATTGACGAAGCCCTTGCTCAAATGGTTATGACTTGTAAAAAGGTGCGTAGGCTACCGATGGGCAAAACGGTTTCCTAACTTTTTATCTCACTTTTTAGTAAGGCCAAAAGCATATTTGAGTGTCGGCAAAAGCCTCATTTTTGAAGTTGGTAAATATATTTTTTTGTTGAAGGTTTCTGTTTTTCAGCTTTTGTTTGAACGGTTTAAAAAAAAGAGTAAATCTACTTGTTTGCTGTGTGATTTTTGTTTCAATTAATTTGTATTCTTTAAGATACTGTGCAAATGCCGCTGGAGAAGCAGGAAAGTCTGGTCCAAGAATTTCGACTAAATGAGTACAGGTATCTTTAGAGTAAAAGTTTTTAACGCGCGTTAAAAACTTTTTGAGCCACTTTTGGCTAACCCAGTCTTCTATGAGATTTGAGTTGTTTAATGAAAGTTCGGTGAGACAGTGGTAAATAACTTCTAAGCTATAATGTTGGCTTTCTGTTTGGTCGTCGGTTGCTGGTAAATCTTTGATATATTTGCCTACGTGGTCCATTATTTGAGGGAGCAGTTTAGCCTGTTCCTCAGGCTCGAGTTGCGATATGAGTTCAAAATATTGTTTATGTGCTGATTTTTCTAGTACACATTGTGGGACTGTTGTAAATCCTTTAAGAAGAGATTTAATTAAGTAGAGACGCTGTTGCGTCATTAATCCTGTTTCATTAGGCTCAGGGCAACAAGCCTTAAGGGCCGTTTCAAGAATTGCTTTTTGGATGATTTCTTTTTCTTGGTATTCAGAGGTGACGGTGTACTGCGTTGCGAACTTGTATAGAAAGCGTTCCCCTGTTTCTTCTTCGAGGGAATAAAAAAGTTCACGTAACTCCTGAGAAGGTAATGTTTTGATGCAAAAAATAATGTTTTCAAGCTTTGCTAGCGAAAGGTCTTCGAGGTTTTTATAGTCAAAAAACGAAAAGAGTGCGTCTTTTTTTTCGTTAGCATTATGTGTTTCTTTGATGGCAGACAAAAAATTTTGAGTGCCGTTTTTTTCCCAAAAAAACATGTTAGAAAAGCCCTGGTGGCAAGAAATATTAAAGCGGCGTTTTTTGCGTGGCGGCTTTTCCTGCTCATGACTCGCAAAGATAGAAACTGCTGTGTTTAAAAATAGCATATAAGACAAAATAGTTGCATGGATCATTTTCATAGAAGCTACCTTTTTACTTGGTTTTTTTGCAGTGAATGTCAATATCGCAAAATGGACGAGCTTTTTGGGTTTGTTGGATACGAAAGTATGTCCGCAGATCTGTTTGATCACTCATTTCTTGTTGTAATTTAGCGAATTTGTTTCCACAAAATACGAGCGTATTTTCGACCTTGGCTTGAA
>DNBB01000030.1 GCA_003484685.1 Candidatus Babelota bacterium
GTTGTTTTTTGTCGCTCTATTCGTGTGGGCGGCGACGAGATGGATCAGGCGATTGTTAACTATGTCAAACGTAAGTACAACTTGCTTATTGGTGATCGCACAGCTGAGCAAATAAAAATGAATATCGGTACGGTTCTTGTTGAAGGTGAACCGCAGGTTATGGAGGTTAAGGGACGGGATTTAGTAACTGGTGTGCCCAAGATGATTACCCTTACCAGTGTTGAAGTTAATGAAGCCTTGCTTGAGACGATTGCAAGCATTATCGAGGTTGTTCGTGTGGCGCTTGAAAATACGCCGCCAGAGCTTTCCTCAGATCTTGTTGATCGGGGCATTATGCTTGCGGGAGGTGGTTCCTTGCTGCGTGGTTTAGACCACCTTATTGCGCGTGAAACAGGGCTGCCTGTACAACTGGCAGAGGATCCTTTGTTGTGTGTGGTCAATGGTGCGGGCAAGGTTTTAGAGAACCTTGATTTCTTCCGTGATACCGTGTTGCGATAGAGGAAGGAATGAAGTATCACCCCAATCGACCGTATCCTAAGCTTGCTGGCGTCTCGCTTAAAAAGCATCATGGACAACATTTTTTACGTAGTGACCTAGTGGTTGAAGATATGATCCGACATGTTCAACTTGCTCCACCTGCAAAGGTGTTAGAGATTGGATGCGGGGATGGTTTTTTGACGGGGGCAATTCTGCAGCAACCGGTTGATCGACTGTGGGTTTTTGAGATTGATCCCGATTGGGCGGCGGTAGTTAATGCTAAATTTCCTGATGGCAGGTTGCATATCTTTGAAGAAAATTTTCTTGATGTTGATCTTTCACGATTGGGCAGCGATGCTGCTTGGACCGTGCTTGCAAATTTACCATACCAAGTAACATTCCCTATTTTTCATCGTTTTCGTGCCTTTGCACATCTCCTTGTTGAGGGGGTAGTGATGGTTCAGGAAGAGGTCGCTCAAAAGCTGGTTGCAAAAGGTGGGCGTTCTTTAGGTTTTATTTCGCTCTATTTTCAGCATGCGTTTGAATTTAAGTTGCTCTCGAAGGTTCCTCCTACCGTGTTTGTTCCTGCGCCGAAAGTTGATTCCCGGCTTGTGTACTTTAAGCCACGGGTAGTTCGTGATACACTCGTGAACGAGGAAGAATTTTGGAAATTTGTTCGTCGCTGTTTTTCACAGCCTCGCCGTACAATAAAAAATAATCTTCAATCTTTTCATTACGAAATAGCTGCGGTGCCTGATGAGATCTTGTCTTTGCGCGCGCAGCAGATGGATATGGAATCATTGCAGGTATTGTGGGGATATCTTTACCTCGCGGACAATGTTACAGAGAAGGTTTAATTGGTATGATGACACCGTTTGATGAGCTTTCAGCCAGATTTTTTTCATTCTTGCGTCGCTATTTCTCCTTGAATGAGGTTGCTATATCTGATGTAATGATGGTTCTCCAGGATGATGCACGCAAGGATGGCTTTGGAGACTTTTCTTCTAATGCGGCAATGGTTTTGGCGCGCGCTCTAGGAAAGTCGCCTCGTTTAATAGCGCAGGAAATAGCAGCGCATTTTTCGGATTTAGCTGTTGAGCGACTTGAAGTTGCAGGCCCGGGTTTTTTAAATTTTTTTCTTACAGATGCATGTTTTGCGCAAGAGGCGCAGCGATATGCCGCGAATATTTCATCAGCGCTTGCTTCTTCTAGAGAGCGGTATCAGATCCGTTCCTATTCTGTTGAGTTTGTGAGTGCTAATCCAACTGGCCCGCTTCATATTGGTCATGGTCGTGGCGGTATTATCGGCGATGTGGTGGGGAATGTTTTGCGCTTTTTGGGCAATACGGTTGTTAAAGAATTCTATGTCAATGATGCAGGTAAGCAGATTACTACTCTTGGTATGTCTTTAATGATTCGCTGCCGTCAGGTCTTGGGCGAGCAGGTTGAATTGCCTGAAGATTCGTACCATGGTGAATATCTGTTGCAAATGGCGCGCGAAATGACTTCTGCTGTGCCCGATGTGGTGCGTAGCGCTCTGGAAAAGAATGATGTTTGTTATTTCTCTGAATATGCATACCATCGGCTTCGTGAGGAGCAGGAAGAGACGCTGGCTGAGTACAAAATTATCTTTGATGTCTGGTTTTCTGAACGCACCTTGCATGCATCGGGAGAGGTAGATAGTTCAATTAATTTGCTAATTGAGCGGGGCCATACCTATGAACTTGAAGGTGCGCTTTGGTTTAAATCAACGGCGTTTGGGGACGATAAGGATCGTGTTTTGCGCCGTGCAAATGGCGAGTATACCTACGTAGCCGCCGATGTTGCGTATATGCTAAATAAACTGAAGCGAGGCGCCGAACAGCTGATTATGGTCTTGGGGCAGGATCATCACAGCTATGTGGTGCGGCTTAAGGGAATTTTAACAGCGCTTGGTTATCGACCTGAACAATTAGACGTAATTTTATATCAGCTTGTTACGGTCAAAGAAGATGGTGAAGTTATGCGCCTGTCCAAGCGGGCAGGGCGGATTGTTTCGCTCAAGGATATTATTGATACTGTTGGGCCCGATGTTGCGCGCTTTTTTTATCTTAATCGCAAGGCAGATGCCCATTTAGATTTTGATTTGGCACTTGCTTTACGTCGTACGGATGAAAACCCAGTTTTTTATTTGCAGTATGCGTATGTGCGTACCGGTAGCATTTTAGAGCGGGCACAAAACATTGCGGCTATGGCAAAATTTTCGGCTCAAGATTTGCATAGCTTTGCAGCCGAAGAGAGATTGTTGTTGCGCAAAATATTTGCGCTCAAGTCTATGTTGGTTAATATATCCTATAATTATCAGGCGCATCTTTTGACGTATTATGTTCTTGAGCTGGCGCAGCAGTTTCATTCCTTTTATGCAGTCTGTCGAGTTATTGCGCCAGAAGACGTTGAACAGTCTAAGCGGCGTTTGGCCGTTGTTGCGCTTGTCCGCTCGACGTTGGGTACCTGCCTTGAATTGCTTGGCATCAGTACGCCTGCGGCAATGTAAGATTATTTTATTTAGAGTTTGATGTTTAGGCTGGGTTGGTATGCTGGGTGTAGGTATTTAGCAACTCTTGCGCTCGCCGGGTAATTTGTGTGGGAAGGTTTGCTTGGCGTGCAACTTCAATACCAAAGCTGCCTTCGGCGCAGCCGGGTTCGATTTTATGCAGAAGTAAGATTCCCTCGCTAGTTTGTATGCTCGCGGCATGATATGCAACGATGCCATGGCTTGTGGTCGTTAGCGTGGTTAATTCATGAAAGTGTGTTGCGAAAAGGACTTTTGCTTGAATCTGATGATGCAAGTATTCAAGGACTGCTTGAGCGATTGCAAGGCCATCATACGTACTGGTCCCCCGTCCAACTTCATCAAGGATAACGAGACTTTGTGCTGTGCCATGGTTACAGATGGTAGCAGTTTCTTCCATTTCGACCAAAAAGGTGCTTTTTCCGGCGGTTACATTGTCGGAGGCTCCAATGCGGGTAAAGATGCGATCAGTCAGTGGTATTTGGGCGTAGCTTGCAGGCACAAATGAGCCGATATGGGCTAGTAGTACAATGAGCGCTACCTGACGAAGATATGTTGATTTGCCCCCCATATTGGGACCGGTGATGATCCAGGTTCGTGCATCTTGTGAGAGGGTTGTATTGTTCGGAACAAATTCAGCACCAAGTTGCGCACTAACTACGGGATGCTTTCCCTGGCTGATTTGTAAGCCGCCACCTTCTGAGATTTCTGGTTGGATCCAGTTGTGCGTCGTTGCGGTTATGGTTAGACCCAGCAATGCGTCGAGAATGGCGAGCTGTTGCCCGGTGCGGCGCAAATGAGGTCCAAATGAGATCGTATACGTTATAAGTTCTTCAAAAAGCTCTTGGTCAAGCCTCTGTGCGATTTCCTCAGCAGAAGTAAGTTCAAATTCAAGTTGCTGAAGCTCTGCTGTAGTGTAACGGGTTGCATTAACCAAGGTTTGTAGTTTGACATAATGTTCAGGCGCGCTGGCAGACTGTGTCTTAGTGAGTTCAATCGTGTATCCCTGGATTCGGTTGAACTTTACTTTGAGCGAATTGATGCCAGTAGCAAGCTTTTGTTCATTTTCAAAAACAGCGATTGCTTGGGTTCCTTGTTCTGCGTGTTCACGTATCTGGTCGAGTTCTTCATTATAACCTGGACGAATATGCCAGGATGAATCAGGATCATCTGAAAGTGCTTTTTGTAAGTATAAAAGAAGCGGCGCACTGTCAAAAATATTGGCATGAATCTGTTCAAGGAGACGGTCGTAGTTTAAATCTGCAAGTAATACTTTAACTTTTTCAATTGCTGCAAGTGCTTGTTTTAAATTTAATAAATCTTTGTGCTGGTATTTGCGCAAGATGATACGGCCAACAATGCGTTCTAGATCACCAACGTTATACAATACTTCTATAAGCTTCTCGCGTGTAAACAATTGGTCCTTAAGGCTTTTTATAGCATTTTGTCGCTGTTGTATGCTTGTCTTTCTTCGCTGCGGGCGGGCAAGCCATTTTTTTAGCAAACGAGATCCCATTGCGGTTGCACAGTGATCAATGAGATTAAAAAGTGAAGCATTTGTTTTAGCGTCGGTGCTTGAAAAAAGTTCAAGATTTTTTTGTGTTGCGGCATCAAGGATAAGGTAATCATCTGGGCTGTAAACAAATAGCTGGGAGCAAAAAGGTAATGCACGTTCCTGATTTTGCTTTAGAAATCCGACCAGAAGTAAAAGCGCGTCGCTTAACGCAGGTGCGTGACGCACGAGGGTTTGGGTTTCTTGCGGATGGCCTTGTAGCCAATCAGAAAAAATAGCTTCGTAAGAGATTGGGTCAAAAAAAGAAAGGTAGTATCCCTGTTTTTTTAATTTAGTTACGAGTGATGAGTTAGTTAGTGCAGGATGTACAATGATTTCATCGGGCGCAAAACGGGCTAATTCTGCCTCAAGAAGGATCTCTTTTGATTGCTCAATTGTTGTTGCAAATATCTGACCGGTGAGTAACTCGGCGGCCGCAAGGCCAATGGTTGTTCCGTGAGCCTGAGGGGCGAGGGCGATACAGTAGGAAGCTTTTTTTTCTTCAAGCATGCGTAGATCAGTCAATGTCCCTGGCGTTAACACTTGAGTGACGCCGCGTTGAACAATCTTGCCGGCGCGTGCTTCTTCAAGCTGGTCGCAAAGAGCAACTTTAAAACCGCCTTTAATCAATTTGATGAGGTGATGATCGAGCGAATGTACCGGTACACCGCAAAGGGGAATAGGTCTGTTTTCAAACGTGCCTCGTTTGGTTAATGCAATGCCAAGAAACGCAGAAGCTTTTTGTGCGTCCTCAAAGAATAATTCGTAGAAATCACCGACTTGGAACAAGAGAAGCGCATTTGGGTGCGCTTCTCTTATACTAAAATACTGCTGAAGGAGGGGAGAAATTTTGCTCATAATATAATTAGCCGCGGGTAAAGAAAACGATTTAAGGCACTAGGGTTAATTATACCAAAAATGCCTCATTGCGTCATTATGTACCCGGTTGTGCCAAGGGCACAGCTAACTGCTGTGTATCTTGTTGCTGCTGAAGGAGCGCATATAATGCACCAATTTGTGCATTTTGAGTTTTGATCATAAGGTTTTTTGCTTGGTGGTTGGAGTACATAAGGTACGCAAGCCCGCTAAGTGCAAAGGCACCGCCACCATAAAGTAATGCTTTCCGGTTATGATAGAAGAAGCCTTTGTTGCGTTCTTCCTCGTTCTTTTTCTCTATTTCAATGCTTTCATTTACTTGTTTTGTTAATTCTTCTGTTTTATCTACCGCTTCTGTTGCATCTGAGGGAGTTGTACTAACAATTTGAACTGATGCGGTATTGTTTACCGTGGTGTTTGTCAAAATATCGTTAATTTTTTTATTTTTTTTGTCACTCTTGTTATCTGTAGTTGTTTTTGTTTTTAGTATTTGCAGGTAATCGGTTATATTGCGCGATGTCGCAGAGATTTCGGTAATTAGCTTCTCGAATTCATCAATATATTGGTATTCATCCGACTCTTGGGAAATTCCATTGTAGCAGAGCCTATGAAGCATTTCTTTTGCTGATTCATCGATCTGATAATTCTTGCGATTGATTAACCATCTGTCAAAGGCTTCTAAGATAGTACGGCATTCTTCTTTTTTTGGGTCATCCCAGGAGGTGAAAATGTCTAATTCCTTAACAAGATAGTCTGTCATACGAGTAATATCTTTTTTTATTCCTGCTCGAGCGCAACGGGCGTTTTCTTTTTGTAGCTTTGTAGCCTTTTCTTTTAGTGCAGCAAGTTGTTCTGAAATGCATTCGGGGAGCTTGTATCCTTTATTAAGCAAATGTACGGTTAATCGTTGTAACCAGTACGAAATGTCAATGCCAAGAAAATTCCCGTCCTTGGTTAATGCCAAGAGCTCCTGTTTGGCCGCGCCATTAGGGTCACTTTCATCACTCCAAGTCCTAAAAGTGTGTATATTGGGACTGTTTTCTATAACATGTTCTTGAAAGTTTTTGAGTATATCAAGGGTGCTTTCGCATGGTGCATTTGCCTCTATTATCGTTTTAGCAGCTTGAATGGTACCTTTGATTGTTGGTACGAGATTAATGTTTAAGGGAGGGACTTTACCCGTCTTTGTTGTGCCGATAATTAACGTCTTGAAAAACTCGTTTCTTCTGATGGGATCAATGACTTTTCCCGCGGTATCGTTGAAAGTTTTTTCAAAATTTTTTAATGTGTCGCTTTCTGTATAGTTTTGTATTTTTTTAGTTATTAAACATGCATTGGAAATGATCCATGCACGATTGTTCCAGATAAAGCTTCGTCCAGGTATGCTCGTAATGATTTGTTTCCCTGTATGGGTAACGTTTGCTGCATAGTAGAGCCCCTTGGTATATGGGCTTATGTTGGCGAGTGTTTTTACCACATGCCAACCAAAGGATGAGGAAAAGTAGGTGGGATGATAATTTTTGATTTGGTTAAATGTTTCTCGCCACGTTTCCTTTTTTTCTTGTTCAGTTATAGTTTTTCCGGAAAAAAGAGAAAGAAATAATTGAAAGATATCTTCTTCGTGCGTGCCCGTTTCAAGAAGGGATAGGAAAAGATTCATTTTGTCTTTTTGCTCATTGCTAAAACCTTCTTCAAGTGCATCAAGGATAGTTCTTTGATCTTTCGTAGAAAGATTTCCAAAGTTTTTTAGCATTCCGGTGGAATCAGGAAAAACTGATTTTTTATTTACAAAAATATCGAGGATGAGCTTTTTGACTTTGGCGGCAGTTTTTTTACCGCCCATGAGGCGACAGTCATTGTAGTAACTTAATAGAATGTAGCCTGAACTATAAGCATCATTTGTGCTCAGGTGTTTATAAATGAAGTCGATTTGCTTAAGTGTGGTTTTGGCCGCTTTTAATATCTTGTTTTTCTCTTCAGTCGGGGTTGTGGATGCGTGATATTCTTTTGATTGTTTGGTGAATTTTGCAGTCAGCGTTTTGCCAATATCTTCGTTATTTGCACAGGGTTTTAGTGCTTTAAAACCTGGATCTGTGTATAGGGCCATGTATGCAACAAGTTTTTCTTCGGCTGTTTTTTCTGTAGAAAAGAGAATTTCGGCGCTTTCTAGTGCGGTACTAAACCGTTTTATTTTTTCGACTTTTCTCGCTAACGCTGAAACTGGTAGGTTTTCATCCCAATTTTCAATTTCGTAAGTTGACCACTCTTTGTAGTCAGAAATAAGCTTGCGAATGAGTAGTTGGATGCCAGAAAGTTGGCTGTTATCCTGGTGTTCATTGAGGAATGCTGCCGCTTGCGTATACAGGCCTTCAGCAAATGCTATTATTTGCTTATTAGTCTTGAGCGATTTGACGATGTACTGTTTGCGGTCTTCTGGGTTAACAATCCCAGTAAGCATGTTGAAAAACGCTATTTTGCGTAAGAATTCTTGTTCCGTGGTTGGTTTGGTAAAGTACGGATCATCTTTTAAAATCTCTTCTATTTGGCTGTATACGAGTTTTAGTGCTGGATTCTTTGTTGTTTCTACGGCATTTTTGGCATCGGCTTGTTGTTGCTCGTACCGTTCTTTACCAAATACCGCGTTTATTTTTGTTCTGTATTCTTCATATGCTTTGGCAAAAGTCTGGTGAATGCAGTGGAGCGAGTGTAACCAGCGTTGGACCATAAATTGTT
The DNA here is from genome assembly GCA_003484685.1 of Candidatus Babelota bacterium. GTDB lineage: Bacteria > Babelota > Babeliae > Babelales > Babelaceae > UBA12474. The sequence continues at coordinate 8,190 of DNBB01000030.1, forward strand.
CTGGTTTGCTATAATCAAGCCCACCCATCGATTGGGGATCTGTATCCCTTAGGACGCCTTCATCAAATCGCTCAGCGTAAGTGGAAAGGCTGCCAAGTTTTTTGAAGGCTTCTTCTGTTGCGGCTGAAAGCATTTTTTTGCTTTCATACTCTCCTAGCGCTTCCTTTGCGAGAGTAACGCATGCTTTTATTAGTTCCTTGTGGGACATTTCTTTGATGTCGTTTGGAATATCTTTCCATTTGCCTTGGGCGCCTTGGAATACTGCTTCTAACTCTTCAATGTTTAATTTTGCAAATAACTGTGGATTGATTTCAGCGAGGCTCTTTTGAAGTTGATTAAATAACACCTCGAGGCCGATAAGGTCTTTTTCAACACTAAGGTTTTTATACTCTTTTATTTGAGCAAGCTTGTAAAAGAAGTTTTGTAGCGTTGGTTGAGGTTGAATCTTTGCCAGAATGGGAAAAAGGCGTTTTGCATTATACAACACTTTGGCATACAATTCATGGAAATTTTCAATTGTCGTAACATTGAGTCCTGGCAAGTTTAATAACAGTGCTTTTAGCGCATGCGTTTTAGGATTAGTTAGATATCTTTGGCCGATGTCTAAACAATGAGATACAAGTTCTTTGAGTTGTATCTGTAAAACGTTGTCATTATCATCAGGATTTTTATTTAAAAGATATTCGGCTCGCACGTTGAGTACTTGGAGAAATTCTAGCTTTTCTTGAGTCTTGGTGAGTTTTTTTAGCGTTAGCTGATCTTGATCCTCTGGGTATTTTTTTGCAAGATTGCTCAATTGTATTAGACCACGTAGTTTTTCTGCTTTTTCTTTTTTGGGTAAAGCGGTTGTTTTTTCTTTAATGAACTGCACTTCGGGAGCGTTTGTTTGATCATTTTGAATTGTTTTGATTAACTCATCTGCTTCTTCCAACGCAGAAACAAACGTGTTGGTTATTTTTTGTATCGAATTTTCTAGTCGTTCCGGATTAAACTTTGTTATATGTGCGTTTGGCTGGAGGAATTGCTGACACGTCCTGAGTATCTTTTCAAGCTTTTGATATTGATCATGTGTTGCTTTGGAAAGATCTTTCTGGCATTCGAGTTCTTTCTGCTTTTCAGTGAGCAGTTGAATTTTTTCGGCTAGCTTTGTGCGAATTTTCTTAGCAGTATCAAAAGTAGAACAGGTGCGGTTGTATGTATCAGTGAGCTTTTGAATATTGAGTGTTGCCAGCGTTTCTGCTGATTGAATTGCTTGCTGCGCGTGTTCAGTTTCTTTTTTTAATAGATTGAGAGCCTCTTGTTCTTCGTAACTTATTTCTTCGTTGTCAAAGTATGAGGCTAATTCGGGGACTGTTTTTTCGTTGCAAAAAACCTGAGCGTTGTCCAGAATTTTGGTCTCTAAAATTATTTTTGCATTCTCAAGCGCCGTTGCAAATTCTTTATGAAAGCTGCCAATGCTCGTGTAGTTGTTGCCAAAAATCTCAACGGTGGGGTTTTTGGCTAAATATTTTATGCACTCGTTTTGGTAAGAATCAATCTGTTGAAGGACAGTAGTTTGGTTTTGAGAAAGCTTTGTCGTATCAGCAAAGTTGGCGCGCAGGGCTTGAGCTCTTGTGCCTAGTGCGACGAGAATCTCTTTTTTTTCCGTATCTGTTGTTTGATTGCTCATTGTTATTTTACTGGTAGCGGGCGCATTTTTAGCGGTATTAAATAACCGTATGAGCTTTTGAACCGCGCGTATACTTTCTGCTTTTTCAAAGGTTTGATCTTGTGATACCAGTATTTTAACTTGTTCTAGTAGGTAATGAAGTTCAGGCTTTTGCTCGGCATTAATTGGGTGCCCGATAATTTCTTGAAGTTCTTTATTGAGTCCTTGGATTGCACGGGTAAAAGTCTCATTAATTTGTTCAAGCGCTGCACTTGTTTCTTGTTGCTTGAAGTCAGTAATAGGTGCCGAAGGTTTGTTAAATTGTTCGCAAATTGCCTGTAATTTTTTTAATTCTTTGTAAGCATGCTTTGTTGCTGGGGTTATTTGTTTTTTATTGTGGTAAGCAGGTATTTTTTGGGCTATTTCCAGCCGTAGCTCGGCTAGTTTCTTTCTTTGCTCTTCTGCTTTAGAAAATAGCGCCTGTGTTTTTTGAAAGTCTTCTTGAAATTTGATGACGTCAAAATCAGAGAAGTCTCCGGGTCTGTCTAAATTTTTCTTGAAAAGATATATGGAGGAGTCGAGAGCGTCTAAACTTTTTTGTTCGGCGGGGCTTAGTGTTTTTTTGTTTTTATTTTCGCGGTAGAAGCGTTGTGCTTTTTCTAGTACGCCAGTTTTCAAAAGAATTAGCGTATTTCTTATTGCGTGGGCAAACGCGAGGGCAAAGCCGCCTATTTTTAGGTAGTTGGGTCCGAATAACGAGGTGAGGGGAGTTTTTTTGAGGTATTCTTGGCATTCTTTATGATAATAACTGATATGATTAAGCGCCATTTTTTGTGTTTCGGATAGTGCCGCATCGTTAGCATGTTTTTGAAGTTCAACATCGCCACGGATACTCAATACCCCAAGTAGCGCTTTTTTTTCTTCGTGCGAGGTGATTTTTTGGGCTTGAGTGCACAGCTGTTCTTTAGGAAATTTTTGTAGATTGCCAAAAATTTCTAGCAGTTGTTGCGCTTGATACTGGTTTTCGCCTATTGCAAGTTCCGGATCTTTCTGTGTTAGGCCAGCTAATAGTATTATTATATGGGCTTGTTCTTCGTTTTTACCTTCGGTCTTTTTGACCTCTTCTATTTTTAAAAGAAGCGCCTTCCTCAGTTCTTGTGGCTTCTCTTGCTTCTCGTCTGCGAGAGGTTCTTTTTTTAGCGCCGATGCAAGTGTTAGTTGAATCATGTTCCGTTCAGTTTTTATTTTTTGAGGATTGAAGGTTAGTATTTTTCGGTAATCGTGGCCGCCGAAAATGATGGGGGTAAAGTCGGCTTGAGTCCCACGTTTATATTTGTTACAAAGATCAAGCATCGATTGAAGTTTGTTGTACGCATCTTGTGATTCTTGGGAATTGTTTTTCTTGTCAGCGAATTGTATTTTTGTGGTTTCTAGGTCGACGATAGCTGAGTCCAGCGCGCTGCGTCTTTCTAATGTTTTTTTAAATAACTCAGTTGCGCGTCTGTAGGCAGTAGTTAGATCTTCTAGGTGTTGTGGTTTAAAAAGTGATGGGTCCTCGACGGCTTTTTTTGTCGCAGTGCATACTCCTTTTAGTAGGGCAAGTTCACCTTGCTCTTCCACATAAAGTGGGCGAAGCTTTTCGTGTTTATCTAAGAAACTTTGTATTTCAGCCTGTTTTTCCCTTGCTTCGTTTATGAGCTTTTTTGTTTGAGCCATGCTTTCTGCGTATGTAGCTGTGAGTGTGGTGAGTTTCTTCGTTAGTTTTTTAATATTCTTTTGTAAGTTCGTTGCAGCGGTGTTTAGTCGGGAAAAATCGGCTTCTTTGGCCAGATGCCAAAGCCGCGACCATTTTGATTTGGCTGCGTTGCAGCTATTTTGGGCTAGAGCGATGGTTTTCTCTAGCGCGTTTTTTTCTGCGTGAGACAAGTAAATGCCTACTTTGGAAATGATTGTCTTAAGCTCGTTTATTTGTGCTAAGAGAGAGTCGCTAGTAAGAGTATTTGCCTTGTTCGCCGTTCTTATGTCTTTATGGATTTTTTGTAATTGTTCAATTTGTGGCTGAAATGCACAGTATTTTTCCTTGCTGGCGGACAATGGGCTGATGCCAAGAAGAAATGCCACAAAAATGAAGATTAAGGCTTTTTTTGTTGTTTTCATATTGAGAGCTCCGCGTGCTTTTTATTTTTTATCTGGATAGATACCAATGATTTTATTTTATCTTAGTATATATATAATTTTATTTTTGAAAAGTTTTTTTGTTGGGGTTTCTGGCAAGGCCATTGAAGATAATGCTTAGATTGCCGTAAAAAACATGTTAGATCTGGTGTTTGTTGCACGAACTTCTTCTATGGTGTTTTGTATGTACGAAAGATTTTCTTGTATCGGCGTGGTGAGCTGTGTGGTGATCTCAGCGCGCCCAAGGAATGAATTTAATTTTTCGCATAACGAATGGCTTGTTCTTTTAATGGTTTGCATGTGAAGCTGTATGCGATTTTTTTGTTGCTTGGTGTGCGGTTGGGTAAGTTCAAATTCAAGAAATCCTAGAATTTGTTCAAGATCATGCATAAATTCTTGGGCGTGGTACCACAGATAATATCGGATAAGATCCTGATCCTGGGTAAAGGCGAGTTCTTTGAGGACATGAGAAAAGCTATTGCAGTTAATCTGGTAATTGGTGTGGCTTTGGAGGAACCATTCGAGTGATGGTTTGCGCGCGAGCAGCTCTCTAAGTGGTATTTGTCGTGTTACCGTGTTGGTTATGCTTCCGGTGATTGCATCAACAACCAGTGCACCAATAAGCCCGTCGAGGATAAGGCTACCTGTATGGGTGCCAATTTGTTGAGCTTCTTGGAGGAGCCAATGCCGAGATGATTGAAAAGGCGGTGTTGCTGCCTGACTTATTTGTTGTTCGAGTGTGCTGATTCGTTGGGTTATCTGGTGTAAGTCTTCCTCAGAAATATTTTGCGCAGGTTTTTTTTTGTGCAGTAACTTCCAGGCAATAAAACCAACGCCGCCCAAAAGCGTGCCTGTTCGCACCAGGGTAAAGAGTTGTTTGCGCCGTTTGCATCTATGCTTGATGTTCTCTATTTTTTCTTGGCTTGGGGGTACTACTTCAAGTGTGTCGTATGAATTTGGGGTTTGGCCCTTGGCGTATGTTTTTTCTTCCGGCATATCCTTGACTGTTGATACCAGCTTTTGGATTTGATAGTCTTCGTAGGCTGATTGATCGTGTATTGGTTCAGAAACGCGTGCATGTATACAGAGTGTATGGCACAAGACTGAGAAAAAAGTACATACAAAAATACGATTCATGATTGCCTTCCCCCACTTATTTTTCTTTTTTTATCAACGGTTTTAGATAGGTTCCCGTATAGCTGGCACCGCTTTGTGCGACATGCTCGGGTGTGCCAGTTGCGATAATAAAACCGCCTTGATCGCCACCCTCAGGCCCCATATCTATAATGTAATCTGAATATTTTAAAACGTCCAGGTTGTGTTCGATGACAAGTAGTGAATTGCCTTTCTCAATGAGGCGATCGAAGACTTGTAAGAGCTTTTCGATGTCGCAGGCATGCAGTCCTGTTGTCGGTTCGTCAAGGACATAGAGAGTTTTGTTTCCCCGCTTGGCAAGTTCGTTAACAAGTTTGATTCGTTGCGCTTCACCGCCTGATAGGGTTGTTGCCGGTTGACCGAGTTTGAGATAATCAAGACCGACGTCACAAAGAAGTTGTAAGCGTTTATTGATGGTTCGGTGGTGCTTGAAAAATTCCTGTGCCTCAAAAATAGTCATATCAAGGATGTCTGCTATGTTTTTGCCCCGATAGGTTATCTCAAGTGTCTGACGATTGAATCGCTTTCCTTGGCAGCTGCGACATTCTACGGTCACATCAGGCAAAAAGTGCATGGCGATTGTTTTGGTTCCTTCACCATTACATTCTTGGCAGCGGCCTTCTTTGACGTTAAAGCTGAACCTTCCAGATCGATAGCCGCGCGCAACACTTTCGGGTAGTTGTGCAAAAAGGTTTCTGATTTCATCAAAAAAGCCAACATACGTTGCAGGATTTGATCGGGGGGTTCTTCCGATAGGGCTCTGGTCGATAATGACCATAGAGAATAAGTTTTCTGCCCCGGTGATTTCTGCATTATGTGGTTTCCAGCTTTGGGTTTTAAGCTGCATCGAAAGTTCTGGAACGATTTCATCCATTACGAGCGAACTTTTTCCTGAGCCAGAGACGCCAGAAATTGTACATAGAAGGCCGAGCGGTATCGAGACGGTAACGTCATGTAGATTATTGGCTTGAGCATGGGTTACTTGTAAAAAGCCTTGTGGCGTTCTGCGGCGTGGTGGAAGCGGAATACTTCTAATTTCAGCAAGGTATTGTCCCGTAAGTGAGTGCGGATTTTGTTTGATTTCTTCTGGTGTTCCGATTGCAACGATTGAACCTCCGTGAATACCCGCAGCAGGACCCATATCTATGATAAAATCAGCGTTTTTCATGGTGTCAAAGTCGTGTTCAACAACGATAACTGTGTTGCCTTGGTCGCGTAATTTTTTAAGTGTAGCAATGAGGCGGTCGTTATCACGTTGATGGAGTCCGATGCTCGGTTCGTCCAAGAGATACAAAATACCGCTCAAAGCAGAGCCAAGCTGCCGTGCAAGTCGGATTCGTTGCCCTTCGCCGCCAGAAAGAGATCGAGCATCACGGTTAATCGAAAGGTATCCCAGTCCAACGTCGACAAGAAAGCTTAAGCGGTGGGTAATTTCAGCAATAAGTCGTTCGGCAATATGCCGTTCTATCTGGGTAAGATGGAGTGCCTGAAAAAATTTTTGTAGCTCGGATATGGCGTACTCACCTAACTCGAAGATGTTTTTATCTCCGATAGTTACAGAAAGCGCTAAATCGTTGAGGCGGCGACCGGAGCAGGTTGAACAGGTCATGCTTACGGCGCCAAAAAATGCCTCGTGCGGTAGGGTAACACCAAGCCCATGGCATGCGGGACACGCACCAAGAGGGGAATTAAATGAAAAGTGCCGGGGTTCAAGATCAGGGAACGAGATTCCGCAGGTGGTACAGCCTTGTGCTGTAGAAAAGAGCTGTTCTTCGTCTCCAATGCGTATGCGACATGAACCGCCTGATAATTGACAGCTTTTTTCAATTGCTTCGCCCAAACGTGCGCGCTCATCAGGGTTGCTAGGCAGTACTTCGATGGTATCGATGTGTGCGCTGATGGTATGGGGAACGGTTTTTTTTAGGTTGAGTTGGATGATATTGTGAGTCGTGCGCAAGCGATGGGTTTGGCCATCAATTACAAACGTAACGGCACCTTTTTCGATCCAATCGGCTAATTCTTTAACAAAGGTTCCTTTGCGCCGTTCTACTAGGGGTGCGTAGATACCGATGATTTTACCGTGATGTTGTTCTAAAATTTGTCGAATAATTTCTTGGGGCGATGTTGGTTGTACTTTTTGTCCGCAATTAGGGCAGGATAAAATGCCGATACGGGCAAAAAGGATGCGAAGATAATCGGAGACTTCGGTGATGGTGCCTACGGTTGAACGCGGGTTGGAGCCGACAGTTTTTTGATCAATTGCAATCGCAGGGCATAGCCCTTCGATCGAGTCGCAGTCAGGTTTTTGCGGCATGCCCAGAAATTGGCGTGCATATGATGAAAGGGATTCAAGATAGCGTCGCTGGCCTTCTGCATGTAACACATCAAAGGCAAGAGAGCTTTTGCCTGATCCTGATGGTCCGGTAATGACCGTCAGCGAATCTTTCGGGAGGCTAACAGAGATGTTTTTTAGGTTATGTTCGCGAGCACCTTGTACGCGAATCATGTTATTTTTTTTCATATCTTTCCCTCCTTCTTAACTTGTCAGCCTAGTAGAAGAATATCGCGTGTGCAGATTTTGTTTAAGCTACTTTGGATTGTTTTATTTGGGCGGTCGTACAAAAAGCGGACGTATTTTTTTTATTTGTTTCAAAATTGAGGTGTTTGAATTTGTTCCCAATTCTTTGATAATGTCATCAATCACCCAGTTAAATAATTCGAGCTTTTTTTGATCTAGCGGTTGTTTTGAGATAAATTCTTCTAATTCGTTAATGAGTTTTTCTAGCTCGGGAGATTTGTTTTTGTAACCCTGTAAGAGTTCTACGCATGCATCTATTACAATGATTTCTTTCAAGATCCTCTCAGCACCGGTGAAATCTTCTTTCTCTAGACATTCAGCTACTGCTTTTTGCCTGCTCTTCTGCGGTTGTTCCGCTTTGGCTCTTGTTTGGTCTAAGAAAGTTATCATTGAGGACTGCATTTCTTCTGGGGCCGATGCGATAAACTTATCAATTAATATCTGTAAGTCTTTTTGGTGCTTGTATTGATTTAACACAGAGATACGTTTAAATATTTCTACGGCATCTGCCCAATGGCCTTTTTGCAAGCTCTTTACTAGTGCTATTTGTTTTGATTTAACCGGATTATTGAGTATTTCTTCAGGCGTTGGCGCTTTGAAGGTGGTAATGATTCCTGTATTGGGTGTACAGAGTTCATCAAGTAAGCGTTGTACGTCTTGATGCTGTGTTTCTGGCACTTTTGTTTTGTATTCTTTTAATTGTGCGATATATGGTATCGCCTTAAGTGACTTCTCTGCCGCAACGGGGTTGTCTTCCATATTTTTGATAAATTCCTTACGATTTTCTTCTAAAACCTTACCTACAAGCTTTGCTTTTGCTAAGTGCGCATCAATAACACCGAGATGGTACATAAGAGAGGGCAGCCAGTGTTGTGCGCTTTGAAATGCGGAGATAATTTCCACTTCGTTTTTGCTGTTGGCTATATTTCCGATGTTGTGGAATGGGTGATAGCCGAGAATTTTGTTGATTTCGTCTAGATGTTCTTGCAAAAACGGAGTAGTTATTTGTTCTGTTTGCTCTACCGGGGGTAGGATTCGAGATGCTTTTTCCTGTATGCTATCGATTGCATTTTGCAGATCATGAACTAATGTTTTTACGTCTTGCGTAAATGTGGCAGCAGCTTGTAAATCGCGCTGCATGTCTTCGACCATAACGGTTTTTTTACCATCCCAAACATCGTTTCCTTCTGCCCATGTATGAATAAAACGAACGGTCTCAAAAGCTCCAATAGCACTAGCTAGGCCAAGAGTTGCCATGCTTGCTGCTCCCATAGCTGAACCTCCCATAAACGATAGGGCGCCTTTTACTAAAGAAGGGGTATAGGTGTATGTTTTTGAAGTTGGAGTTTGTGTAATAATGCTTTTTCCGCGGGAAAGCCAGAGGTACGCGCGGGTTATCTGATCAGCAAAGGTGCGCGGTTCGTAAGTATTCTCGGTAACAGTTGATGCGCCTTCATAGATGTATCGGCTGTGCGCTGTTAGCCTGAGAGGTGCGCGGAGACGATCTAAAAACGAAGGAATTGCGTCAAGGGTTATCATTTGATAGGCGGCATTATAGGCAAAGTTGCTTGGACTGGAGCTAGCAGCCCATGTTTTTCTGCCCTCTTGAAAAAGCGTGTTTGCAAGGTATAGAGAGAGAACTGCAGGCGTGAGGCGTAAGCCCCAATATATTGCACCGTTGATTTTTTCTGCTTTTTGTAGACTCTTTTTATTTTGATCTGTTTTTTCCGTTTTTTCACTGACTGTGTCATCGAGTTTTTGTATCGCGCGGCTTGTTGATTTATAGGATTCATCAAAGACAGTTTTTCCATAATTCCAGGATTTAACGGCTATTTCGGGGAGGTGAGGATTAAGTAAAGAGCCTACTTTTTTCTTAGAAAGCTTTATACCTTCCCATGTATAGTGACATCCGGTACCTACTAAATGTGCAATTGTGCTTCCATGTGGTGGCAAGATTTGGGTACATGCGTCTAAAAAGCGCTGGTACGAAAAAGATCGTTTGCTAAATGAAGTAAGGGTATTTTGCTCAAATGTTGCAATGCCCTCAAATGTTTTTTGAATTTTGCTTAACGAGTCGCCGTCTTTGCTTGCCCATTGAAGTAGTGAGTCCTCTCTGCTTTGGGTGTTTTTTGGTGTTTGATCGTCGCCATAAAGGATATCTTTGGCTAATATCATCCGGCCAACTTGGGTGCGTGGTTGCAAAGAATCAAAAAGATTAGTGTGCTCGATTGTTTTTTTGTCAAAGGTGCTAAGTACCTCATCTATGTTCGTAAAGCAGGTTTCAAGTGAGTTTTTGATGGCTTCGGCTATCTTCGCAATCTCAAATTCTGAAAATGAGCTTAATTGCTGTCCGCCCCAGAAAAAAGTGAGAAACTTAAGGGTAGGCATAACGATCCCATCTGTTGATAAGATTGTCTCCGCTTCAGCAACGGCTTGAGCTAGTTTATAGGGGTCAATGCCGCTATCGTTGCTTATTGTTAATTTGCCACGCAAACCAAGCTGAGGGGTCCAGCTGAGTGATGGCATCAAATGAAAAAACAGGCTTGCGATTTTTGGGTCAGAAAATATTTGCCCAAGGATTGTTGTCGCGATAAAGGTTTTTGGGCTGCGCCAATAAGAGGCTGCATACGTAAAGAAGTTTCCTGGCCGATTTTTGATAAATGAAGCTAGGTCTTCGATAGAATAATCAAGCCTTTTGTTTGGGATGGGTGCATTATTTTGAAATAAAACTTGCAAGATGAGCAGAAAAGCAAGGGGGTTGACTGCCAAGGTGAATTCATCGGTGTTTGCTGTTGCTATTGTGCTTGAAATGGCTACTTTAAGTTTCTCGAATGCCTGCTTGTAGTCCCCATCGAAGAAATTTTCTGCAACAACCCAGGGGAAGTCCTCGAAGAAGACGAGAAGGCTTTGTGTAAGTTCGCGCAAAAGGTAAATAAATTTTTTTTGTTCAGGAAGGCTTAATGTATCTTTTTTTCTAAGGAGTTCAATAAACTTTCTTCTCGGTTCTTTGGTTTTGTGGGCGAGTCTTTCTAACAAATAGGCAGCACTATTGTTCTGAGGAATTGTGTTTTTGTGCTGTATATAGTTACCAAGGAGTTTATTGTTTTCTATTTCTGTACCAGAAAAGCGTGCTTTTTTTGTTAAATCGAGTGGCGCGGGTCCGTTTGCGGGCAGTTTTTCCCATAACCGTAGCGGTGTTTTTTGTGGTAAAGGTTTTGTTAAGTTTTTGAGGTAGTATGTCTCAAGGTT
>DNBB01000013.1 GCA_003484685.1 Candidatus Babelota bacterium
AGTTGTATGTATGCGCGACCTGTGGTCATGAGCATTTTGAGAAGGTACCAGGCAAGATGAGCGTATCGGGTACGTGGAATGTTATTCAGAGGATATGCGATGTGCCGATCGACTTCTGGCCGATTGGTAAGCAGTTGGAAGTCGAGTGGGCTGTTAGGTGAGAAAAAAAGCGTTGTAACTGCGGTATTGTTGCGTTTGTCTTGCGCGGCGATTGCGCGTGCGGGCACAATGTGTCCTCCAGACCTTCCTGCGGCAAAAGCTAAAACGTGTGTTTGGTTTGCTTGCCGGTTGCTTACCCAAAAGTAAAGCGCTTGTAGGAGAAAGAACCCAACAGCTATCGTGCCAGAATAGATAGTAAACGTAAGCAGGTATTTGACTGTTTTTTTCATGTGACGCAGTTGGCAAAAAATGTACGGAGCGCACTTTTGAGTTCGTTGCTTTGCACGCGGGTTAGCACCTGCTCATGATGCGGAGAAAGCTGTTTTTCTTCTTTCTTTTGCGGTGTTTCGGTGGTTTTTACCTGCGTTACGGTTTCTTTTTTTTGTACACAAATAAAGCGCAAGTTGGTAATGGGCGTTTCACCAAAATTGTTTTGAATAGCTTCCAGGATTGTTGGTGCGAGCATAAATAGCTCGTGCATCCAATGAGGATCATACACACCAATAACGAGGCAATCACGCTGTACTTTTTCAATACGCATCTGTTCGTGCAGTGGTCCAACGATATGGGGCCATTGACTCAAAAGTTTGGCTTGCCAACCCTGTTCCGGGAGTGTGGCACGAAGGATGTCGCCAATTGATGAAACGGCCATGATTATGCCCTCCGTCCTTGATGATAGCGATCTGATTACTCTCTAAGTGTAGAAAAAAAATATTGCCCAGGCTACCTAAAACACGGTTAATGTACGAGTGGCAATCTATGCATGTTGAAGGTTTGCAATAGTGCAAGAAAGTAGCCAAATTGACAAATTATAAAAGTTTTTTAAAATGGTTAGCATATAGGTGCCAGATAAAAACGAAGTCTTTGGGGGGTTTTTGTGGGAAATATAATCGTTAGAAAATACCTTTGTGTTTTATGCATAGGTCTTGGTGTGCTCTTGAGCACAAAACAGGTGTTTGCTAGTGCACCGCAGAAGCAGGTGAGTTGGGAAGCTTGTAGGTCTTATGTTTTTAATTTTTTTCTAGGCCGTACTGCAAGAAATGTCGAATTTTGTGCTTGGTATGACCCATTTAAGCTGTTCTTGGTTATTGCGTATCACCCGACTTTTCACTCGATACAACAATCAATAAAAGAAGCCTGCGATAGAAAATCGCTTACGTTTGAAAAGCTTCTGCAGGATCTCTATTGTCATTGGGGCGAAATTTCTCACACGACTGTTTTAAACGACAAAAATGAAGAGTTTGTTTGTAAGAACCTTAATAGTCTGGTTAAGAAGCTAAAAAGCGTTTTTGATTTGTCTTCGCAACTAATTACTATTTATGACCTGCATGATTTTCAAATGCTTAATTTAACTAATCCGGAAGATCCATCACCCCTTTTCCTTCAGCTTTGCTGTTACGAGACAGCGGATGTTTTAAATGAGCACAGGGAAGCAATTTTGAAAAATCCGGATCTGTACAAGAAGCAGATTGATAACGTAGGGTCTTGCGGTACCTGGTATCTGGTCAACAGCGATGATCCAGAGAGGGACAAGGCGGTTGTTGTGACGGCCAAAGAGCGTGCCTCAAAGAAACAAGAATTTTGTACAGCAATAGAATCGTTTGTTGAGCAAGAGCAAAAACGTGCCCAAGCCTTTGCGGCACTTAAAAAGAAGTTTGTTGTTTCTTTGACCTGTGCAGGGAGTTTAGGAGTCCTCGGCTTACTTGCTTGGCGGTATTGGCCACGTTCTGCGCAAATTGCAAGTGGGCGATCACTTTTGCAAGGCAGTACTGATACTCAGATATATCGTTCGCCAAAAGAGCTTGCTGCTGCCGGGCATCGGGAGCTTTTGGGCAAAGTAGAGTAACACCTTAAGTACTTTTTTTGCTTCAAGGTTTCCTTCTATTTCTTTTGCGTGCCAGTGGGCGATGAGTGAATCCAAAAGTCGTGCGCTTTGAATATCATCAATATCTTGTTTTGATAAAAGTTCATGCAATTCTACAAATGAACCAATAGGCATCTTGGTAAAAAAGAGAAAGACCAGATGTGTTTCTTGATGTACTTCATGCTCTGTGAGCTCTTGGTGCATAAGGCGGGAGCGTATGGTCGGTAAGATCTGCTGTTCATTGGTGGTGGTTAGGATAAAAAATACATTATGTGGCGGTTCCTCTAGGACTTTGAGCAGGCTATTAGCCGCCTGTTCTTGCAAGAGTTCCGCATTAGTAATAACAAAAAGCAGCGGCTTTAGCTGCTGTTGTTTGGTTTCTGCGAGCAGTGCTTCGAGCTCACTTTTTTTGTAGACTCGTTTTTCTGGGGCTATCCAACGGATTTGGGGATGTAGCTTGTTGACAATGCGTTCCTGCTCAGCACGAGAACTTGCTATGTCCAGAAGCTTGATAATGATGGTAGCGAGCGCTGCTGGGATATTAGTTTGTGGTGGGACGCGGTACAAGTATGCGGCGCGTTGATAGTGCATTGACTTTACCTGCCTGAATTTTCGAGAATGTGGTGGTAGATGATGGAAACAATTTCTTGGGGTGGTTTTGTGCCATCAACAGAGAGCCGCGTTGAAGAGGCCGTAGCAAAAAGTGTATCAAAACCAGATTTTACTCGTTCAAGAAATGCATTTTGTTCTTCAAACCTTGTGCGTTGTTCATTACGTTTGGTGATGCGCATGAGTGCTTCTTCTGTCGTAAGTTTTAGGTACACCGTCAGGTTAGGACGTATCGATCCGAGCGCCCAGGCGTTGACTAGTGCAATGCGTTCACTACAAAGCCCGCGTCCGTATCCCTGGTATGCTAGCGAAGAGTCAGCCATGCGGTCAGAAATAACGATTTCGCCGCGTTCTAACGCAGGGCGAACAATTTCTTGAACGTGTTGAGCACGGTCCGCAGCAAAGAGTAAGTATTCTGCAAGTGGTTCTAGATTTTCTTTGGTGGTGTTTACGAGTGTACGTAGGGTGCTGCCAATGCATGAATCTCCCGGTTCCTTGGTTTGTAAGACCTTAAAGCCTTTTTGGCGAAGCTTGGTTGTTAGCAGGTTACTAGTAGTTGTTTTACCTGCTCCATCAAGTCCTTCGAGGACTAGTAAAAAACCTTTAGAAAATCTGTTCATAAACACTGCTACGCTTTTTTAGACTAACCACAAATACCGGTACATTATCTGGGTTAGGGTATCATGGAAGAGAAGAAAAAGCGATTTGAGGCGATGCGGGCACCATTGCACCGCGATGGCAAATTTATACACCCAAGAGAGCTTTTAAAGCGTGCTGCTATATTGTGGCCTGAGCGGGAAGCGCTAATTTGTGGGGATGAACGTGTTTCGTTTGAACAATTGTTTTGGCGTGCGTGTGTTGTTGCAACGGCGCTACTTGATCGGGGACTTGTTCGTGGAGCTCGCGTACTTGTCTTTTATGAAAACAGCATTGATTTTTATGTTGCATATCATGCAGCGTGGCTAGCCGGCGCAGTGGTGGTGCCACTAAATTCATTTTTGCAGGAAGATGAACTTGTGCACATTGTGCACGATGCACGACCGGATTATGCCTTTGTTTCGTCTTCGTTGCACGATCGTTTTGTTCGTGCGGCGCCAGATATTAAAACGCTTGCTGTTGAAGAGCTTTTGACATTCGGGATTTGTCATGAGGAACTTTTTGTTCAACACAAAGATGCAGGAGATTCGCTTGCAGTTCTTTTGTACACCTCCGGTACGACCGGTGTACCAAAGGGTGTTATGCTCAGTGGGGCTGGCCTTTTAACCAACGCGCTACAAGCAGCAACAACGCTTGAGCTTGGTGAACATGAACGTGTTCTTGCTGCGCTTCCGCTTTTCCATAGCTATATGCAGAATACCTGTGTGTGGTCGCCTTTGTTGGTAGGTGCAACCGTGATAATTGTTCCTAAGATTACTCGAAAGGCTTTGTTAAAAGGGTTTAGCGAACATCCAACTGCAGTACTTGGTATTCCTCAGCTTTTTGGTCTTTTGTGCCGTATGCGTGACTTTGATTTTTCGACGGTTACACTCTGTTTTTGTGGGGGCGATGCATTGCATGCACCTATTAAGCGTGCTTTTGAGTTGGTGTATGGGCGGCGACTCTCTAATGGGTATGGATTAACCGAGATGGGCCCGTTGATAGCGGTTAATCTTTTTGATGGAGAAACGCCTGAATATTGTGTTGGTGAGCCTGTTTATGGGGTTGCGATCCAAATTCGTTCTGAAGATGGGCATGAGTCAGCAACAGGAGAAGTTGGTGAAGTCTGGGTACATGGTGAAAACGTTATGATGGGGTATTATCAAGCGCCTGAGGCTACCAATGCTATTCTTCAGGATGGTTGGCTGAATACTGGGGACTTGGGTTGGTGTACTGCACGCGGTGAGTTAGTGATCAGTGGACGCTCCAAGGATTTAATAATCAACAAAGGGATCAATATCTACCCTCAGGAGATTGAGGCGGTTATTTCGCGCTACCCAGGTGTTTTACAGGTTGCTGTTGTAGGCGTTGTTGTTGATGATGAAGAGGTGCCGGTCGCTTTTGTTATGAGTGAGGATGAAACATTGCTTTCTGGGGTCGCTTCTGTACATCTTAGTTCATACTG
>DNBB01000025.1:0-10096 GCA_003484685.1 Candidatus Babelota bacterium
CTCTTTCTTTACATATTCCTTATTTACCAGCAAAAGCAGGCCTTCAATTGCCGAAGCCTGTTTTGTTACAGAAAAAAAGTGCCGCATACCTCGTCGAGCTACCAAACTCAAAAGCGCGGGGATTGGATATTGTACCCAACCAGTAACAACAATATTCTCAGAGATGAATTCCTTAAGTTTTTTCAATGCCCCTTGATATGGAACAAATGCACCACGTTGTGTATCAACCAACACCGATCCATTTTGCTCTAAAATACTATCAAGACGCTTATAATCAGACAAAAATATAACCGGTTTACTTTCACTACGAAATGTTGTTGCCTCATGAGACGTCGATGGCGCATGTTTCCCAATCAAAATACACTCTACAGAACTTCGATTAAAGCCAGGCTGTTGATAGACACTCAGCGCTTCACCAATAGTTTTTGCGGCAATAAAATCAGTTTTATTAGATAAAATATGAACGCTACCGCCGGCTGCGCCAATAACCTCTCCCGCAAAAGCTCCCTTGGGGATCTTTGCAAGATAGGAGTGTTGTACAGCATAAACCGGGTGTACAATGGGACGAGCCTGCACAATAGCAATTAATTTTTCTTTCCGATTTATAACAAATTCAACGTCCATGGGGCGCTGGTAAAAGCGCTCCAGCCCCGAAGCTAACACGGACAAAATCAACACCTCTTCGGGAGAAAGAGCTGGAATTTTTCGCATACTCGCTGGATTTTCTTTTCGAACAAGCTGCCCGCTCTGCGCGCCAGGAGCCAAACGAAACAATTTAGAACGAATAACAGGAAACCAATATCCAGAATCAATCGTGTAATACGTATCAACTGAAACAATACTATTTACAACCCCTTCGTTATGGCCATAAGAAGCTTGAATAACAGAGATTCCTGAAGTTTTTTCATAATTTGTTATTCGTGATAAACCACCTTCGGGTTCCTCAGTAAACATGACGCCACAACGCGGAATGGCATCTTCTGGTGTCATGCCATCCGGTGCTTCACCAACCATTTCTTGTACCAATACTGGCATCATCGGCAAATCAAAAATTGTGGTATCCCCTGCGCCTAACCTTTGTAACAAGGATTTTTCACTAAAATACGAACCCACAACAATCCCTATTGCTCGACTAATACTTGAAAATTTTGGCATTACATTGGCAACCGTTTCGTTTCCGCCGGCATTAGCAAGCTCTGTCGTATCCTCCCTACCAGAACTACGGACCATGCAGCGCTGATTTTTTTCACCTACTTCTTTGATAAGTTTTTTAAATAAGTGGTCAGCCTGTTGGTCTAATCGAAGATCAGCTTTATTGTCCTCAGCAATGGCATTAAAGGTGCTTTTAATAGGATTTATTATTAGTGTATTAAGTTTAGTAAAAAATATTTGAGGCAGATGTTTTTCTTTAAAAACCATCGTTTTTGATGCTTCATCTGGAAAGACTTCATGTATTATTTTTTGCCATTGTTTAGCGACGTCAACACCACGACTCAGAAGAAGTTTTTGTGTCTGATCGCTCGAAATAGCAACAAAATCAGGCACAATAAAAGAATAATGGGTGCGTACGTTAATTTGTGCATTAACGATTTTAAGAAGCTGTTTCAAAGAAAATAAATTAGCTGCTTTATATCCATACCCATTTTTCTCAGCTATAATATCCAAATCTGTTTGCTTGATCGGCATAACTGTTTTTTCTAAAGCCGCCTGTATTTGTGAGAAATCTTGCAAGATCCCCGTAGAAAAAACTAGATGATATTGGCCAAAAACTAGAACACCTATACATATGCTCAAGAAGCTCGAACGCATCACTGTATCATCCTCCAAATCAAACGTATTTTTTTCTACCGTAACACAAGCCTACGAACAAAAATAAGCCTTAAAGATTATTGTTTTTTGACAGGAAACAAGAAAAATCTACAATTATTATCAAAGCAATGTGGGAATAGCTCAGCTGGTAGAGCGTTGCCCTCCCAAGGCAAAGGTCGCGGGTTCAAATCCCGTTTCCCACTCCACAACCTTATTCTAAGCGGAGCGCTTTGAGAGCTTTTTGAGTGCAGCTTTTAAAATTTCATGCGTTTGTAGCTCTTTTTGTGCATCTCGCGTTGATTTGCAAACA
The DNA here is from genome assembly GCA_003484685.1 of Candidatus Babelota bacterium. GTDB lineage: Bacteria > Babelota > Babeliae > Babelales > Babelaceae > UBA12474. The sequence goes on from DNBB01000025.1 coordinate 2,120, forward strand.
GCATCGACTGCATTTTTTGTCTCTAATTTTGCATATCCAAGTGCTTCTAAAGCTCTGATCGCTTCAGAAATTGTTTGCGTTTGTTTTCCTAACACACCCAAAGATCCTGCCTCTAGATGAGTTTGCACTTTATCTTTGAGGGACAAGATCAATGTTTCGGCTTTTTTTCGCCCTAAGCCGCTAACGCGGCTTAGCGTTGCACTATCGCCACGCAAAATCGCATCAACCACAACATCGCGCGCTAAATCACGCAAAACAGCAAGTGCAAGCCGAGGCCCAACGCCCGAAACAGTTAAAAGCAAACCAAAGAGCATGCGATCCTGTAGGGCTGAAAAGCCAAAAAGTTGTGGGCCAGTTTCCTGATTCCAGTACATATGAACAAAAAGAGTTGCATCTTGGTTCTCTAAAAAATCTCCCGAATAGGCCATATTTAGAAGAAAAAAGATACCGTTAACATCGATTGTCAGGCTATCTGTCTTAACAGCAACAATGCGCCCACGCAATGCATCGATCATACGTCTATCACCAGCTCACAAGTTTCGCAATTTTTCGTTGACAAGTGTAGCAGGTATGCTATCGTGTTCCTAGGTATTATTTTGATATATATGTGGGAATAGCTCAGCTGGTAGNNAGCTGGTAGAGCGTTGCCTTGCCATGGCAAAGGTCGCGGGTTCAAATCCCGTTTCCCACTCCATTTCTTTTTTGTTGCAATGCGCCACATCCCCGTTTATTTTTTATCCAAACAACAGCACCAAATACCAAACCATATCCTTCAACTTCATACATGGTAGGAACTTTGATGAAATCAATCGTCCAAGAAGCATCTTCTATCGAAAAAGCTATCAATAAAGCATGGGAAGAGGCCGGACGCCCTTCTGAATTTTCAGTCCGAATTCTCGAGCACCCAGCACGCAATTTTTTTGGCTTTCTTAAGCGCTCTGCAAAGGTTGCGCTTGTTTTTCCCTCACAAGGCGGCACCCAAGAACAGGGACGCGAACGCAGACCTGCACGCGAAGATCGAGCAAATCGCGACAAAAAACATGAAACATTAAAACGTTCAGACGTACAAGAACGAAACAAAAAACCAGTCCGACAAGAGCGTTCTACTTCTAAACCGACAGAAAGCAAAAACACCAATCGGACAGAGCGTGTACACGCCAATCAAACCGCAACCAGCGAGCTTTCAAAGGCACTCGCAACTGAAACCCCAAAAACAGAAAAATTGGCGCGTGGAAACAACAAAGTTGAAGAAACAGCCACGGTCGCTCAAAAGATGCCTAAACCAGTAAATACCCAAACGCAAGAACCAATCCAAAGTGTTTGGGAGCCAGAACTTGTGGAAAAAATCAAAGAACAACTAAATACGCTCTTAGAGTTAATGGACAAGACGAACGCTACCTACACGGCAACGGTTCAAGGACGCGAACTTGCGATAACATTCTCTGGATATCTCCTTGAAAACGAAGACCAAGATCGCCGCTTGTTTAGCGGATTATCCCCATTGCTTATGACCATCATCAAGCGTGAATTTAAAAAAGCATTGCGCGGATACCGCATTGTGTTGGGACATGCAAAATAACACTATTATTGCCCAGGCAACTCCTATCGGCCCTGGAGCAATTGCACTTATCCGTTTATCCGGAAAAGATGCAGTTGATATTGCAGCACAAGCAGTCCAGCTTCCTGGAAAAACTAGCCTTGAAAGCAAAAGCTCTCACACGATTTCCTTTGGAGCGATCCTCGATTCATCTGGGAGGAAGATCGACCAAGTCCTTTTGCTTCTCATGCGTGGACCACAAAGCTTTACGGGCGAAGACATTGTTGAAATAACGTGTCACAATAACCAACTTATCGTTAATGCCATTATTACGCGATGCATCGAGCTAGGTGCGCGCCCAGCGGAACGGGGTGAATTTACCCGGCGCGCTGTAGAAAACAACAAACTTTCGCTTTTACAAGCCGAAGCTATTCAAGAGCTTATCAGCGCGCAAAGCGTTCCTAGTCTGCAAAAATCTCTTGCACAACTAGAGGGTAGCCTCTCCAAATGGCTACAATGTCTTGAGACAAAGCTACTAACGGCCCGTGCGCTGTGCGAAGCAAGCTTCGAGTTTCTCGAAGAAGAATACAATCCCAACACCGAACTATCCCACATTTTAGAGGAAATCATCGCGACCATTGAACAAGCTCAAGAGCAATTTAGTGCGCAAAAGCAACTACGAGAAGGTATACGGATCGCCCTTATTGGTTCAACTAATGCGGGCAAATCATCACTTTTAAATGCGCTTTTCAAGCAAAACCGTGCTATTGTTACCCCAATCGCCGGAACTACGCGCGACACGATCGAAGCAACGGTTTACAAAAATGGGATAGCATGGACTCTTATTGATACTGCAGGCCTACGATCTACTCAAGATCCGATCGAAACTGCAGGTATTGAACGCACCTATCAAGAAGCGCAAAAAGCTGATCTTATTTTATTACTTATCGATGGCCTTCCAGAAAACAACTACGATTTGGCGGAATATGAAGCGCTTTTAAAAAAATATTCAGAAAAATGCATTGTGGTTCAAACCAAATCAGATAAACAGGCCCAGCAATCAAGTAGCCTCGCACCCGCAGTGTTCATTTCAAGCAAAGATAGACGTGGACTTGATAAACTAGAAAACAAGATCGCACAACACCTGCAAGTGATGCTTACCAAAACAGCGCTGCCGTTTACGCTTAATCAGCGCCACATACAGATTCTTACTCAAATCAAAACTATAGCTGAGAGCATCCAAAAGGATCTGCTAGCAGAAACCCAAAGTTACGAGCTTATTTCACTCAAACTTCAAGACGTACTCCAGGCATGCACGCATATGTCCGGTCAAGAACACTCTACGCAACTACTTGACGCAGTCTTTGCTCAATTTTGCGTCGGAAAATAAAAAAAAACCGGTGCGCCTCACAAACTCAGCGCACCGGCAAAAATTAATTTCGTATCAATATAGCGTTTATTGTTCTATTAATGGATAAATCTCAACGCGACGATTTGGCGCCTGCCGCTGTTCGCCTTCTTCCATGACAATAGGCATTTCGTTACCGCGTCCAACAATCTTAACCTGCGCCTCCGAAATACCTGCTTTGATCAGGCGATTTGCAACAATACGCGCACGTTTTTCGGAGAGCATCATGTTGTATGCGGGCGATCCGCCATATTGGCATGCATGCCCCTCAACAACAATAGTTGTTCCCCCATCAACAAGCTTTTTCGCTGCTTTAATGTTATCTTCCAACTTCTGTTGTTCGCTATTTTTAATAGCATACTTGTTCAAATCAAAGTAAATATTGTGCAATCCATGTTTTGCTTGCTCAACACGACGGCTTGCCCATATGCGGTCAGCTAGCGCTTCTTGCTCGTTTGCAACTTCTTCAAATAACGCATCCCCGGCCATCAAAGGCTCCGCAGAAAGATCATCGCGTATACTATTTTGTTGCGCATCAACTTCTTCAACAAGCTCTAACTCACCTAAACTTTCATCTAAAAACAGTGAACCCTTCGCTACTATGGTTTCGCCCTGTTCCGTCTTTATCTGTACTTCTTCTGACAAAATACGTGCCTTTTTAGGTGTGCGCTTGCGACAAGCAGGGACACCCAATACTGTTAATAGGGTAAACGTTAAAAGTATCCGTTTCATGGCAAAACTCCTCTAATTTTTTGATTCCCTCAATATTGACCATCTCGCGCCCAATTATAACGCAAGAAAATGTTTCCGCCTACAAAAGCTTAGCTATATGCGCCCCTTGCCGAGCTGTTAGAACTTTTCTACTCTACAAGACATAAAACATACCCGCACAAAGCGAAGGAACCGATATGAAAAAAAATTTTTATCTAGCACTGCTATGCCAATGCGGTATCGTACTAGGAGCCTCGAACACAAAAAAAGGATTGTTTGAGATCGCACGTTGCAAAACAATACAAAACAAACTTTTAAGTGAAGCACTTAAAAAGAAAACGGGCGAAAACTCCAAACTATCAAGCACAATCTGTTCCCTAACCAAAGAACTTCAGACACAAAAAGACTTATTCCAACGTAGGGAAAAATTCTTTAATGATGTTTTTCAGGAAATCTTACTCGGCCTAGAAACAATTAACAAAAACTTTGAGGCCCAGGAAGAATTCAAAAAACAAATGGATGCCCTCCTAAAGCTCCTTAAAAAAGAGGATGAAATCAAAAAATAATTTCTACATCTCGAAAACCTGACGATCAAACGGAATAATAGAAAGTGCGGCATCTTTAGAAAAATTCAGCATGGAAACTACTTTTCCCATTGATGCTTTTTTTGAAAAATTGCCCGTTGATATTACTCTTTCAGCGTTTGATGACAATTTAGACGTTTTCTCTCGTAATTCAGGCTCATCAAAACTCTTGGTCGTAGGAGAAAAAGTTGTAAGCGAACTACAATGGTTTAGTGTGTTTTTTGGACTAGTCAACACAAACCTTCCCTGCAAAAAAGAAAAAAGCTTTTTTCGACTAGAAAGCCCAAACTCTTCTAATAACTCATCAACTCTCTTTTTATTACTTGCTTCACTTTTGAGCAATATATCAAACAACTTACGCAAACCTCGCTTCTGCAAAAAACTTGTTATTAAAAGAAAAGGATTCTCGTCTTCGTGCAATAGTGCATGCTGAAAGGCTGAGTAATGTACCGGTGTCCCAGGATTCTTATCCTTCTGATTCAAAGCCTTGGACAAAACATTCTCTTTATGTGCATAGGTCAGCAAAGCCTGCAGGGCAGAAAAATATTGCTCTTCTATCGATAAGATCAATGGAGAAAGCCCGTCTTCATCATATGAAAAAAGTAATTTGTTTTTTCCCTTGTTCACGTTTCTAGTAGCTTGCAACAAAAATGTGACCAATTTTTCATTGTCCAGTCGACATGCTTTATGCAAAGCACCTTCCTTAAGAGCAGTCGCCGCAAGGACCTTCTTAAACTGAGGCGCGTAATGATTGGCTAGTTTTTTTAAAAGATCTAAGTTAGCGCCGGCAATAAGATGATTAATGGCAGTTTTTCCGTCAGGACCAGGAGATTTCAGCAACTTGAAAAAAATATTCAGCNNCCCTGCAAAACCAATTCATCAATAAAACTTTTACCGATAAGTAAAATCGCCAATACTAAACCTTTAAAATCACCTTCAAGAGCCTGGTATAACGCGGCTTTCCCTAATCCATTAGGAGTCAGTAGAAGAATTTTTGCATACGAAAGATCTTTGTTTTCAGGTTTTAACGTCAACAAAAAAGAAATAAGTGGTTTAGCAAGCCCATATTTTAGCAAAACTGAAAACACTTGCTCTTTGCTCTCTTTTGAAAGAACTGTTAAAACTTGAACGGTGTAGGGTAAAACAACAGAAAACAATCGCTCCAAATAAGCTTTAAATAACTTTTCTTTATTGTTAGAAACAATGTAATTAATCAAAACTTGCGAAAGTTCCTGATGGCTCAAGGGGTACTGAAGCCAAATTAACGATACCGCCTCCTCAAGGGTTGCGCGTAAAAAAGCCAGCCGACGATCTAACGTAATCAGCCGATTTAATCCGACATCAATTATTTCGTTAAAGGACAATAACCGTTCAGCTAAAAGACGCGCAACAGTCTTTTTATTGAAGCTACTTTCTATCGACAAAAGCTTTTTCAAAGTAGGCGCACCAAAACGCTGATCTTCAAATATAAGCCGCAAAAAATCTTCTATAAAAAAAACCGGGAAACGCTCTATTAAAAGCACAATTAAAGGGTTCGGTTCGCCCGTATCAAAATCAGCAAGTATTTTAAGAAGCGGTACCTTGGGATTTTCAAAAATAGTACGCAAGAATACTTGCACATCAAAATCAGCACATGAGTTCAAAACAAATCGCTGCAAGGGTAGAAGGCCATTCTTATCTGGGGTAGTAAGAACAAATTCCACACGCGGAACAGACTCATCTTGCAAGAACGACAAAAACTCCTGTTGTGCCTCTCGGATTTTTGTATTATCTTCAGCCGTCCTGCCTTCTGGCATATCTAAAAGCAAATTTCGCTGCTGAAAGCGGGCCCATCCTATAATACTTCCCGTACCTTTCTCTATTGTTTCTTTATGAGCCTGATACCCTTCATCAGTAAAAACAAATACCTCCGGATTTTTATGCTCACCCATATCTTCAACCGCAACTCCCGCAGACGGAAAAAATACTAAACAAATGCTCAGAAACAAACCAGAGCGCATGGCGACCTCCACGACTTAACCTGTTTTTTTGTTCACCCTACAAAAAAACAATTTTAAATAGCAATAATATAAAGATATTTTACAAGAAGTTGGCAAAAGCCTCGCAAGACATGCTACAGTAGAGCAAACTTGCAGCTCTTGCTCCCAAGGAGTACAAGATGAGAACCATAATTTTTCTTTTTTCTATGATCATCAACCTTTCACTAATAGGTGCACAAAACACAGAAAATGAATTATTTAAAGATGACTTAGAACAACCGTGGAACATAAAAAGCAGCAAAGAAGCGCTTGAATACAACCTTCAAATATTTATAGATGGCCTCAGCAAGACAAAACAAAAAGATCTAGCCAACGAACTTAACAAAAAATATGCGCCAATCGCCCTGTGCATATTACCCAACTCTTTTCCACAAAAAAAAGAACTCAATAACGCAACACATCAGCTTGCAAAAAAAACACAAAGCTTAAATGAGACACTAGTAGAACTTCTCGAAAAACAATATCACCAATTGTCAGGGGCGGCCCGTTTCTATCTACTTATAGTCACCGCACAAACAATGCGCGCCACTATTCAGAAGCCACACCGACCAAAAACATGGAGCAGCCTGGAAAAACAAGCACAAAAGCTTTCAGAAAAAGCCGCAATGTTATCCGGGCGTTTTACAGGAAGTCCTTGTATAAAACCGCTGCTTTTTCTTGAAAAAGATCACTTAATCAAAAATATTCAACAACTGCAAAAAAGCAGCGGCATGGTCAAATTTGACCCCAAAGAAACTATCCAGAATCTTCAAACATCTATTCAAAACGCCGCAGGAACAATCGAGAACGCAAAAAACACTTTTCAAAGCGCTTTTGAATCAGCAAAAAGCAGGTTTTTTCATGGGGAAGAAAAATCACCCCATAAACCCTTGGTAATTTTCAATGCATTACAACTTTCGAAACAACAATAAACTCACCTCTCTACCTTTTCAGTTCTTAATTAAAAAATACCAACGTATCCACCCCAATAAATAAAAAGCCTTGTTTTTCCCAGCCTTTCCAACTTATTACAAATTTTAATTATTAAGTTAGCTCTTTTTACAAAAAATATGATACACTGGGATTGAGGTGACATATGAAAAAATTTTTAATAAATACGACTCCCTGGGAAACGCGCATTGCGATTACTGAGCGCAACCAGTTGGAAAACATATATTTCGATGCAATACCGAATAACCGGCTAGAGCGAAGTTTTTTTCGCGGCACAGTGACAAAAGTTCTTCCCGGCATCCAGACTGCTTTTGTTGAAATTGGTCAAGAAAAGGCAGGCTTTTTGCATATTTCCGAGATCGATCGAGAACTTGCAATAACACGAATGTCTGACTTGACTGACGACCAAGACGATGGATTCGAAGCAGATGAATGTGCGGTTCCGGCACAACCAGCGCCAACGCGGCATGAAAAACCGGATATGAATAAAATACTCAAGGAAGGCGAAGCTATCCTTGTCGAAGTCAGCAAAGAACCAATCGGAGAAAAGGGCGCAAAACTTACAACCTGTTTTACTCTTCCTGGGCGTTTTGTCGTGTTAATGCCCAATATACCGCGCATCTGTATTTCCAAGAAAATCGGACAAGCCGAAGAACGCAACCGATTGCGCGAAATCATACAAAAAAGCTTACCTGAGGGTATGGGCGCCATCATACGAACCACTGCTGAAGATGCACTCGAAAAAGAAGTTGTACGTGACCTAAATAG
>DNBB01000025.1:10209-14379 GCA_003484685.1 Candidatus Babelota bacterium
CTGCACAGCAAAGTACATCTCAAATCGGGCGGCTCAATCGTCATAGAATCCACAGAAGCAATGACCGTAATTGACGTGAACACAAGCCGCTTTACGGGAACTTCTTCAAGCCTTGAAGAAACGATCTTTAAAACAAACCAAGAAGCAGCTGAAGAAATTGTTCGACAACTACGACTCCGCAATGTCGGTGGCCTTATTGTCATTGATTTTATTGATATGTCGAGTCATTCAAACCGCCAAAAACTCTTTCGTCAGTTTGAAAAGATGTTAAAAGAAAAAGACAAATTTCAGTCAGTTGTCTTACGTGTTTCTGAATTTGGCCTCGTACAGATGACGCGTAAGCGCTCAGGAAAAACCTTACAACAACAACTCACTAGCAAGTGTTCCTGTTGCGGCGGTACCGGATTTACAAAATCACTTCAAAGCGAAGCGTTTGCGGTACTTCATCGTATTCACGAAATGCTTGCGCAGGGAAAAATCCTTGGGAATATCACCGTAGCCGTTCACAAAGAAACCTTCAATTTTCTTATCAACACTCAGTACAATGCTATACTAACCCTGGAGCGAGAGTTCCAGTGTAAAATCACATTGGCTGTTGCTGATACTGACCGCCTAAACGTCTACAATATCTACCCGTCTCGAGGAAGCTCAGAAAAAGGAGCATAATGACTACAAATGCATCGGTTCTTGACCGCTATCCAGACTATCAAGTTGACATAGGAATCGAAGTCCACGTACAACTCAACACAAAAAGCAAGATTTTTTGTGCGAGCCAAAATGGGCCTACAGAGCAGGCCAATACCAATATTGACCCTGTATGCACTGGATACCCCGGTAGTCTTCCAGTACTGAATAAGCAAGTCGTTCTAGATGCTATAACGACAGGTCTTGCAACCAATTGCACCATCAATTTATGGAGCGAGTTCGCACGCAAGCATTACTTCTACCCAGACCTACCCAAAGGATATCAGGTCACTCAGGATCAGTTTCCTATTTGCTCTAATGGTTTAGTCGCAATACGCCTTGAAGACGGCGCACTTAAAAATATTCGCCTCCAACGAATACATATGGAAGAGGACGCAGGGAAAAACATTCACGCACCACAAGCAGGAGTAAGTTTGGTGGACCTCAATCGAGCAGGCTCACCATTACTTGAAATTGTAAGCCATCCTGACATCAAAAGTTCATACGAAGCACGCGCTTACCTTAAAATGCTTCATGGTATCGTCACTTATATTGGTGTTTGTTCAGGAAACATGGAAGAGGGTGTCTTTCGTGCCGACACCAACATTTCGGTACGAAAAAAGGATGCCGAAGAATTAGGTACCCGTTGTGAACTGAAAAACATCAACTCGTTTAAATTCATCTCCGATGCAATTGAATACGAAATAGAACGACAAATCCTACTTATTGAAAGTGGACAAAAAATAATACGTGAAACAAGGCTTTGGGACACCAAAGAACAAAAAACATTTAGCATGCGCAGCAAAGAAGATGCCGCTGATTATCGTTACGTCAAAGATCCTGATTTGCCACCGGTATGCATTGACCCCCAATGGATTGAAAACGCAAAAAACAATCTTCCTGAACTTCCAATCGCCAAATTCAATCGTTTAATCGACCAATACAAATTAACCTCAGATGAGGCAGAAATCTTAGTAAACGACCCAAACTTGGCAAGCTACTTTGAAGATGCTGCGAGACTTAACCGTAGCAAGCTTTTGATTAACTGGATATTACGCGACTTACTGGGACACTTAAAAGACAAAAAAATCGCATTGCATGACTGCCTGGTAACGCCTAATAAACTCGCAAACCTTATTAAACTCCTTGAGCAGGGAACAATTAACAGTAGGGGAGCACAAGAAATTTTTATTGCTATGTCAGAAAATGGCAAAGATCCAGAAACACTTGTCAAAGAACTCAACCTTACTCAGCTCGACAACCCAGATGAGTTGCGCGTAATCCTTACAGAGATTATCGAGAAAAATCCGCAACAGGTTGCCGGCTACAAAGCAGGAAAATCTAAACTGTGGGGCTTTTTTGTTGGACAGGCAATGACAAAAACCCAAGGACGTGCAAATCCGCAACAACTTAACACAATCCTCGAAGAGCTCTTACAAAACTAAATAAAAAAAAGGGGACACTAAAAAGCATCCCCTTTTTTTCTAAATACGATCTTCGGCAATACTGATCATACCAATATTAAAATATGGTAAGCGATAACTGGCATTAGCTTCAACAGACCTTCTAAACAGTCCAAGCGCCTCTTCTATATTACCTTCTTTGTACGAAACGCAGCCAAGGTCATTGAGTGTGGCAAAGTTGTGTGCATTAACCTCAAGAGCTTTGTGAAAATAACTTGCAGCCTCGCTGAGATTTCCCTGATCATACGCAAGTGCACCGAGATTATGATAAGCATAATCAAAAGAAAGATTTACGCTTAGTGCTTTTTCGAAATTTTCTTTTGCTTGATCAAACTTATGCAATTGCATATACGCGATGCCCAAGTTGTTAAAACTAGCTGGATTCTCCGCATTCAGAATTATCGCCTTTTGCAGCGGCTCTACCGCTTGGTCGCCGGCACCATGAACTAAAAATAATGTTCCGAGATTGTACCACGCACCAACACAATCATCTTGCAACTCTGTAGCTTTTTTAAGAAGGTTTAGCCCTTCTGCAACAGCACCCTGCGCTGCAATAATCGCACCCATATTGGAAAGCAACTCAGCAGATTGGGGATTTTTTTCTAACGCGTTTTTATATAACTCGGTTGCTTCTGGAATATCTTGCTGCTCAAAAGCGGTATTAGCGCGCGTCAAAAAATCTTTAGCTTCACCATTCAGGCTAGGAATATCATTGTAATAAATATAGGGAGTAGTAAGTGTTGTTGTCATCAACCGTGGATTATTCTGTTTAGTCATATCCATTTTCCATTTTGAATGAGTAACATTGGAACCATCTATCAAACCACTAAAACTTAGACTATCATGTTTTAATGGGCACGTATCTAAAAGCTAAAACCTTACGATAACACTGACAAATCGAAAGCGAGGGAGAACCCTATGAAAAAAACACTTGCCACACTGTGTGCCCTTCTTGTTGGCCCAAGCGTCTATGCAAGCCAAGAAATTTCCAAACAGACCCCAAGTAGCAAACAAGATTTTNNTTTCAGAATTTTGCAGACATTAAAATTACAACAAAAAAAGCTGAAGACACAACGCCAGCAAACACTCAAAGAAAAACCCTCAAGCAGCTATATGAAGAATTTGTTAATATTTCAGAAAAGGCATGCGTAGAACTAATCGAGTCAAAAGAACGGCACCAAATCGTATATGGACCATTCCCCAATCTCAACAAACTTGGGCAAGAAACCAATGGCAAGAAATTTTTGATTCCGACCTACCTTGGCTTGACCCATCAAGAAAATATTTTGGGCAGTAAAAACACTTCACTTTATTTAGACGAGGATGGAGAGTTGTGCCTAACTAGTCAAGATAAAACGGTTTCTCTGCAACCACTTACCAAAACGGATCAACAATGGGCAAATCTAGCCTTTGATATTCCCGATGCAACTAAACCAAAGATCCTTTCCTACTCATCCCTCAAAAACAAAGGCTTACTTTTGTATAAAAACGCAAAAGATATCTATATACTTCAAGCCTTTCAGTTTATTGAAATCGATAACTCACTAAAGCTTTTACTAACCAAAGAGCAAATTCTTCCAGGAAAACCTCACAAAGGAGCAATTTCTGAAGCGGGTGACCTTTGCGTCCTTGCATATGAAAACACTATAACTGCATATATGCTAGACAAAACAGGATGGAATGATTTCATGACAGCTGAAATTGACGAACTAGACCCAGCAAGCACTCTCTCATTTATTCTGGAGGATAGTTGTATTATTTGCAACAGCATGCAAAATGGACAAATCATATTACCCCTAGACGAGAAACACCCAATAATAACTAATAGAACAACGCATGCGGTAGAAAATAAAGATAAAGAATATGCACTCATAGCTGACAAAAAAACAATACAATTATACCAAAAACGTTATTCGGAAGACCAAACAATCTCTTACAAAGAAATTTTTACCTGGAAGAAAAAAATAAAAAAGGATGACATACTTTACTTAGCATGTAGCCATAAACTCCCAAATGCATCAGA
>DNBB01000031.1 GCA_003484685.1 Candidatus Babelota bacterium
TGGTTTTGTATCTGTTCTTCCTCGAGCAGTAAAAAGAAGAACGTGCCCAGAGTAATGCCTGTTCCTGCAACTGCTGTAATTACTGGTATTTTGTATTCACTTAATTTTTGTGATGCATTTCGATATGCAATGTTTAGGCGTGATAATCCATTGTGCTTAACTATTGTTTCGATCGAAGCAATAGCTTGTTGATTAATTATTGCGAGGGTTTCTAGTTGTGAAAAAGTTAGCGTTTTTTGTTCGTCTAAATCGATATGAAGAAAAGGCCGTTCGGAAAAAGATGTCTGTGCAGCGTGGCTTACAATGCGTACCAACAGAGAGAACCTTGAGAATAATAAAGAGAGTTGCTCGAGCGAAAGCGTTTGTAGTCGGGTTATTGCTTGTATGAGGGCTTGGTTTTGTTTGCGCGCGTCTTGAAGCCATTCAAGCGTTGTGCTTCGTTCACTTGCTTTGACCAGATTAGTCTGTGAAACAATGCCTGCTAGAGATTCTATTAATAGGTTCAGCTTACCTGTAGTTATTGAAAAATCACCGTAAAGCTCAGCTAACTGTTGCGTTTCTTGAGTGTACGATTTTTCTACTGCGGACAATGTCGATGTGTTTTGTTTTTTTTGTATAGTTACAGGCTCGTTGCCTTGTGCTATCGAGACTGTGCAAATTGCTAGTAAAGATAGGTACGAAAATTTCATTTTCTGCAACCCCCAAAGAGACTGATTTTTTTTGGTATTTTCTTAGATATCACGTGCTTTTATTTTTCTAGTATAGAAAAGATACATAGTTTTTTTAAAAATAGCAATCGGGCTTTTAGTTGTTCTTAGCGCGTGGGTGGAGTAAAATAGCATCTCTGGATGTTGTTATAAATTTAAGGAGTTCTTATGAATACCGGTGGACATAGATATACTCGTCGTGGCGTCTCGATATGGCGCCGAATATTATGGATAGTTTTTGGGCTTGCTGTTCTTGTGGGCATATCTTGGGGTGTTCGCGTCGTATTTAGGCATTTCTTTTCGACTTCTGATAATGCTTCTTTCTTGCTTACTAATGTAGTTAACAAGAAAGGCGTTGTGCCAGTTTTGGTCGTTGGTTCTGGACCTGCTGGGCTGGCCGCTGCACTTTATGCCGCACGCGGCGGTATGCATACGGTTGTCGTGGAAGGTGGACTGCCGGGTGGGCAATTGATGGGGACGTCCTGGGTCGAAAATTGGCCGGGAATGAAGAAGATGCTTGGGCCGGATCTTATGCGTAATGCGCGTGAACAGGCTCAAGAGTTCGGTGTTTTATTTGTGCAGGACTCGGTAGCTTCTGTTTCAATTGATCAATGGCCATATGTAGTAACGCTTGCCAACGGAACTGTATTACATGCGTTATCGTTGGTTGTTGCGACGGGATCTGATCCAAGGCGTCTTGGGATTTCGGGCGAGACCGAGTATTGGGGCAAGGGCGTCTCAGTATGTGCGACATGCGATGCACCGTTTTTCAAGGGTGCAGATATTGCAGTTATTGGTGGCGGTGATTCGGCGCTTGAAGAAGCGATCCAGCTTTCTTCTTATGCTGACCATGTTTATTTAGTTGTTCGTGGCGATAAGATGCGTGCATCACAAGCTATGCAGGAGCGTATTAAGGCGTATCCGCAAATCGAAGTACTTTTAAACACAAAGCCTAAGGAGATAGTTGGTAATAGCGCGCAAGTTACGGGATTAGTTGTCGAGACTAATGGCGTAGTTAAACAGCTTACTCTACAGGGTGTTTTCTTGGCTATTGGCCACCATCCAAATAGCGGTTTTATTAAACCTGTTGTCACCTGCGATGCAGAAGGTAATATTGTTTTAGCCGGAAATACGCAACGAACTTCTGTACCGGGAATTTTTGCAGCTGGTGATGTTGCTGACAAGCGCTATCGCCAGGCAGGTGTTGCTGCCGGTGCAGGGATACGCGCAGGATTGGATGCATTGGAGTTTTTGACCAGTATTGGCGTTCAGCGTTCATTTGTTGAAAAAATAGAGCAGCGTTTTTTTGTTCCTGAAGGGGGAGCGCAGCGAAAAGTCTTAGTTGAAATTGCTTCAGTTAAAGAGTTTGATCAGTTATTACAACAAAAGCGCTTTGTTTGTGTGGACTTCTTCAGTGACATGTGTCCTGCATGTGTCCAGTTGTTGCCAGTTCTAGAATTGGCTGCGTTTGCTCGTTCTAATGTAGCATTTGTTAAAGTTAATGCTTTTAAGCAGGGCGAGCTAAAATCTCGGTTTAATATTACCAAGGTTCCTACTGTTGTTCTTTTTGTCGATGGCCGTGTTGTAAGCCGCATAGGGGGCGCAGCATCCTATCAGAGACTCTTAGAATTTGTTGATGAGCATACAAAATAAGTAAAGATTGCGGCGGAATGCTTAATGGGTTCCGCCGCTTTGTTTTTATTGAACAGGATTTTTTTTTGTAGGATTCCAATTTTTTAAGAATTCACGAAAAAACAGTTTTTTAGCGTTCAATGACTTGTTTTTCTTTAATGCTCGACTGGTTTTTTCAACCGATACATTAATGGTTTTTGCGTCATATGTGCTTTGATCTATAGAACCAATGGCTTTGCTGAGAAGTTTTGGCGCTGTTTTGCGTTGTTCATTTCGTGGCTCCTGGGTCAGGAGATCAGCAAGGAGTTCTTCAATGCGCTCAAAAAAAATTGTCATATTTTCGAGCATATATGTAGGATTTGTAGAACCGTCTTCTTGAAGCTTGTTGATTTTTTCGCGTAGGCCATCTTCGAGTGCTGTTTGTAGCAACTCTTTTAATAATACTTCTTCATGCGTTATTAACCATTCGAGAGTGGTTAATAATTCTACTGAGATTACCGCTTGAGCTGCTTCAAAGATGTTATTCTGATCCATTTGATTCCTTCTTTGTTTCAGCATAATTTTGTAGGCATTTGCGTGAAGATGTCCCTTTTTTTAGGCTTGAAAGGCATTGCATACTTTCCACAATCTCGCTATTGGCTGCATCTTTTTCTAATTCAAGTTCTTTTTGCATTCGTTTAAAGAGGCTATTGATCTCTTTTTGGAGCTTATCAATTTTGCGTTGCTGCTTGAGAATCATTTCTACACCTGCAAGGTTGATGCCCAATTTGTGGGTGAGATAAATAATTTCCTCGAGTCTTTGAATGTCTGTTTCTGAAAAAAGGCGTGTGTTGCCTTCTGACCTGCGTGGGCAGATAAGGCCCTCGCGTTCATAGAGGCGTATTGTCTGTTGGTGTACAGAAAACATCTCAGCAACTGCTGAAATTGAAAAATGTCCTTTTTTCTTCTTCATACGCATAACCCCGAAATATTCGGTGTCTCCTTTGGTTGAATTTACGTTGAATCCTTTAGCAGTATACTTGGTTGTGAATCTAAACTCAAAGATTGTCAGGAGACTCGTTATATGTTTTGTCTTTCCAAGAAGAAGTTTTGGATTGAAGCGGTGGCGTTTTTTGTTTTGGCTGAAGGGTGCGTGCTTTCGGCGCGCAGCTTGGTCCAGATACGCTCGATTGAAGAGCGGCAAGAAACTATTGCGGATAAAGTTTTTTTGCAACGGAGGAAGAATCTTGAAGGTGTAGTTTCTCGGTTTTGGTTTGTTGATGGTCAGCCGGTTGATCAGGCAGCTTTTGAGGAACAACTTTCTTTGGCTGCGGCACAAGATGCTGTAAATGATTTACGCCAAGAAGAAGCGCGTTTTATTGAACGGCATGAGTTTGCTCGGGTATCTCGAAAAGCATTGTACAAAAAACTTGCTGCGACGATACAAGAAGAGATTCTTGCTTATTTGACACGAGTAACCATTATTGATTTATCTTCATTTTTTGAATTTTCCTCCTGTACTTTTGATTCGCAAATGGAGTTTGAGGCGGCATACCGTTGGGTAAGGCAGGATGTAAATGTAGAGCTGGATGCGTCTGAAAATGACGAAGCATTGTATGATGTCATGTTGCGCTACGAGCAGCTACAAAAAAAGATTGAGTTGTTTTATCAGGCAGCTATTAAGAGGGCTATAGATGAATGTAGTGATACGAGAGTTTTAAAAGAATTATTAACTCTCGTATCTTAATCTTCCTGGCTCAAAGCCTTATACATTGAACTTAACAAGGACAATGTCCCCGTCTTGTACAATGTAAGCCTGTCCTTCGGTGCGTATTTTACCAAGATCCTTGAGGGTATTGGTGTTGCCAAGGGGAAAGAGATCGGCGGTATTGTAGACATCGGCACAAATAAAGCCACGTTCTAGGTCAGAATGAATCTCGCCAGCTGCCTGTCGTATGGTGATTCCCTTAGAAACTGGCCATGCATGTATTTCTTGGGGACCGCAAGTAAAAAACGTTATAAGCCCCAGTGTCTCGTAGGTCTTTTCGATAATTTTTTCAAGCCCGGTGTGAGTAATACCCAGCTCTGCTTTGAGCGTGGTGCGTTCTTCATCGCTTAATTGGGCAAGTTCATATTCGAATTTTGCACATATTGGGATAACTCGTGCTATGCCAAATTTAGCAACCAATGATTTGTAGTGTGGATTGTTTGCGTAAGTATCACCGCTAATTTCTTCTTCGCCAATATTGGCGATAATTAGACTTTTTTTGGCACAAAGAAGTGGTACCGTTTCGATGGCTGATTTACTTATGAGTTCAGCGGCTTGTTCAATTTGCTGCTGATCAATGGCGCTCTTTACTTGCTCGAGCAGGGTTTTCTCTTCAGTAAGGGCTTTTGTTTGTTGGGGGTTGGATTTGTTTGACTTGCTCAACTGTTCAATCTTTTGCAAGCGCTTATCTATAGACTCGAGATCTTTGAGGCCGAGTTCGACCATAATGGTTTCATAATCGGCTATGGGGTCTACTTTATCTTCGGTGTGCGTTATGTTTTGGTCTTCAAATGCGCGCAGTACATGCAATATAACGTTTACTTCGCGAATGTGTGCAAGAAATTGATTGCCAAGTCCAGCACCTTCTGCAGCGCCCCGGACGAGTCCCGCGATGTCTACAAATTGGGTATACGCAGGCATTGTCTTTTTTGAGCCGAATATTTTTTGAAGCTTTTCGATGCGGGGATCAATGACGAGCGTGCAGGCTTTATGTGGATCAATAGTGCAAAATGGATAGTTTTCTGCAGGTATCGAGGATCTGGTTAATGCGTTAAATAGGGTTGATTTTCCGACATTGGGAAGACCGACAAGGCCGGCGGCAATACTCATTAAAAGGCTCCTTGCGATTGTTGTTAGTAAATTAGGTTTTATCAACTAAAGCGGGGCAGATCACCTACCCCGCTTTATAATGTCTGGTTTCAAAACAATATGCGAATTATTTTTCTTCGGCGTCGGTATCGATAGGGCCGTCTTGTTTTGAAGTGGTATCAGATGAGCCTTTTTCTTGGTAAATGGCTTCAGCTAGCTTGTGCGAAGCTTGCATTAG
Source organism: Candidatus Babelota bacterium (assembly GCA_003484685.1). Taxonomy (GTDB): domain Bacteria; phylum Babelota; class Babeliae; order Babelales; family Babelaceae; genus UBA12474. Next base: position 5,414 of record DNBB01000031.1, read on the forward strand.
CGCGGTGAATTCAGCTTCTAGTCTCGCTTCATCATCAGCGGCGTCCTTTAGCGTGGTTTTTGCTTTTGCAACGGCATCTTTTAGCGTCGTCAATTCGCTTTCGCTTATTTTGGCGCCGTGTTCGCTAATATTTTTTTCAATTTCTGTAATAGCGCCATCGAGCTTATTTCGCTTTTCGATCAAATCACGCTTCTTTTTGTCTTCGGCTTCGTGTTCTTTTGCATCTTGGACCATGCGCTCGATTTCTTCTTTGCTTAGCCCGCTACCGCCGCCGGAAATGGTTATCTTTTGCTCTTTGCCGGTTCCTTTATCTTTAGCAGATACGTGTACAATGCCGTTAGCATCGATGTCAAAAGTTACTTCGACTTGAGGAATGCCTCGTGGGGAGGCAGGAATGCCTTCGAGTCTGAATTGACCAAGAAGTTTGTTGTCGTTTGCCATTTCACGCTCACCTTGGACGACCTTGATATCAACGGCAGTTTGATTATCTTCTGCAGTGCTAAAGACCTGAGACTTACGGGTAGGAATAGTGGTGTTTCGTTCTATGAGACGTGTTGTTACGCCGCCAAGTGTTTCGATACCCAAAGAGAGCGGAGTAACGTCAAGGAGAAGGACGTCGGTAGTTTCTCCCGTTAAGATAGAACCCTGAATTGCAGCGCCTACTGCAACGACCTCATCCGGATTTACTGACTTGTTAGGTTCTTTGCCAAAATATTCTTTGACCAATTCTTGTACCTTAGGAATGCGCGTAGAACCGCCAACAAGGAGCACTTCATCAATCTGATTTGTTGAAAGTTTTGCGTCAGCAACTGCGCGCTTGCATGGCTCTAGTAGGCGTTTGAAAATGTTAGCGCAAAGGCTTTCGAGTTTACTGCGTGAAATTTTGGTAACCAAGTGCTTAGGCCCTGTTGCATCTGCAGTAATATAGGGCAGGTTTATTTCGGTTTCTTGTGTACTTGAAAGTTCTACTTTTGCCTTTTCAGCAGCTTCTTTTAACCGTTGGAGTGCCATTTTGTCATTGCGCAGATCAATCCCTTGTTCTTGCTTGAATAAATTAATTAAGTAATCAATGATCGTTTGATCAACGTCATCGCCACCAAGATTGGTATCGCCATTGGTCGAACGTACTTCAATCACTCCATCGTGAATCTCGAGGATAGAGATGTCAAATGTTCCACCGCCAAAGTCAAATACGGCAACAATGCCATTTTTCTTTTTGTCTACGCCATAGGCGAGTGCTGCAGCAGTAGGTTCGTTGATAATGCGTTTTACCTCGAGGCCGGCAATCTTTCCTGCGTCCTTAGTCGCTTGGCGTTGCGCATCATTAAAGTATGCAGGAACGGTAATAACAGCTTCGGTAACCCGTTGACCAAGATAATCTTCAGCTGCTTGTTTAAGTGAAGAAAGGATTGCAGCAGAAATTTCTTGCGGTGAGTATTCTTTCCCTTGCGCGACAATTGCTACTGATCCGTTACTTTGTTTGGTTATTTGGTAGGAATATCGACTGACTTCGTTAGCAATGTCCGAAAAATTTTGCCCTATGAATCTTTTAGCCGAATAAATAGTGTTTTCAGGGTTTGTGATAGCCTGTCTTTTTGCTACTACGCCGACAAGCCGCTCGCCATCTTTGGTAAATGCTACTATTGAAGGTGTTGTGTTTTGGCCCTCTTTGTTTCTGATAACACTCGCCTTGCCGCCTTCAACTATAGCAACAACTGAGTTGGTAGTTCCAAGATCGATGCCTATAATCTTTCCCATCTTAATTCTCCCAGGTTTTTGTTTTTCTCTTCAGAATTGTCTATAAGATATAGGTTTTTGTTGCAAGATGTCAATCGGAAGGCTTAAAAAATTTGAGTATCACTCGCTAAAGATTTCTTTTTTGTTTTGACCTTCTTTTTTTCTTTTATACCCTGGCTAGGCCTTTTCTCAACTATTCTCTTCCTTCTGATAACGCTTATCAACCTTTCTTTGCTTCTTCGCCATATTTACTCCGCATTTTTCATGTTTTGTTTTGCTTTGGCGGAATATGCTTTGGCACGTGTGAGCCTTGGCTTCGGGGGAGCCATGCGGTGTAAATATGGCGTTTCAAATGTTTTGTACGGTATCTTCTTCATAGCAATTGTTCAAGTTTTGTATGCGGAGTGGTTATGAGGCAGTATCTTTTCTTTACCTTGTTTATTTTGTTGTTTTGGTTTGGACGCAGTTTTTGCTTTTGTGATGTTCGATTTGCAACTTCGGACACGTATATTTTTTTTGAATATCATACTCGGGTGTTGAGTAGGTGCGGTGAACCCCTTNNTACGATTTTGCAAGGAGAATGTGCTCGCGAATATGCACTTGTTTTGTTTGCGGTTTATCAAAAAATTTTGTGGAAGCTTAGTCAACAGCCTGAAACAAGAATCGCGCTTATTGGACTTTTTTCTTTGTACATGAAACTAAGAGCAATTCCACTTATCGAGTTATTTGCTGCGCTTGATCGTTGTTTGGTAATCTACAAGGAAATTTTGGAAGATTATTCCTTTCCCTTTCATGATGTTTCTCACATGCGAAGCTGGTTGCGCGAGCATTGGTTTTTACCCGTAATATTTATGCTCAGTGGTCTATGGGCTTTGAGAGAGTGGAAAGCGCGAAAGACGCGGAGCACCGCGCCAGCTGCATCTGCCTCTATACAGTCTCGAACTTCTATCTTTATTGAACATCAGGTTGGACGCCGCGAGGGGTAAACAAGTTCTGTCATTTTTTTAAAAAAATGCTAGGATGCGAAAAAGGGTGAGGCTGTGCTAATGCAGAGCAGGTTTGCTTTGTAAAAGGAGAGGTTGCGATGTTCCACTGTAATGAAAAGGTTGTATATCCAGGGCATGGTGTAGCATTCATAAATCAGATCATCGAGAAAAACATTGGTGGAACAAACATAAAATTCTATGAATTAGTGTTTTTAAACAAGGAAGTTACAGTTCTTGTCCCAATGAGCAATGCAGAAGCTATCGGAATTCGCAGTTTATGTTCTTTTGATGAGGTTTCCCAGGTTTTTGATACGCTTGCTCAAAAGCCTATAAAAAAGGCGGGGTATGCAGGGCACTTATTAAGTTGGAACAAAAGAAGCAAAAATTATCAAGCTAAGCTGAGAACAGGAAGCTTACTACAACTTACCGAAATCTATAAGGAATTATTAACAACAGAAAAGGAAAAGCCATTGTCTTTTGGGGAGCGGCACTTACTTGCTCAAACTGAATGTCTACTAGTTGAAGAAATTGCCCTTGTGCATGACATTGACCGTGATGAGGTTGTCAGCAAGTTACGTGCAGCAAGTGCCTAAATTGCGTGGCGAAAAATTTTTGTATTAACTTTCGCCATATCATATGAAAAAATTTTTAATAAGTGTCATTGGACCGACGGGCAGTGGCAAGACAGGTTTTGCCTTAGAATTAGCAAAACATTTTCCCATAGAGATTGTAAATGCTGACATTGGCCAAATGTACAGGCCATTTACCATTGGTGTTGCTCAGCCTACCGATCAAGAGAAGCGTATTTGTTCGCATCATCTTTTTCAATTTATTCTAGAACCGGCAGATTTTTGCGTTGCAGAATATCGTCAACGAGTTGGCAAGCTGATAGAAGAAATATGGTTGCGCGGCGCTATTCCCGTGATCGTTGGCGGCTCTACATTTTATCAACAGGCACTTTTTTTTGAACAAGCGGTCGGTATCTCCTCGCAACTCCGCTGCCGGTCTGATAATACTTTTTCTGACGCTTTTTCTAATCATACCGCACTATGGGAGCAGCTCCATCTTTTTGACCCAGTGCGTGCAGCCGCTATCCATCCAAATGATTCTTATCGATTGCGTCGAGCCCTTGAGATTTGGCATGCGACAGGTAAAAAACCCTCGAGTTTCGCCCCGAAATTTTCCCCTTTGGCTTCCCAAGGTATAGCCATTTTTCTACGATTACCAAGAGAAGTATTATATGAACGTATTAATCAGCGGACCCATGAAATGCTACAGCTGGGGTGGCTAGAAGAGGTAGCAGATTTGCCGGAGGATTGGCGGCATTTTGCTCAACGCAAAGGGTTAATTGGTTACTATGAATTGGAGCAAATGCTGGCCGATAAGCAACCAATTGAAACGACCATTTCTGCAATTCAGCAGCAAACCCGTAATTATGCAAAAAGACAAGAGACGTTTTTTAGAAAATTAAATCGGGAGCTTGCTCGCTATAAATGGCCCGAAGCATGTATTTGTGACTTGACTTTGTCTAACCTTAATTTATATATAAAACAGATAAAATCGATGTATGAATCTTAAAGTGAGGTTGTGTGTATGGTAGTTTAACCACTAGTTCGGCATATTCTTTGCCGTATTGATCTCGTGGTTTGGTTTTCTTTTTTTAAATCGTAAATACAGGATTATATGAGTAAAAAAAATGAGCCATTTTTTCAGCTAAGTGAGCGCGAAGTTATGATTGGCATACTTCTTGTTTTTGCCAGCTGTTTTTGCCTCTTTTTTGCAGGGTATGTGTGGGGAAGATATTCTACTTACCAACAAAGTGCACGGGACTTCTCCATGGAGTTAAGGCGTTCTCTTCATGCGTATACTAGCGGCTCATTTGATGTCTCAGGGGATGATCCTTTAATTGAAGATTTTGATTCTGACAACAACGGAGAAGGTGGAGAAGGTGAACGGTTTGTGGCCGAAGATTCCGAAAGCTTGAGCAAAGAGCAATAAAGATAAACAAAGGATAAAATCTTTTTCATTGGCGTTTTTGATGAGGAAGATGCAATAAGACATTTTTAAAGGCGGAGAAGGTATGGAATCAGCAATGAGGCGGCGTTTAGGGCAGCGGATGTGGAAGGCGATATTGTGGCTACTTCTTTTTTCGCTTGCGGGCACATCGTTTATTGGCATCTTGTATCAGGTTTTTGGTTCAGGTAAAAATCAGTATGTTTTAGAGGTTAATGGAATCAAGATTACGCGTGCAGATTTGGCCTATCAGACGCAATCTCTTCAGGAAAAAATCCACATCATCCGAACGCAGACGGGTGAGTATGCCGATTTTATTCTGCAACAAAATGGGTTGCTTGGTCAGCCGCAAGCTATCGCTTTAGATCGTTTAGTTGCGCGCGCTGTTGCGCTATATGGTGCTCAAAAATCAGGCATTAGATATATTTCACCAAGTTATGCAGCAGAAAAGCTTGATGATCCAAACTTTGTTTTTACTCGGCTAAGTGATATTCTTCCGGCATACCTTCTTCAAGGATACGGTCGGCTGAACCGGCAATCCCTTGATGAATTTTTTAGGCGTTCTCCAGAATTGGCAGCTCGATTTGATGCTCTATACATGGCTACTTTACAGGAAGATCTTTTTAACCAAATCCTTGAAGGTGTGGCCTATATTCCTACAGTTTGCAAATTATGGAATAAGAAATTAGCAGAAAGTATGCGTACGTATGGGGTGTACGCTCTTTCAAAGTCAGCTTTCACCAAAGAAGCCGCAGCTGAAGAGCATGAGGATGTTTTAAAAGAGTTTTTCAAGCAAGAAAACTTACATCGTCGGTATTGGAGCGAAGAAGGACGGGCTGGCACTGCATGGCGCTTTGCTCCGCAAAAATATGGGGTAATTGTTTCTGATGTTGCCATGCGGAGATATTTTGCAGATCGCGCAAAAACAGGGTTTAAAGATAAGAAATTTGAATCTGTAAAAGATGAAATATATACGCATCTTCTTAAAGACCAGTTTAAAAAACTTTTTTCTATAGAAGCTAAGGCTTATATAGGCGCCAATACCGCTGCGGGCTTTGCCGCTTTTGCTGAAAAAAAACACGGCGCTATGTCAAAGATTGCACCCATCAACAAATCGGCCGCTGATTCACTGGCAGCTCGAGCGCTTTTTTCTATTGTTAGAGAAGGTGGACGCTCTTTCTTTATTGATGAGGATGGTAGCGGCGTTATTGTCGAGTTAAACGAACTTAATCCTAGCAAAGAGCATCCTTTTGAAGACGTAGTAGCTATGGTTCGTTCGAATTGGGTAGATACTCAAGCGGCGAATAAGCTTGCCGCCGCTGCAGAAGATATTCTAAAAAATCTTCAGAATCAAGAAGAACTCAAAAAGCTTCTTCAGAAATATCATGCGAAAACGGGTTCAACCTTTACGGCGAGCGCCCTAGATCAAGAGCGTTGGGAAAAGATAGAAAAGGAGAAGATGCCAGTTGCGCAAATGAAGCGTATGGGACACCCTGGGTATGGCGTAATTTCTCAGATAGATCAGGATCGCTTGCAAATTGTATTTTTGAGTGAAATTAACACGGAAATCACAGAAAACAGCGCGAGCCAAATTGCCGCAGATATAAGCAAGGAGAATGCACAAGAACTGCGTGTAATGAAGATGGTGGTGTCAAAAGATGTGCTGGCCGTTTTAAAAGATTCTGCTAAAATTAAACAGTATAAGGAAGAAAAAACAACTGATATTTCATCATACTTTGCAGAGTGATTTTCCGTGGCAGAAGAAAGAAAAACAATAAATAAAAACTCATCCGTCGAGCGTCGTCAAGCGCTCGACGCAGTTTTTGCACACATCGACAAGCAGTATGGCAAAGGTTCGATCATGTTGCTGGGACAAGCTCCCCTTATAACAGTTGATACAATTTCAACCGGTAGCTTGCTTATCGACGAAGCAATTGGTGTTGGTGGTTTGCCGCGTGGTAGAATTGTAGAAGTTTATGGGCCTGAAGCATCTGGTAAAACGACTATTGCGCTTCAAGTTATAGCCCAAGCCCAAAAGAATGGCGGTATCTGCGCGTTTGTAGACGCCGAACATGCGCTTGACCCACAATATGCTGCTGCGCTTGGTATCAACATACAAGACCTGGTTATTTCTCAGCCGGATTACGGCGAACAGGCGCTTGATATTGTTGAAATGCTTGTGCGTTCAGGAGCGCTAGATGTTGTTGTAATTGACTCCGTAGCAGCGCTTGTTCCTAAGACAGAGCTTGAAGGCGATATGGGGGACCAACATATTGGTTTGCAGGCTCGTTTAATGTCACAAGCCCTTCGTAAACTAACTCCTGTCGTGCACAAGTCAAAAACTGTACTCATTTTTATCAATCAAGTGCGACAAAACATCTCAGCCATGGCATTTGCGCCAAAAGAAACAACAACCGGTGGAAAGGCGCTTAAATTCTACGCTTCACTGCGACTTGATGTTCGCCGTGTCGAGGGAATTAAGAGCAAGGATGGCGGTAGTGATGTGGGGAATCGTGTTCAAATAAAAATTGCAAAAAACAAGGTCGCTCCCCCTTTCAAGGTTGTCCGTGTCGATTTAATTTTCGGTAAAGGCGTAGCTGCTGAATATGATTTGTTAGATATGGCCCTTTTAAAAGGGATTATTAAAAAGTCCGGCTCCTGGTTTTCTTTTGATGGGGAAAAGATTGGGCAGGGACGTGATGCTGTAGCAGAACAGCTAAAAAATAATAAAGATTTGTTTGAGACCCTCAAGGAGCGTGTTATGGCAACAAAAGAGTTGCCACATACAGAAGAGCTCAAATCGCTTGAGGAAAACGCTGAAGAGGAAAGCGCAGAATGATTGGAAAAGAAAAACGTGATTTGCCTTTGGCTAATGAGCGTATTCGGTTTGATAAGATGCAGTTAATTGATCAAGATGGTGAAAATCGCGGTGTAATTAGTCGCAGCGAAGCACTTTCAATAGCGCGTAGCGCACAACTTGATCTTGTTCTTATCGCTGAACGCGGCGGCGCAGGCTTTCCTGTCGTTAAGGTTATGGATCTTGGCAAGATGCTCTATGAAAAAAAGAAGCAGGTTAACGAAGCAAAAAAGAAGCAGCATGTTATTCAGGTAAAAGAACTCAAGATGCGGCCTAAAATAGCAGATCATGACTTTCTTACTAAGATGAAGCGCGCTGTTGAGTTTCTTCAAGAAGGTAAACATGTTAAAGTTACCCTGGTTTTCCGTGGTCGAGAAGCAACGATGAAGGATGAAGTTGGACGAGAATTTTTCCAGCGAATAATGGACGTTATTTCTTCAGCTGATTACAATGGAAGAACAGTAGCACAAGAGAGTGATTCACACGCCGGTTCCTTATGGTCCCGTGTATTTGTATTGCGTAAGTAGTTTCAAGAGAGTTTTTATGGCATATAAATTAAAAACACATTCAGGCGCACGTAAACGATTTAAAAAGTTAAAGTCTGGTCGTATCAAGCGAGCGCAAGCTTTTCGTCGTCATCTTTTGACGGATAAGGCAGCAAAACGCAAGCGCGATTTGCGTAAAACGGCTTTTATCAGCAGTGCTGATGCAGGGCACTTAAAGGGATTGATTTAAAATCTTATAATATAGACTCGATAAGGAAGAACAATGACACGAGTAAAACGCGGTGTAATGACTAAAAAGCGTCATAAAAAAATTTTAAAACGAGCTGAAGGTTATTGGGGGCAGCGAAAAAATGTGCTCCAGCGTGCGCGCGAGACTGTTTATCGTGCACTTGCCTATGCAACTAAGGGACGCAAGCTTTTAAAGCGCGACATGCGCGCTCTTTTTATCGCTCGTATTTCGGCAGCAGCTAAAGCTCACGATACCTCGTATAGCCGTTTAATGCATGGACTTAAGGTAAACAGTATTTCCTTGAATCGAAAGATGCTCAGTCAGTTGGCATGTTTTGATTCAGTGGCATTTTCTGAAGTAGTGCGCGTTGCCAAACTTGCTTGACATATAAGGAGGCTTCTGACTAAGATCAGCTGAAAGGTTTGGAGGCGATCAAAAGGGGAGCTTCACTAATGGAAGTATTGCGAATTCTTGAGGAAAAGATTGCACAGTTAATTCAAAAAAAACGTGAAGATGCCGAGCAAATTTCTCAATTAAAGGCTCAGGTAAGTTTACTAGAAGATGAACAAGAGCGTTTCCTTCAGGAAAAACAAAAACTTGAGGAAACGCTCTTGTTGCGTAGTAATAAAGATGCTGAGCTGGATGAAGAGCGGGAAATTGCGCGCATGGCAGTTGATGAATTGATTCAGAATATCGACTCTGTCTTAGAGCAAGAGCTTGCCCAATGATTGAAAATGCAGCGCAAGCACGCGTTACAGTTTTTGGAGAGAGCTTTACATTGTTGAGCGATGAACAAATTGAGCTTGTAGAGAAAGCTGCACAGCGTGTTGATGAATTAATGAATCAATTTGCTCATGGTGTGCGCATTCCAGACGCAAAGCGTTTAGCAATGCTTGCGGCTATACAATTAGCACATGATTTGCAGAAACGTGAATTGGCACACCAGGACTTTACTTCTTCTGTTCAGGCTCTGGTCGCAACAGTTGCTAACGAGATAAGCTGCTAATATTGCGCTTATCATCAAGAATACGCAAGGCCTTCCATTTTGTGATTTAAACAGACGAAATGGAAAACAATGATGGTAGAGTTATTAAGTTTATTGATAGGCGTGGCCGGTCTTGGACTGTTGATCTACGCCTATTTTTTGCGCTCCAAGGCGCAACAGTTATTATATAAGGCCGAAGTCGATCGCGTTGCGGTAGAAAAAGAAATTACTGCAGAACGCCGAGAGGCAATGTTTCGGCTTAAAGATGAATTGCAAAAACGCCGCCAAGACTTTAAAAACGAGCTTAAACGTGAACAGCTAGAAATTGAAAAAGCTCAAAATAGACTGACTGCGCAACGCGAAGCGCTTAAGGAAAAAGAAGAATGGATCTCTTCAGCGCGTGCCTCAGTTCAGGAGAGCGAAAAAGAATACGTTCGGCTCATTGAGCAAGCAAAACACCTACAAGAGCAGTTGCGCGAGCAAAATATGGAATTATCCAAAAAGCTCGAAACCGTTGCTATGATGAGCCAAGAAGAGGCTAAAGAAGCTCTTTTCCAGGCGCTTGAAAAAGAAGTGCGCGCTTCACATGAGCGTTGGCTTCAAAAAATGGAAGAAGAGGTTCGCTCCACAGCCAAAGAACGAGCTTCCCGTATTCTTATTGATACCATGCAAAGATACACTTCCGATTGTGTCGCGGGGTCCACCTCTTGTGTAATTCAACTCCCTAACGATGATATGAAGGGGCGCATTATTGGCAAAGAGGGGCGAAACATTAAGGTTCTCGAGCTTTCGACTGGTGTTGATATTATTATTGACGATACTCCTGAGATTATTACGCTTTCTTCGTTTAACCCTGTACGCCGCGAAGTTGCGCGCCGGAGCATCGAAAAGCTTTTGGTCGATGGTCGAATTAATCCATCTCGTATCGAAGAGACTGTTTCTCAAGTAGAGCGCGAGGTTCAAGAAATTATTGCTGAAAAAGGTAAGGATGCCCTTAACAAGGTCAATGTTCATAACGTTGCGCCTGAGCTGATACAATTGTTAGGCGAATTACATTTCCGGACAAGCTTTTCTCAGGATGTTTTGGTTCACAGTATTGAAGTTGCTTCTATGGCGCGCATGCTTGCCGAAGAGTTGGGATTGCCGCGGCCAGATTTGGCAGCGCGTGCTGGCCTCTTCCATGACATTGGCAAGGTTGTTTCATCAGAACACGAAGGTCCTCATGCTCAGGTTGGTGCAGAGATTGCTCAGCGTTGTGGCGAGGATCCAATCGTAGTTAATGCAATTGCAGCCCACCATGAAGAAGTTCCTTTCAAAACGCCGTATGATATCCTTGTTATGATTGCCGACACCATCTCTGCATCACGTCCTGGCGCCCGTCGCGAAACATTGGCTGCATATCTTAAACGTTTAGAGCGGCTTGAGGGCATTGCCAATGAATTTATTGGTGTTAAACGCGCCTACGCGCTTCAAGCTGGTCGCGAGATACGTATTATTGTCGAAGAAGAGCGGCTAGGGGATTCGGAATCAACTCAATTAGCTTATGAAGTCGCACGACGTGTGGAAAGTGAAGTTAAAAACTTTCCAGGCCCAATTAAGGTTAATGTTATTCGTGAAAAGCGGACATCTCTGATGACTTCCGGAAGTAAAGAGGCGCGCTCATGAAAACCGTACGTATAATGTGTATCGGTGACTTAATCGGTAAAACTGGGATTAACCTATTTAATAAGCACATTGCAACGTTAAAAAAGCAATATGCTGCAGATCTTATCGTTGTAAATGGGGAAAATTCCGCGCCTAATGGGCGCGGAATTACTTCTGCAATTGCCGAAGACTTGTTTGAGCATGGTGCCAATGTTATCACTGGTGGCAATCATAGTTTTGATCAAAAAGAGGTATACGAATACCTTGCAGATCTTGAAAAACCAATTATTCGTCCTGCAAATTATCCCAGCGGTTGTCCTGGTAAAGGCTTTTTTATCGTTCGTTTGGCTTCGGGGAAAAAATTAGGCGTAGTTAATCTTCAAGGCCGTGTGTATTCACGTCAATTACTCGAATGCCCCTTTAAAATACTTGAAACTATGCTGACCTTTTTAAAGAGTCAAACCAATCTTATCATCGTAGATTTTCATGCTGAGGCTACCTCAGAAAAAGCGGGCTTCGCTTACTCGTTTGACGGCAAAGTAAGTGCTATCTTTGGCACGCACACTCATGTTCAAACTTCGGATGAGCGTATCTTGCCTGGTGGAACCGCATTCATTACCGATATTGGTATGGCAGGCTCTCTAAATTCGATGATTGGCATGAAGAAAGAACCTATCATCCACAACTTACGGACTCAACTGCCGGTAAAATTTGAGGTTGATAGCCAAGCTCCTTTTGTCTTGAGCGGGATACTGATTGAACTTGATCAAGAGTCTGGCCAGACCGTCTCGATTGAGCGTGTTTTTCGTGTTTATCAAGAATAATAGTTAGGATAGTACCTGCATGGCGTTTTTTTTATATATCCTTGTACTGTATACGTTTTGTGCAAGTGGTTTTACCCTTGCAAAAGGGGCGCTAGTCGCGACAACACCATTCTTTTTTGTGGCGGTACGTCTTTTGATAGCAGGCGGGGGAATGCTGACATGGTTTTTTCTGCGTGGCCATACGGCACCCATCTTAACCCGGCGCAGTTTGTTCTACTTGGCACAATTGTCAGTATTGGCAACGTATCTTGCCTTTATGTGTGATCTTTGGTCACTGCAATTTTTTACCAGTGCAGAGTCTGCATTTATTTTTAACTTTACTCCATTTATTACGGCTATCTTTTCGCGCGTTTGGTTTAAAGAAAGATTAACTGCTCGAAAATTACTCGGTATGGGGCTCGGCTTCTCGGCGGCGCTCTTACTGATAGGGTCAATGCCACGCTTTAGTGGCCAGCTGGTTTTTTCTTTGCCCTTTTTCGCCCTGTGTGTCGCCGTCATTTTGGGTGCATATGGATGGATTGCAATGCGCGTGCTTATGCAAGAGGAGCGCCTTCCGATTAGCTTCGTCAACGGCACAAGCATGTTAATTGCAGGATTCTTGGCACTTGTTAGTTCATATACCGCTGAGATAGCCTTTTGGCAGCCGCTTCCTATTTTTCAACCGCAGCTCTTTGTAATGGTGACCGTAAGCGCTGTTGTCTTAGTCAATATTTGTTTTACCAACCTCTATTCATATCTCCTGCGTCGATATACCGCAACGTTGCTTTCATGTGCTGGGCTCATTTGCCCCTTTATTGTGAGCTTCTTTGGTAGATTGTTTCTTGGTGAATCACTGCAGATTGGCTTTTTCGTAGCGCTGATTGTTTTTAGCCTAGGTCTGCTACTGTTTTATTCGGAAGAGTTGCGGCAAGGGTATTATAAGTTATATTAAAAATGGCATTACAAAACAGCTGTTTTTGTGCTATTTGCCAAATTTGCTAGACTATTTTCCATCCCTAAAAGTAAATTTCTAAAATAAAACAAGAATTTTCCATGAAATATAACAAGGCAGCTATTTTGCGTTCTGTCTTTATTTCTCACTATTTTCTATCCGATACAATGCGCTCATTAAGATGCATACGTCAAACAATTCAAGCAAGAGCTTAAAGAATACAATTTGACACTCGAAAGCTTTGATAAATTTTTCCCACAACAACCTGCAGGCAAAAAAGCTTTTAATTTTAGCGGGGGGCTTTCTGAGGAGCACATTAAAAACAGAATAATCGGAGGGATGACTGCACACTCTTTAGTGAATCCACCGGAAATAGAGCTCGATTTTTCGGACCAACTTTCCGTGGGACGAAACTGTAAAGGACAAATATCCACCAACGCTCTTGCGCGTCGCATTGTTAGACTTAGAAAAAAACGGTGGCCGAGGATTTGATATTTTAAAAGGCGCTGCAACCAGGGTGCTTATTGGACTTCCTGTCGTCAGCCTTGTATACCCTGTCTATAAATACTTAAGCATGTCAACAAATTAGTAATTGTTGACATGCAAGTTTTGATCCAAGGATCAAAACTTGCAATTTCCGATAACTGTCTAGCCTTCAAAAAAACGCTTTGCGAGCAAAACAGTTATGTTTTTGATATACACGATTAAGTGAAAGGTTTTCTTGGAAAACCGCTTTGTTCTTGTATGTGTTTTTTTCAGTACCTTAGAAAATAAATTCAAGGTCAGTGATTTGAGCGTTTTTTTGCTTTTCAAATAATTGGTTTTGCTGACCGAAAAGCCAGCTTTTTTCATTACCGCAAAACTGCCTGATTTTTTCTTGCAATGAATCGGGCAGAAGAGGCCAAAGGGAATTTAAATTCAGCGCTAGCAAAGCTTCTAATTGTTTTAACTTCTGTTCCCTTTGCAGTTTTTTTAAGTTCTCGTCTGCATTGTCGATGTACGCTAGCAAAAGAACCTTGCTAAAGGTTTTGTTCTTAAAGGCCATTAAGCAAATCTCTTGCCTTAACTTTTCCGTTGGTGCGTTTTTTATAATTCGCCAAAAATATTTGCATAAACGTTTTTTACCTTTTTCTGCGGTATAACCAGATTCTAATACCAGCAATTCTACAAAACTTTTCTCAATATATTGTCCTTGCTCCTTAGACAGCCTCCCCAGATCAGCCCAAACCTTCCCTTGAAAAGCACTATTGGTTGCATAATATAAAGAAAAAAAACAGAGGATGTACCAATAATCTCGATTTTGCGAAGGAACTTTCTTTAAAATATTCCTTTCAAAATCGAATAATTGCTCTATAGTTTTATATTTTGCTGCGTGCTTAAAGAGATCCATATCTTGAAGATGCCAACTAGTTGCTCGTTTTAGAAGCCATGCACCCACATGTTCTTTCTTGGCTATTTCTAAAAGTTTAAGTTGATCTTCAGAAGTTTTAAGCGAAATAAAAAGCTTTTTAAATTCACCAAAAAGATTGAAAGTAGTATGGTCTTTTATATTATCAAAGCTCTTTAGACATCCTGGCTGAAAGAAAAGACGCTTCCGGAAATATGTTTCTTTAATACTGGGTTCTGAAAAGCAAAAAAATTCGACTACTTGATCATTTGAAAGTGAATCGTAAAGTGGAGGTTTCTTTATCAGGTCCTACCTTAAACCAGCAGGAAAAATATTTTGCTTGCTTAGTCAGCTATTAAGTGGTTCATGAGCCAGAAGGATCCAGTGTAAAGCCCTTGTTGATGTAGTATTACTTAGCCTTGGGCTTTCGTTTTTACCTCCTGGAAGCATATGCAAAACATATTGATGCTTTAATGAAAAAAAATTTCAGCTTCCATTCACCAATAGGCCTAACAAAAGCGCAATAAAAGAACTTTTTGGATGCATCGATGGTGTAATTTATATCGGACTAAGCGCTAATGATTGTGGATTGCTCACATATTTTAAAGAATGTAGCCCAAATGAAACAATTATTGCAATTGACCTTGGAAGCCCCCGATATTTAGGAAATGATGATTATTTTTTAAAGGGCAATTGCCAAGTAGTCTTACCCAAGCTCGCAACTTTAATGGATCTCAAATAAGAGAATCACTACTTTTGCACATCCTCTACCTCAATAAACACATTGTACACCCCAAGAGCCTTGTCCACGCTTTGTTTCCAAATAACGGTGTATTTTATTCCTGCATCATACTCAAAGGTTTTCGTATCTGGCTGAGTAAGAGGAAACACTATGCCCCCACGGCGAAACAATGTAACCGTCGCAAATTCCTTATTTGTACACATAAACATAAAAGGCAAAGTATCGACAAAAATTGTCCGATCAGAACCGAACAACGGAAATCTTTCAAAAGCTTTTACCCTTTGTCCAGGCATTACCTCTTGCTCAGATGAAGTTTGCCATTCATCACTAGCCCGATTTAAATAGGAGGACGAAACAACAATTGTTCGGTTAGTTTGATTAGAAACAAAGAACTCTGAAGCTAACTGCGTCTTTAGTCTTTCTAGATTGGCCGATAATTCTTGTCGTTTTATTTGAGAAAAGAAGTCAAACCCATCATGTAACTCTTTTTCAATAGCATGGATCTTTTGTATAACTTCATCTTGAGTTTCATATTTTTCTTCTGCTCCCTCGGCACTGGTCCACCAAGGAAACAAGGAAAATGCCAACCCAATCATCGCGAGAACAAAAAATCCGATTGCAACCGATGGTATGACCTCTTTCATAGTTAGCCTTTCTCAAGATTTATTGAATTTCAAACTCAATGTCATGAAGAAGCGAGTTAATCCACCAGCTTATTTTGATAGGTGGTAACGTATCTTGACGAACTTGCCCGCGCGGACCGCTAATCGCAACTTTTTTCTTGCTATCACCGCCAAGCCCCAAAAATCCGCTTGCATGAACAGCATGCCACTCATCAGGCCCTTCAAAACGCTGGCTTACGCCAACACTGAGTTGATTTCCTTCAAAGCGCACAAATAGGTAAATAGGACGACCAAATGCGCGGGAATTCTTAGTTGGCTGAACCATAAATACTTTATTTGAATTCTCATCGACGCCAAAAAAACCGCGGCGATTAATAAAATCGAGACTCTCGCGTTGACCCGGACCCAATTCTTTTTGTATTGTGCCATACGCCATATCAGCACCCTCTGCAATCTTCATTGGCGGCAACACGTACAAAATATCAGGGGTTCCGTTTTTTAAAATTATTTCGGTCTTCCAGGGACCGGCGTGTACACTTGATAAAACAAGTCCAAGCGCCAGAGCAAGGTATAGATGCATTTTCATGACAAACTCTCCTTTTTTAGAAAAATTAAATTTTTTTTAAATATTATATTCACTTCATCTGCTCGCACCCTTGCAAACATTTTTCGCGCTGCCAGCTTTTTTGAATCTGTTTGCAACCCTTTTTACACAGATCCTTCTTCCACGCACCTGCCTGTAAGCCGCTTACCAGAGCGAGAAGGCTCAAACCGTACATACAATTTTTAATGTTCATCCTCTACTCCTTTTACGCTGGTAACAGCTCAAAATAAAAATCATGCAAGAAGTACTTAGAGCTATTCAGCCACCAGTCAATTTTTATCTTCAGACCTGGCGCAATGCGGTAAGTCGCAGCACCATTATGGCCGCCAACATACGCACGCACATTTTCAGGGATACTTGGTGAGGTAACGTTAACCCAGAGCAGGTCACCATCAAAGCCGGTATGCAACGTGCATAACTCTTTTCCCTGCGAATCGTACACAACAAAAGCGCTTTGATCTTTAATAAAGACAATGCGTAATTGAGCGCCGGCAAATGCTTCTTCGCGAGGGCTCAACTCAATAAGATCGCCTGCTTGTGTCTTTACAATTACAGCATTAGAAAGATCATTTTTAATGAAGACCGCCGCCGCTCCCGTGGTGAGTTTAGGAACTTCTTTTGCACGGCGCAAGCCTTCTTGCAATGCACGATTGATTAACAATTGCGAACGATCCCAAAGCTTCTTTAGTTCTTCTGGACCCCGTTCGGCCCCTTCTTCAACCAATATACCCGCTTGTTTTAATTGATCTCCGACAAATTGAATTGTGCGTCCCGTAGCTTTGACTACTGTTTTGCCGCCTTTACTTATTGTTTGGCCAACAAATTCAGCACCACTTCCAACAGCGCTCAATCCACTCTGTAATGCGTTAGCAACAGCGCTTACAAATGCATCAGATGCCGCAATCGCAGCATCAGTTACCGGACGTGTTGTTTCTACAATAAACTCGGCGCCACCTTTGGCACCTTCATAGACAATGCGTGCTCCTCCAGCAACAACCTCTCCGACTTTTTGTGCACCCTCCTTGGCCACAGACGCCACCGCTCCTGCACCTGATGCAACGGTTCTGCCCGCTGTCTCGGCTCCTTGCACCACCGCATCAACAACAGGTTTAGTGGTTTGGTAGATAACTTCTGCCCCTTTGGCAGCAGCATCACCAACGGCTTGAGCGCCAGTAGCTACTGTCTTACCCACTGTTTCTGCCCCTTGAGATACAACATCGCCAACCTTTTGCGCACCGCGCGCAGCGGCATCTCGAGCGGCTTCTACACCTGTTGAAACACCCTTGGCAACATCTTCAGCTCCTTTACGGGTCGTTTCCCAACCAGATGAAATATCCTGCGAAACAGCTTCGCTGCCCTTAACCACCGTCTCATGCGCGAGTTCGGCACCTTTTTTAATCTGTTCACCCAAAAAACCAAGCGTGGCTCCCGCATGCATCAACCCCCAAGAGAGCATTACGATGCCAAGGACGCCTATAATATGCTTGTTCATAGAAATTCTCCTTTTTTTAGTTATTTACCATTTCAAAATAGCAAATAATCTACAAGGTTTTCAAGAATTCTCTTTCCAAAGAATAAAGCTTATTGAGGAAACTACAGGCTACCGTACTCGCTTAAAAGCCTTTTTTGTGTTCGATCGTTTCACCTGCTTCTGTTGTTATTTTTTTCGGGGGCCTTTTTGATTTTCTCTGCACCTTGGGTTATTGTCTTGCTGGCTTGTTCCACATAGCCGCTTGAACTGTTTTTGCATCTTCATCAGCCTTATTTTGCAAAAATTTAACGCAATCGGCACCTTGCACATAGCTACTTAATAGAAGCATTACACAGACTTACCGTCAAAGGGAGCCTATTCGTTGTCTTTCTATAATTAGAATCAACATGGTATATTCAAAGGAAAAAAGGAGCAGTATGGCAACGATTATACCGACCGAAAGCCTTCATCTTACTGAATCTTCATGGCTGAAAACGTTTTACGAAAAGATCGAACAATTTCTAGCTCAGCAAGATGTTGCGCCATCATCACGCATAACCTATCGTAGTTCACTCCGTCAATTTTTTCATTGGCTTAATGTGCAAGACCAAAAGAGCAACCCAACGCGCGAAACCATCATCCTCTACAAAGCATGGCTCGACAGCAAAAACCTTCGTACTTTTACTAAAGCGGGATACCTTGTTGCAGTGCGACGTTTTTTCGAGTGGACTGAAAGTACTAAGCAGTACCCCAATATTGCCAAGGGCGTTAAGAGCGCACGCCGCCCAACAAAATCTCACCAAAAAGATGCGCTTACCATCCTGCAAATCCAGCGTTGTTTAGAAAGCATCCCGCGCACAACGCTTGAAGACTATCGTGATTTTGCCCTTATTAATCTTTTGATTCGAACTGGCGCTCGTTTAATCGAAATACGCCGCGCCTCGCTTGAAGACCTGGAAACACAAGAACAAGGCGCAACAATCCTATGGATACGCGGCAAGGGGCGTGAAGGAAAAGATGATTTTGTCGTATTAACACAAGAAGCGCTCAAGCCATTAGGTGAATATCTCCAAAAACGTGCCCCTAAAACGATGAGCGAGCCGCTATTTGCTTCGGTCAGTGATCGAAATTTTGGTCGACGACTCACCGTATGTTCTCTTTCGCGTCTTATTAAAAAGCGCTTTCGCTCTGCTGGCATCGAAAGCCGTCGTCTAACAGCGCATAGCCTTAGGCACACGTTTGGCGTTATGGCAATAAAAGCAGGCGCTTCTCTTTATGAAGTACAACTTGCGATGCGTCACGTCTCTCCAGCAACTACTGAAGTTTATTTAGGCGATATTGAGCGCGAAAAACGTATGGAAGCAGGGCCAGAAAATCTCATTAGTAGACTTCTAGCAACGTCCCTTGGTACTCTTTGACAAACAAAGCAACCTGGTCGCTGCCCTTCGGCACGGCGCATACATAAAGAGGCTGGCTTATGACGGCATGGTATAAAAAACCCATTGCACAAATTATTCAAGAACTGAAAACAAATAGCACCCAAGGGCTTTCCAATCAAGAAGCAACAGCGCGGATTCAAGCCTTTGGCCACAATACCATGCAAACAAAAGAGCGAACTTCCTTTATTTGGCTCTTTATACTCCAATTTAAAAACATCTTTTTAGCAATTTTACTTTGTGCAGGAATCGTAAAAATAGCTATTAATGAATACACTGACGCAACGCTCGTTTTTGGCATTACATTAGTAAGCGCGCTGATTGGAACCATACAAGAGTTTCGCGCACAAAAAATGGCTCATGCGATAAAAAAATTGCTCCCCAAAAGCACCTTAGTTTTGCGCGAGGGACGCCAAATCTCGATTCCCAGTGATGACTTAGTACCTGGTGATATCGTTATCCTATTGGATGGGAGCCTTGTTCCTGCAGATGGCATTTTAATCTCTAATTATGGATTGCAAGTAAATGAATCACTGTTGACTGGAGAGTCTTTGCCGGTCGTTAAAGAATTTATCGTCAACGGACTAGCGGAAGACCTTCCCTCTTTTGACCGAAAAAACATGGTATATAGCGGCTCACTGATAGCGGCGGGAACAGCACACATGGTTGTCGTTACAACCGGCATGGATACCCTGGTTGGCAAGCTCGCAAAAAGCATTCAAGAGACACGACAAAAGCCTTCGCACCTACAAAATGATCTCAATCGCCTTTCTCAAAAGCTTCTAGCAATACTGATTGGCTCGCTCCTCTGTCTTGTAATAATAGGCATTATACAAGGTTATCCAATCAAAGAACTCATCTTTGCTCTTCTCTCGCTCCTGGTCTCAGTAGTTCCTGAGGGACTCCCTTTGGTGTTTGCTATTATGCTAGCACGAGCGGCCTATGAACTTGCGCTTAGGCACAAAGTGCTCATCAAAAATCCTCGGTCCGCAGAAGTGCTCGGCGAAATGGAAACCTTAATCATGGACAAAACGGGCACACTGACACAAAATATGCCCAAGGTTATCACCTGCCATACACCCCATGCAACGGTATCCTGGCAGCAAGGTTGTTACCAGGATCAACAAAGCCACAAATGTGTAAGCCAGTCGATAGTAGAAGATCAACAAAACCCTCTATGGCTAATAGGATTGACTGGTGCATTGCTTAATGAATCTGAAGAGATCGAGGAACAGGGGAAAATAGTAAGTAAGGGTGAACCTTTGCTAATTGCGTTTGGCAAATTTGCAGTACATCTGGGATTTGAAAAGGAAATGACTCAGCAAAAGCATCCAAAGCTTGACGAGGTACCCTTCTCCTCGCAAACACGCTTACGGTATACTGCCTACGCTCTTGATACGTCTAAGCAGCTATGCATAATTTCCGGTGCGCCAGAAGAAGTATTTAACCGCCTTACCGGCGACCAAGCCAAAGAACTTGCCTTACTAAAAACATTACTGGCCCAAGGGCAACGAACAATAGCTCTGGGATATGCACTCAAGCAAAAGAATGATAGCTTGCCCATTTCCCAAATCACCTACCAATTTCTAGCACTAATTGGCATTGAAGACGCTATTAGACCAGAAGCTCCCAGAGTCATCAAAGAGATCCAAGATCTTGGTATCGAGATCCTCATAGCAACAGGAGATCATGCCGCGACAACCTGTTCAATTTCGCAACAGGTTGCAATTTCGTGCACATCAGAACAGCACAACGCTTCCAACAAAAACGTGCGCCAAAAGCTGACGGAAGGCAACCATGTTTTTGCGCGAATCACCCCCCAGGAGAAATTGGAACTTGTTGAAGCGCTTCACAAAATTGATAAGAACAAAACCGTTGGAATGATTGGAGATGGGGTAAATGATGTACCAGCACTTCATGCAGCAGATGTTGGAATATCCTTTGGCTCTTCTGGCACTGACACCGCGCGCGAGGCCTCCGATGTTCTTCTGATGGAAGATACAATTTCTGCGCTTGCTCCCGCCATTATCTGGGGAAGACATGTACGCAATGCAGTTCAGCGCGTAATCTACTTTTTGTTAACAACATCAGTCTCAGAAATATGCATTATTCTTTTTGGATTGGCGCTCGGATTACCAGTTCCGCTTTTAGCAAATCAGATCCTTTGGCTGCACGTAATTACCGATGGATTTTTGGACTTTGCCATCAGTATGGAGCCTATGGCTGAACAAATCTTAACCAAACCTTCGGCTCATTCTCTTTTTGCAGAAATATCCGCTAAAAAAATTATTACGACAGGCGTATTAGTATCGTTTTGTACCCTTATTATGTTTACGTGGTCCCTTGATGTCGATGTTACCTATGCACGCACTATGGGATTCACTACCTTAACACTTTTTCAATGGGCCATTGCATGGAATTTTAGAAGTCTTAAAATTGCGCCATACAAACTTGGGTATCATACAAATCGCTGGCTTCTTGGGATGACATTAGCGGTTTTTATCGGGCACTGTATTGCACTATATGTTCCGCTCTTTCAAACACTTTTGTACTTTACACCACTTTCATTACATGACTGGCTTTGGTGCGCGTTGCTGCCTGGGTTACTCTTTCTAATCACACAATCTCACGCCTGGTTCAAACCACAAAAAAAAGCATTATAATTCGCCGCTAAAATAAAAACACAACCTCTGGTATACTTGGTACTAGAGGTTGTGTTGCTAAGTGGTTTCTTCTTTTGTGAGCGGAGCATATGAAGGGTCTTCCAAATATTACTACTGATTTTGCTGAATGGTATCAGGCAGTTGTCTATCAAGCAGAACTTGCTGATCAGGCCCCAGTACGCGGTTGTATGGTAATACGTCCATATGGCTATGCCCTCTGGGAAGAAATGCAGGGTTATTTTAATCAAAAATTTAAGGAAACGGGACACCAAAACGCTGCCTTCCCCTTGTTAATTCCCCTCTCCTTCTTACAAAAAGAAGCTAACCATGTCGAAGGTTTTGCGCCAGAAGTTGCCGTGGTTACTCATGCAGGAGGCAAAAAACTTGAAGAACCATTGGTAGTCCGCCCAACATCAGAAACAATCATACATCATATGTATGCACGCTGGCTTCGGTCATGGCGCGATTTACCCATTAAACTTAATCAATGGTGCAGTGTTGTTCGCTGGGAAATGCGCCCACGCCCATTTTTGCGGACCACGGAGTTTTGGTGGCAAGAGGGACATACGGCACACGAAACCGAACAAGAAGCGCGCGAAGAAGCCGAAACAATGCACAAGCTCTACTATGATTTTGTGCAAAACATCTTAGCGATACCAGCGACAGCCGGCATTAAACCAGAGCACGAAAAATTTGCAGGTGCTGATGCAACATACACGATCGAATCGATGATGCAGGATGGCAAGGCGGTACAAATGTGTACCTCCCATCGCATCTCCCAAAGCTTTGCAAAAGCATTTGATATGAAATTCCAGGACCGATCAGGCAACCTTGCCTATCCATACCTAACAAGTTGGGGAAGCACAACGCGCCTTATTGGTGCCATGATTATGACACATGGAGATCAAAAAGGGCTGGTCTTACCACCAGCTATTGCACCGATACAAGCGGTCATTGTTCCAATTGTAAAGGCAGAAAACAGGCAAGAAGTTAGCTCCTACGCTGAGTCTGTTGCCCAACAATTACGTTCTGCGAATATTCGAGTTCATGTTGATGCGCGCGACGAAATGACTCCGGGCGCCAAGTTTTACGAATGGGAACTCAAAGGCGTTCCAATACGAATCGAAATCGGCCCGCGCGATATGGCCGCAGAACAAATGGTAATCGTACAACGCCATACCGGCGAAAAGGCAACATATCAAACAATGTTGTGCGCTGAAAAAATTACAACGCTTCTCAAGCAGATCCAAAAGGACATGTTTACACGTGCTAAGCAACGCCAAGACGTGCAATGGCATGTTACCAACGAACCCCTGTCAACACTCGGCCCCAAACTCAAAGAAGCTAATGGCTTTTATCAAGTTGGTTGGAATGGTAAGACAGAAGCCGTTGAAGCGCTCAAAGAATACCAGGGAACAATTCGCTGCATCTTGCCAACCAAAAACGCAACACGCTGTTTCTACTCAGGTGAAGAGAGCAAGTACGATATTTTGATAGCAAAATCATACTAAAAACCAGGAACCATCGACTATGAGCGTAACATTTTCGTTTGACCGGGATACGCTATTTCCGATCCTTTCATCACTTCAGCCACTCTGTACTCGAAGAACTACCGTTGAAGCAACCAGCAACCTATTGTTGCGCATCAGTAACAAAGAGTTAGTTATCAAGGCTACCGACCTTGAAATCAGCATTCAAGCGAGCTGTGAACTCATTGATAGTAACGCACTTACTCCTCAGAATATTCTAATTCCCGGGCGCAGGTTCTTCGAAGTTGTTCGTGAACTTGAAGGAGCTATCACGTGCACATTTGAAGAGAATCAACTTTCAATAACAACAGATAGCATCGAGTTGCGACTTAACGTACGCGACTCAGAAGAGTTTCCGCCTTTTCCGGAGCGCATCGAAAATCTGCTCAGTTTTGAGAAACGTGACTTGATTGGCCTCCTTGATTCAGTTGCATTTCTCATCCCTCAAAACAACAGCAATCCTGCACTTAACGGGTTACTTATTGAAGTTGATAATACGGCAACCTCCTTTACAAGCACAGATGGCCATCGCCTTGCGCAGGCCAAGACCACTAAATATTCTTTAGAAGAAACCAAGACATGGTTACTGCCGCGTCGCGCCGCTTTTGAGCTAAAAAAAATATTGGATACCGTAGCAGACGAGGTACTCTTTTTGGGTACGTGCGATAGCCACTTTGTCATATCAAGTACCCAGTTCAACTTCTTTACTCGACTGATTGCGCAACCGTTCCCTGAATATCGCCCAATTCTTTCAAGCGCGGGCTTTGACGAATGCCGCCTTGCAAAAACTCAGTTTGTTAAAGCACTCAAGCGCTCTACTTCACTTCTATCCGGACAGTTCATCGCAAGTAATTTCTTTATTAAGCAGAATGCGATAACCCTCGTGTTCTCAAACAAAGGTGTAGGTACACTTCAGGAAGAAGTCACACTAGAACAAGGCTTACCAAAGAAAGATCTCGAAATTCGTTTTTATGCACCATATCTGCTTGAAGGGTTACATGCGCTCAAGAACGAAACCTTGCAGTTTTTTGTAATCAACGCGCAGCGCCCGATAATCTTTAAAGAATCAACCGAAGAGCGGACCGTTACCTACTTGGTCATGCCAGTTTCGCATTCAAAATAAGTAGCGCACACAGGTCAAGTAAGGATGAAAATCACCAAGGTACAGCTTCAGAACTTCCGCTGTTTTTCTGCGTACGAGCAACGCATAGAAGAACAACTTGTTGTTATACGCGGAGACAATGGTACCGGTAAAAGCTCCCTCCTGGAGGCATTATACACGGCCGTTTTTGCTAAATCATTTCGAACGTCTGACTCAAATCATCTGCGCACCTTTGGCGCTGAATATTTTGTCGTCGCACTCACGGGTACTGACCAGTTTAACGATACATGGAACATACGCCTTACTGAAAAAGATAAAAAAAAAGAGCTAACGTTTAATAATAAAAAAGTAAAAACCTTTAAAGAGATCTTCCAAATAATCAAGGTACTTTCACTGAGTGAAGAAGATCTAGCAATCATGGCAGGTGCGCCGGAATTCCGGCGCACCTTTATTGACCGAGCAATTGCATTGCAAGACCCCTCATATATTGAAATCCTGCAGCAACACAAAAAGGTCTTAGCCCAAAAAAATAGTCTGCTTAAAAATGGGCACGCAGAAGCGTCATTATTTGATCTCTGGACAGAAAAACAAGATGACCTTGACCGGTATATTCGCGATACTCGCATACGATATCTTGAAAAAATAGTCTTGCAAGCAAAAAAGCTGTATGAAGCTTTTGAGGGCGATACGATCAACCTCACCCCCTATTACGAAACGGCACCAATGCCGGATAAAGAAATGCGCTGGCAAAGAGAAAAGGGAAGCGAACGTACATTATGGGGTTCCCACAAAGACGACCCATCCATGTTACTTAACGATCAACCGGCACGCTTTTTTGCTTCGCGAGGACAACAAAAGCTCATTGTTACCCTGCTTCATCTTGCGCAGATTCAGCTACTAAATAACCCATGCATCTTGCTACTGGACGATTTTTTAACCGATCTAGACCCATCAAAAGCAAAAACAATCTTAGAAATCGCATTGCAGGCAGGAACGCAGCTTTTTATCTCGACACCAGAGCGGCAGAACCAGTCCGAATCCTTTCAAACATTTCCTTTTCAAGAGATCCTACTATCAAGAGAATAGAAAACGATTACTTATTGACTCCAGATGCATCATCTGGCAAATCGTCTGAACAAAAAATACAAACAGAGAAAACGCTAGGAAAGTGCACTATCTACAACTAATTTTAAAAACGAGTGCTTGACACAAAAACAATTATCGTCATAATAGAAGAATAAAGATGGGCTTTGAAAGAGGCCTCATTTTTTGTCTTTAAACAAAGGCTTCATTACTACTCTCCTTTTTCCACCGTATTGATGTTCTATCAATGCGGTGGTTTTTTATTCCTTCAAGACTAGCATCCAAGAATAAAATTGCAAGTCTAAATACGGTTAAATAGAATAATCCCTCGTTAGAAGTTCCCAAAGGGAGCAAAGACGAGGGATTATTCTATTTATACTATTGCTGCTCACCACTGATTGGGGGCAATTATCAGCCAAAACGAGGGGAAGAGACAACACAAAAGGCGAGCGCTAAAGCATCCGTTGCATCGCGAGGAAGAGAGGGCAAATCGATCATAGGGAAAAAGCGCGCTACAGCTCGGGCCACCTGATCTTTGTCTGCGCCACCAAACCCCGTCATTTGGACCTTTATCTCACGCGGAGAAAGCTGATGAATGCCAAGATTCTGCCGCGTCGCATGAATAAGTAGCGCGCCTCGTAAATAACCAAGTTTTAAAAAATTTTGAGCATTTTTGCCCAAGAACGGCGTTTCGAGGCAAAGGTCAGTAACCCCATGTTCCATAATTTTTTCATGAAAGAAATCAAAAAACAACGCTAAGCGCTGTTCAATCGTTTGCGTAGACTTCTGTCGGAGTGCATTGCATTCACATAGAAAAACACGTCGCTGCGCAATACGCACTATTGCATAACCAGCAGCAACATAGCCCGGATCAACCGCCAAAACGATCCGCTCACTCTTCATCAGGCAGGTCTTCAAACGTTGTTAATTCGCGCTGGAAGCGCAAGTGAACGGTACCTGTAGGCCCATTACGTTGTTTACCAACGATTAACTCGGCCTGGTCAGGATACTCAGTATCGGGATTGTAGAGAATATCCCGATACAAAAACATAATAAGATCTGCATCCTGTTCAATAGCGCCAGATTCACGCAAATCAGAAAGCATAGGACGGCGGTCAACGCGCGAGTCAACGGCACGAGAAAGCTGCGAAAGAGCAAGTATCGGTATCTGAAGTTCTTTTGCTAATGCCTTTAAAGAGCGAGATATAGAAGAAACTTCTTGATGTCGATTCTCAAAGCGCCCGCTTCCATGCAAAAGCTGTAGATAATCAATAACCAATAGCTGGATATCGTTGTCCGCTTTCAATTTACGCGCCTTGGTTCGCAAATCAGCAATCGTCTGCATTGCCGTATCATCAATAAAAAACTTCATCTCCGCCAGGCGCGCCGCCGCATGCGTAAGATCAACCCACTCATCTGATGAAATTGCTGCATTACGAATAAGATGATGCTTAATACGAGATTCGCTAGACAGTAAACGCAAAACTAACTGTTCCGCGCTCATCTCAAGCGAAAAAAATCCAACCGGAAAACCAACTTCTGCCGCATGCTGCGCAATACGCAATGCTAACGCCGTTTTACCAACCGAAGGTCGCGCCGCTAAGACAAGGAAATCACTCTTTTGAAAACCGCTTGTCATTTCATCGAGTTTACGATACCCCGAGGGAATACCTGTCACCCCGCTACGCTGCATCTTAACTTCAGAGAGCTGCTGGAATGCCCGCTTCAACCAAATATCAAGCTGTATAAAACCCGCTGCGGCACGCTTATTTGATATTGCAAAAATTGTCCGCTCAGCCTCATCCAACACAGCATCAATTTCGCGATTATCTTGTGCGTAACACGTCGTAATAATAGAAGTGGCAGATCCAATCAATTGTCGCAAAACAGACTTTTCTTTAATAAGACGGGCATGTTGCTCAACAAGTCCGACCGCCGTAAGGTCATCCTGTAACGACAGAAGATATACCACCCCGCCAATTTGCTCGAGTTGGTTTTTTTTAGACAGCTCATCTTGCAACGATATCGTATCAATACGCATCTGACGCTCAACAAGCCCAGACATTACCGCAAAGATAAGACGGTGAGCAGGAGAATAAAAATCATCAGCAACAAGAACCTCAGACAAGGGAGCAAAGGCTGCATCATTAAGCAAAACAGCCCCCAAGACAGATCGCTCTGCCTCAACAACCGCTGGCAGGCTCTTACCTATCACCTGTTCAACGGGCTGCTTTTTTTGAAAATCTCTTGCTATACGGCTTTCCAATGGTGCAATCCCCTACTTACCATCAACGATACTTTGGTTTAAATTATGCGCTTGCCTCCGCAACAACTTTAATAGCGATGCTTGGCTGCAATGAAGAAGAAAGCTTTATTGTAGCAGAAAAAAGGCCCTTTGATTTAATAGATTTATCGAAAAGCACCTGATTCTTTGCAACCACAATACCCAGCGATTTGAGCACATCAACAACTTCCTGCTGGCTGATAGCGCCATATAGCTTGCCATCATCGTGGAGTTTACGCTTGATAACAACCTCGGCACCAGCAATTCGATCTGCCAACTGCGAGCTCTTAACCGTAGTAACAACTTCTTTTGTTTTAATTGTGTCAAAGCGCTTTTGTAATTCGGCTTCATTGTGTGCAGTAACAACAACCGCTAATTGGTGCGGTACAAGAAAATTGGATGCATAACCATCAGCAACATTTTTAATCTGGCCAGCCTTACCAACATTGGGAATATCTTTTTTTAAAAAAACACGTACCATGACACCCTCGTCCTAACAATACATACATCCGTCCTTACCTCCGCCCATAGTATATAAAAATTTTCGGAGACCAACTACAACCAAAGCCACTGTCCGGCAGAAGATATAAAACCCTGATACTGATATGATGCATAAAGGACCGACTTACCCGACCATGCGGCCTGCAGCCGTGCAGCCCCCAACATCATACGCGGTATCGGCGTTCCCACAAACCATCCATCATTGATAAGCGCACATACAAAGTCCTTGTTAGTAAGTGCAATATGCAAAAGGCGCTTGGTAAAAAACAACTCTGAACACATAAGAGGAATACAACACTGTTTCATAGGGGTCAAAAAAGGATGCGCCGCTCCATCGCCTACACCAAAAGAAGAAACATGCACCCCACAAAAAGACAATACCCGCTCAATAAACAAGGGAAACCATTCAGCAAATACAACACGGTGGGATTTATCATAGTAACCATTACACTGCCTTCTCCAAAAAGCTGCCGCTGCATTCCTCACTAAGTCTTCCCCGTCATCCCTAGAAGGGTATGTTCGATAAACACCCATGAGAATCATACGATTATCAGAACTTAGCTGCGCAAGCCGTGCTTCTAGAAACTCAGTATTGGCAAGGCGAGGAAAAGTCGTTTCGGGAAAGACCAGCAAACATTTTTCTTTAAATTTTTTCCCACCTAAACACGTGTCCAAATCTTCTATCAAGGCAAAAGAACTCTTATCAGAAAACGGACAAAAGGGCGGCGCAACAACCCCAACAGCTTTCAGCCAAACAGGGGGAGGCGCAGGAACGTAACAAACTTCAAAAAAAACACTGGCAACAACCACAACGGCACAGGCATGCCATCGTCTTTGATACAAAAGCTGCACGCAAAATGATACCAATAGACTCATTAAAGCAAGCGCACACAGATCCCCGCAGGCGCCCAAAAGTACGCGAACCAAGCGCAAGTCAATCAAGAATGCCAAAGGATGCAAAAGATAAATACCTTCCCAATGGCCCAGCGGCCACAGGCTGCAACGAGTCAACCACCATGCCCAAACGGTAAAACAAACCGCAAGAAGAAGATGTCGCCACAGAGCGCGCCAGCGTGCAACCCAGCAGGACAGCGCTTTAAAAACAAGAAATAGCGCCGCACCATGCGCAGCAAAATATATGGCAGCAAAAAGAGCGCCTGCAACCGCTACAAAATGAGCCCCCAAATACCTACACTGCGAGTCTAACGCAACAAAGGCAATCCCACCGAACATGAGCACAAAATAACCAAATACTCCGCGCATTGATGCACTATTTGATAAACACCAAAAGACTGTAAGAGTAAACAACCCAAGCGAGAACAACCAACCACCCAGCAAAAATTGAGCCAACCAGACCAAAACTGTTAACGCAAACAATTGGTATCCCAGGCTTGACTTCATACGCTGCTCCCTACTCCCTCAAATTATTGTCCCCATGCGGTGACCATGGTACGCTGTCAGTGAAGAAAAACCAGCATACAAAATCAAAAAACTCAAAGGTTTATCACATGAAAAAGTACCTTATCATACCATTTATCTGTTTTACAAACTCATTGGTTGCTTCATTTAATCCACAGATACCTGGTCTAAATCCTTTGCAAACACAAATGCCTTCATTTGAAATGCCTTCACAAAGCCAGGTCCCCATGCCTAGTGCCGATGACTTTGCAGCGCTAAACCAATATCTTGAAGAACTTCAACAAAACGATCCAGAACAGCTCAAAGAACTAGAGCGCATGGGAAACGAGCTTATTGCCTCACTAAGCGATCAGGAACTTGAGGAATTTAGTAGCATGTTTGGCGTAGACCCCCAAGAGCTTCGCAAGGAAGCTGAATCATTCTTAACCCAAGAAAAAGATATCGCACCGCAAGAACAACCAGAAGAACGTCCGCTAGAACAAATTGAAAGAAAAACAAAAACAAAGCCAGAGGAACAATCCAAGAAAGAACAGAAAGCCACCGCCAAAGACGCCCAGGCCGCGCAAAACATTCTTCGCTCAATGATAGAAACGCTTAATGACCTGCGCGCCAAAAGCACCGCTTCCCAAGCTATACAAACTCACTTGCGAACATGGGATGACGACCTAGTTCTACTTACTTTCTATCTCAACCTTCTTGACAACAAAGAGCATGCTCAACGTCTCCCCGTACACGAGGACGGCAAGATCATCAACACCCTCTTTAAACTTCACGAAAAAATTCAACCAACAATCAAACTAATCGACCCAGCAATTGAAAAAAAGATACCTAATGAATTTGCCTTTTTCAATTTTAGTAAAGCACCAACAACCGATGAATTGGCAGCCGCTTATGAAAAAAAACGCGCAGAACATGACCCTAGCAAGATCGAGGCAAAACTAACTATAGAAGGCAGGTCTCCTCGCGTCATCAAGCAAGAAATTAAAATTGCACGCATTGCCCAAGCAGCTATCGATGATGAATACGAGCGACTCTCTGATCCAAAAAATATTGCAGAAATCAAACGGAAAGAAGAAAAAGCTAAAAAAGAAATCCAAGACGCCACCAAAAACCGTAACGCTTTACTTGCCAACGTGACTAAAGAACTAGGCAACGCGCTTTTTGAAGATCGACTCCTTTCAAAGCTAGAAGAATACCTTAAAGCATACGAACCTGAGCAGCTGAAACGAAAACAAGCGCAAGAAAAAGCAATTAAAGCACAAGAACAAGAACAGGCAAAACGAAGCAAAAAAGCACCTGAAAAAACAGCCAGTAGCAAAATGGAGCCGACCATTTCTTATGGACGCATTCCTCGCCCTCGAAGCGGCGGCAGAGGCAGCGCGTATTCCGGCGGACGCACCTCCTCTGGTGGCGCACCATCGAGCTCCTACTCAGATTACCAAACACCACCAAAAACTAGTTCATCTGGTTCAGGAGGCGGGGGCAACTCATATAGCGGCGGTAGCAGTAAGAGCAGCGGAAACGAGGGAGGCGCCGAAGCCGGCCAGAGTGGAATTCGTAGCACACCGACATCGTTAGCCGATACAGCACGCGCAGAAAGTGAAAAGTTTGTAAAAAAAGATCTCAAATCTTCAATGCAAGAATTCACCCAAAACTATGATAAACTCAGCAGCCTTTTAACTAATGCAACGGCGAACTTAACCGACGCCACACCCGCAAACGAACGCGCTAACAAGCTAAAAGCATTCACCCAACAAGAGCAATTCCCAGATCTACTTACTGCATCCGACAGACTAATCCGAGAGACAGAACGATTGGTCGCTCTGGTTAAAAAAGATAAAAAGCTTGAGCCTGAATTTAAAAAATTCTTCCCAAACCTGCGCAGTATCGAATCAAAAATCAAGCTTTTCACCGCAGAAGACAAAACCAAAAACAATGCCATCATCAAAAAGATCGATAAAAACTTCAAAAAATTAAAAGAACTGCTTCAGCCTTACCAGACCAGAGCAGAAGAAGCATAGAAATAAGAAGAGGGCGGAAAGAATACTCTTTCCGCCCTCTTTACAAAAATTACCTATACCAAAGGACTGCAACGAGAGCAGACGCCTTGCTCAGCCAACGCTGCTACCCATTGCCAGCAACGAGGACATTTAACCCCATTAGCATGCTCAACAGCAACTTGTGGCGCATTTTCTGCAAGCGGTTGTATCACGACGCGCGAAGCAACAAAAAGTTCTTGTAAAAATCCTGTACGATCAAACCCTTCTGCCTTCAATATACCAATATCATCGACCAGGCGATCGCTTAGCACCAACGCTACTTCAAGCGGATGCTTAATTACCCCCTGAGCACGCTGCTCTTCAATTACTTTCAAGGCAAGCGAGCGCAACTCACGAATTACATTCCAGTCTTTTTCGTACTGCTTGAGATCTTTTTTTGCAAAAAATGAACGCAAATCGGCAAGATCCGCAAACGGTTGCAAATGAATTGATGTATGCCCCGCACCCTGGTAAAAATCTGTAACTTGTTCTGCCATCAAAGAAAAAATAGGCGCAATAAGACGCGTTATTGTATCGAGGATATACCACAAAACCGTCTGCGCTGAACGCCGCTTGAGACCAGCTCCCGCGTCACAATACAAACGATCTTTAACAATATCCCCATAAAAAGCACTTACTTCAACCGAACAGAATTCAGCAACCAGACGAAATACCTCAGTCAAATCAAAACGCTTATACGCTGCCTGAACCGAATCTGAAAACTGCAGGAGACGGTACAAAGCATATTGATCCAGTAGCAAAAGCTCGTCTAATGACAAGGCATCCTGGTTGTGTGTGTAATCATATAAATTTTGAAGCAAAAAGCGCGTAGTATTGCGCACCTTACGGTAAACAGCGACAACATTCTGAATCAGCGCTTTAGATAGAACAGCATCCCCTTCATTACCAATACTGGCAACCCAAAGCCGCAGTCCATCGGTGCCAACCTGTTCAATTAATTCATCAGGTGTTACCACATTGCCAAGCGATTTGGACATTTTACGCCCCTGCTCATCAACAGTAAAACCATGAGTCATAATCCGGCGCATCGGCGCTTTTTGATTAAGTATCATACTAGTCAGGAGCGAGCTCTGAAACCACCCACGGTGCTGGTCAATACCTTCGAGGTAGAGATCTGCCGGTACACCACGCAACTCAGGCCGTTGATTAAGTACCGCAAAGTGGCTTACGCCCGAATCAAACCAAACATCAAGAATATCCTGTTCCTTACGATAGTCATCAAGTGCAACCTCTGCCGGCACAACACCAGCCCTCTGTAATTCTTCCAAAGTAACCGCATCCCAGTACTCAACACCATATTGCGCAACCTGATCGGCAACATAATCAATCAACCCAGGAAGTACCTGGTAAGAAACATTATCCGTATGGATAAGTGCTGGAATAGGAACACCCCATTTACGCTGACGAGAAAGACACCATTCCCAACGATTTTCTATGGTAGAACGCAAGAATGTACGTCCCTGTTCCGGGAAAAAGGCAATGTCTTCAACCGCAGCAACTGCCTTGTCTTTAATCTGATCATGCTGCAAGTTGCAAAACCATTGTGGGGTTGCCCGAAAAATCAAAGCATTATGGCAGCGCCAGCAGTGAGGATAGCTGTGCCGAATCGATCCAGAAGCAAGCAAATATCCAAGCTCTTTAAGGCGTTTAAGAACCCAAATCTGACCATCTGCGACAGAAACTCCCTGTAACTCCAATGGGTCTATGTCAGCATCATACCGTCCGTCTGAAGTAATAGGCGAGTAAATCGGAAGGGCGTTTTTAATCCCAACCTCATAGTCAATTGGGCCGCAACCTGGCGCGCAGTGAACGCAGGCAGTTCCCTCATCCAGGCCAACATTAATATCTTCAATCACAGGAACCAAGCGATTTACCAATGGATGGCGGACCACTAAGTCACGTAGCATTGGGGTAGTTAACTCTTCCTCAACAACATATTCCTGTATACCAACTGCTTCCATGACAGCCTTATAACGATCCTTGCCAAGAATATAAGAAGCCTCTCCAGCTTTAACGCGCACGTATAGCGCTCCTGGGCGAACCATAACCGCTTGGTTAAGTGGTATGGTCCACGGCGTGGTAGTCCAGATAACTAGGTAGGTTGCATCTCGTTCTTGGACAGGAAATAGTATATAAACTGAAGGGTCTTTGCGCTCTGCATATTCGATCTCGGCAGTAGCAAGCGCTGTTGCACAATGCGGACACCAAGGAATTGTTTTATTTTTACGCTCAACAAAACCTTGTCGAACCAACGAAGCAAAAGCCCGCAAAATAGAAGCTTCATATGAGGGATCCATAGTAATATATGGGTGTTGCCAGTCCATTAATACGCCAAGTTTTTTAAACTCTTCACGCTGCGTATTTACCCAACGATGCGCATATTCACGGCATGCTTGTTTGAGTGCGGGACCTTGCAAACCCGCATATTCCTGCGAAACCTTTTGTTCAATTGGCAACCCATGGCAATCCCAACCCGGCACCACCGGCACATGAAACCCCATCATACGGTAGGCTTTGGTAATAATATCTTTGAGCACTTTATTGTAAGCATGGCCCAAATGGATATGCCCATTAGCATATGGTGGTCCATCGTGCAAAACAAAAAGTTCATGCCCTTTATTGCACGACATCGCCTGAGTCGCAAGATCTTCTTTTTCCCATCGTTGCAACATAATAGGATCATTAATTTTCGCATCGGCACGCAATGAAAAATCAGTACGCGGCAAATTGAGCGTATCTTTAAAATCTTTTTCAGGAACCTCTGCAGATGTCACAACGTCAGACATACCTCACTCCTTGCAATAACATGACTAAGGGCCAACGCTCTTAGTTACGCATATTGAATACTTTTATGGCCTTCAAAAAAACGATATACTTACCAAAAATATGATCACTATCTTGGTGTATTACCTTATATGGTTACTCTATCACGAAGTTCCCTGAACTCAAAAAAAATAGGCATCTGGGGCCTTGGCGTCTCAGGACAAAAGCTTCTTAATTTTCTTGCCCCGCGCACCGAATCGATCGCAATTCTAGAAAAGCCCAACATTTTTGTCTCTCATGCTCCGATACTCGCTCAATATTCACATCAATGCTTTAAAGATCCTGATGAACGCAGCCAATTTTTCAACGCATGCGACATAATTATTCCAAGCCCAGGTATTGCAGTTGACGCTTCGCTCTTACAGACTGGAAAAGTGCACTCTGAGCTCGATCTTTTTGCCCTGTTCAACCAAAAAACAACCATCGCTATAACTGGCTCTCTCGGTAAAACATCGATAACAACACTACTTGCGCGCCTACTCGATGAACCTGAATATATAGCAATCACCGGGGGTAACATTGGCAACGGTATTATTGAAAGCATA
Source organism: Candidatus Babelota bacterium (assembly GCA_003484685.1). Classification (GTDB taxonomy): domain Bacteria; phylum Babelota; class Babeliae; order Babelales; family Babelaceae; genus UBA12474. The sequence goes on from DNBB01000031.1 coordinate 40,398, forward strand.
CAATCACCGGCCAACTGTCTTGTGCTTGAGCTCTCAAGCTTTCAATTAGAATATACACAGCAATTTTTTCCTGATATCGCCATTATTACCAATATTTATGAAAACCACCTCGACCGCCATAAAACGCTCGAAAACTATATTCAGGCCAAACTCAATATCATCAGAAACCAAAAAGCTGGCCAATATGCTATCATACCTGCAACGCTTGCTGAGCAATACGATTTTATAATGCCCACCAAAGGAACCCTTGTTTTGTGCGGCAAAACTAAACTTGATACTCCTGATGCCATGGTACAGATTTGCACTGAAGCAGATGGTTCAATCATTTTACGCCAACACGGCAAATCCCGCACGCTGCTGCCTGCTTGTCAGGTTTCTCAAATCTCTTTCCCTCAAAACTGGGTCATAATCGCTGCAGCACTCCATTGTCTTAACAAAGTAGATTGCATTACCCAAGGGGGCCTACAACTTCCCGAACACCGCATGGAAGACCTTGGTGAATATAATGGTATCCGGTATATCAACGACTCAAAATCAACCGTCATGCAAGCAACACTTGCGGCCCTACAGCGATATTCACCAAAATCGACAATTGTATTATTGGGAGGACTGAGTAAGGGAGTAGATCGAACTCAATTAATACCGTTACTTGCAGGAGTTGCGCATGTTGCCTGCTTTGGGCATGAAGCGCCCCTTCTTTTGGCTGCCTGCCAAACGCATGGCATATCTTCAAGTCAGCACGACACGCTAGACGCAGCGTTGGCACATGCCCAATCGCATGCTCAAATTGGAGCAACCATCCTATTTTCACCTGGAGGTTCAAGTTACGACCTATTTGAAAGTTATCAAGCACGCGGCGCCTACTTTAAGCAGCTTGTTTTATCGCGCTAGAGCAGCTTTACTTTGCACGATTTTTTACTAGGCTACTGAAGGCACCCCCATTCTTTGCACCAAGGAGCACGATGACCCAGCGCTCTTCACTCCGAATAACCCTCATCAGCATAATCATTTCACTTGTCATTATTGGATTAGTTTTTATCTACTCTTCCAGCTCATTTTATGCAACCCAGCTTTACGGCGATGGTGCCTTTTTTGTCAAAAAACAATTAGTAGGAATTTTGCTATCTGCGCTCATTGTCTATGCGCTTGCCATGCTCCCCCTAGACATCATCCGTCGTGCAGCGCCATTACTGTTTGTTACAAGCCTAATCATTACATATGCCACACTTATTCCAGGAATTGGATGCACCATCAATGGTTCGCGGCGCTGGCTTTTGATTGGAGGATTTTCTCTACAACCAAGCGAAATACTTAAAGCATCATTTATCCTGTACCTCGCTTCGTATTTAGAGCGCAAACAAGTAACCCCCGTAAAGTCCCACAAAATCCTTGCACCAATCCTTTTTTTAATGGGAATCTGTTGCTTTGCTCTGCTAAAGCAGCCAGATTTTGGCCAGGCAGTAACGCTTTCTTTTACTGCGCTTGCCCTATTTTTCGTTGCAGGTGGAAACATACAATATCTTCTTATGCTCGCCGGATTAGGCATAGCAGGCGGTATTGCGCTCATTGTTGCCAAACCATACCGATTTAGACGAGTATTAATATTTATCAACCCATGGAAAGACCCACAAGGCGCAGGATTTCAAATCATACAATCCCTCATAGCCATAGGATCTGGCAAATGGTGGGGCACAGGAATTGCACAATCAAAACAAAAGTTCTTTTACCTACCTATGCAACATACCGACTTTATCTTTTCGGTAATTGCCGAAGAAACAGGTTTTTGTGGAATAGCTTTTCTCATTTGCCTCTTTATTGCGCTCCTGTTTACTGGAACCAAACTCGCACGCGCTATGACAACAACATTTGGCACCATGACCTGCCTTGGATTCACCTTTCTCGTTATATTCCAAACGATTATCAATATTTTTGTATCTTCTGGTCTTGCTCCAACAAAAGGAATTGGACTACCTTTTATCAGCTATGGGGGCTCTTCGCTCATTGGATTAGCATTGCTTCTCGGCGTCGTTATCAACGCCTCACTTGAAGAGCATGCACACGAATAAAAAACACATTGCATTCTGCTGCAAAAGTAGTAGGATACTCAAAACTTTGTGCAGCGGTGCATACAAGGAATGCTGAATGGCGAGTACAATCGCAATTATTGGGACAGGGCGAGTTGGAACAACAACCGCCTACACGTTAATTCTACAAAACCTCGCTACCCACATCATCTTGTTAGATGCTGACAAAAAACGCTGTACTGGCGAAAGTATAGACTTGTCAGATTCACTAGCATTCTCCCGATGTACATCCGTTTCGTGCGGATGTTATCAAGATCTTTCCAAAGCAGACATCATTATTATAGCCGCAGGCCAAGCACAAAAAGATGCAAGTCAAACACGTAATGAGCTTGCGCGCAACAACAAAAAAATTATAGCATCCATCTGCGCGCAGTTTCCCCCCCTGCAGAAGCATTGTTCTATAATCATCGTTACCAATCCGGTTGACCTTATGACGCGCGTTGCCCAAACACAACTTCCGCATCATCCGCGACCACAAATTTTTGGCACCGGCACTTGGCTCGATACGCAACGCCTAAGACGGATTATCTCAGATAAAACATCAGTTGCCCCCGAATCAGTACAAGCTTTTGTTATTGGTGAGCATGGGGATCATCAAATTGTTGCATGGAAACACGCCAATATCGGTGGAATCCCTGTTAAAGAATGGGATATTTTCCCAGCAGAACAAGAAAAAATTGCCGAAAAAACCCGCACGACAGTGTACGAAATCATCGAAAAAAAACAGGCAACATTTTTCGGTATCGCCTCGTGTCTTGGAGATATCTGTAGCGCCATCATTTTCGACGAAAAACGAATACTACCGCTATCCTGGTCGCCAAGTCCCACAATACCCCCCCTAAGCCAACCCGTAATCCTGGGAAGACGTGGCATACAACAACAACTCACCATCCCATTAGAAGCTATTGAACAAAAACGCCTGCATGAAAGCATAAAACAACTTGATAGCGCATGGAAAGATCTTGTATCAGAAACAAATGGGCATTCGCTCATATGAAGGCAATTGTTGTCCCCTCACAAACAAAGGAGAAGGTATGGAAACAAACATGATGATTATGCTCGGCGTAGGCGCAGTTATACTTCTAGCAATTATCTACTACGCATTCTTCAGCAAGTAATCGCATAAAAAGCGGGGGCAAGAATTTATTCTTGCCCCCGCTTTTGTTTTCAAATCTTTAATGCATGTTCATAAGCATTGCGACCAAAAGACGCACGCCAAAACCCGTAGCACCCGTCGAACGCAGGTGACACTTATTCAAAACTTTGAACGAAACTCCAGCAATATCAAGATGGGCCCATGCAACGGTTTCATCGACAAAATGTTCTAAAAACATTCCTGCGGTAATTGCCCCCGCACGATACCCATCCTTGCCAATATTGCAAACATCTGCAACATCCGAAACAACCGCCTTTTTGTACTCATCGGTAAACGGCAACGGCCAAACACGATCTCCTGAAATCTCCCCTGCCGCAACAAGCTGCTCCCGCAACCCAAAAGTCCGCGTCATTAAACCAGCATAAAACGGCCCTAATGCATAGGCGCAAGCGCCCGTCAATGTCGCTAAGTCAACAAGGATATCGAGCTCATATTGCTTACAAATGTATGCCAATGCATCAGCCAAAATTAAGCGGCCCTCAGCATCAGTATTTTTGATTTCTGAAGTTTTACCATTGTAATGATAAATAATGTCACCAGGCTTAGTTGCCGAACCGCCAGGCATATTTTCAGTCAATGGCGCAACTGCAATCACCCTAACGTGTGGCTTAAGGTGCGCAATCGCCTGCATCGCAGCAAGCACTGTCGCCGCCCCAGCCATATCATCCTTCATTTCATCCATATTCTGGGAGGGCTTAATACTAATACCTCCCGAATCAAAGGTGACGCCTTTTCCAACTAAACCAACGGTCTGCGTATAACTTCCCTCAGGCTTGTATTCGGCAACAATTAACCGCGGCTCTTGGCTTGAACCCTGACTTACTGCAAGGATCCCTCCCATACCTAGAGCTTCCAGTTCTTTTTTGGCAAACACCTGACACGAAAGATTATCATGCGCGGACGCAATTTCAGCAAAATGATCTGCCAAAGTCGTCGGTGTCAGATCGCACGGAGGCATATCACACCATAAGCGTGCTTGATTAACCGCAAAACCTTCCCATACGCCTCGATCCCAACCAGTCTGAATTGCTTCATGTTCTGCTTCACGCGCAATCAAAGTTATTTGATAAGAACCCCTCAAGTGGCGCTCTTGGTCAGTCATATAGGTATTAAATTGATATGCCGCTGTCATCCATGCTGTAGCAAGCTCTTGGGCTACTGCAAATGTATCTAATCCTGGAACATTAAAAGTAGGAAATTCGCAGGCAAAATTAGCGATTACCGTATTTTCAAAATATCGAATTGAGCGTGCGGCCGCCAAACGTAGCGATGTTAACACTTCGCTCGCATTTGTGGACACCGTGCCCAATCCCACGATCAAAACCCAAACAAGCGTATCGCCACGACGCCCTTGACAGACTAACGTCGCTTCTAGCGTGGCCGTAAACTTTGTTTGCGCAGCTAAGGCATCAAAATCTATCGTAAGACCCTCAAGAAAAACCCGCTGTTCCTTGTCTATACCACTATCCGAATTAACAAAAAGCACATACGCGCCTTCATGCGTTTCAGATAACGGGTGTTTTTTAAGTTGCATATCTAACATAGAACAACCTCGCATATACGTAATACAGTAACTGAAGAATCACTATACCATGCCACTATGACTCTGCACACAACACAGATTAAATAACTCTGTTAGCACTACTCGCCAAAAAAGCTACTTTCCCATTGGTTTCTGCGCTGCTATACTACACTACCTCAACCAAAAACATGCAAAACGTTTTTGTACGCCATTTATACAGCAACTTACATCCGCAAAAGGACTATATGCTAAAATACACTTATTTTTTGACGCTATTCTTTATCGCAACTTCAGCCCAAGCCTTTTCAAACAACAACAGTTCTAAAATCAACATGGATGCTAAAAAAATATATCAACAAAGAGCAAGTCAAATAGAAACCCTTTTACAACGCGCAAAAATTCAACCAGCGCTCCAAGATCCAATCCTTCTTCTTTCTTTAACACACAGAAAGGTCATTCTTCTCCTTGCAAGCGCACAACAGGTACTTCTAAAACATTCAACCTTAGACGCATCTATCGCCAAACAGATGTTAATCCTAGAAGAACTATGCGCAAAACTAGGGGAACAACATATCTATCTTTCTTCAAAAACAAGAAATTTTCCGCTTCAAAAAATAGAAGAAGACCTTTTTGAAAAAAGCATAACGGTCGCAACTAAAATACAATCGCTGCAACCCTATTTCATTCCCAAGAGAGGTTGCTGAAACAGTCGAACTACCAACAACAGCGCCGCCCCCAGCCTCCATAGCCTCCCCATCCGCCATATCCCCAACTCCACGGTGATACACAGCCTGAACACCATGGGTATGCACACCCATAACCAAGACCAACACCGAAACTAACCACAGGGCGCGACTCGAGTCGGCGGCGCTCACGAGCCCGTTGTTTTTTGAGTGCACGTTCCTCATCTTCATATTGAGCAAAATCAGCAACATTAGCTCGCTCTAAAAAACGGTGCATATCTTGGGGAGTAAATGAAGCAGCATCAATAATTTGCGTCACCAAAACTTTTCCATCTTTAATAAATAAAAGCGCATCCTGTTCTATACCCCATTCATCCCGCAGAAATTTCATGTCACCCCGTGCAAAATTTAAAAGAGCAAAAACAACCGCATCTACATATGTATGACGCTGCGAGAACGCATCGAAGATCAAGTACATATTATGAACAGCATTCCAGCGAGGTGTGTGTACCAGTTTTTCACTGTCAGCCATCGGTTCCTTAAGCCGTTCTTCAAGGGGTAAGTCGTAAGCAAAAACCACCAACAAGGGCTGTTCGCGCTTAAGACGATTAAATTTTTTTTGCACATGCACCGTCTCTACATCGGCAGACAATGCAGCCGCACAGAGAACACATAGGCTCAGGCATAAATATTTCATATCGACGCTTCTCCCCAAATATCACCATCAACAACTATCTTTTCCCGCGGCCGCACCACAGTAGAATCGCCGCTGCACTGCTTATTTAAAAATTTTTCTATAAAATGGCTTACCCGATATGCATAGACATCAGGATCATAGAAGAACGAATCAAAATGATGACGACCATTAGTTATCCAAAGCCGCTTAAAACCACTTGTTGCCTCGTATAAGCGCCTAACAGCTGCTGGTGGAGCCTTTGCATCTTTTTTACAGGTAATGTAAAAGGTGGGCACAAAAACCTTTTGTGCAGCAGCGACATTGTCCAGCGGCACAACCCGCGTTGGAATCTGGGCGGCATCAATATTAGCCACCGTCTTAAGCAACCATTTTAAAACTTCTTGTACATACTGATTATAGGCAAATTTTTTCAAAAACCTGCGCCCAGGCAATGCAAACTGCTGCCCCATAAAAGAAAACTCTAAATTACTAATGCTCCGCGCTAAAAGATCCTCAGTGGATTCGAAGGGACAATCCCAAACCGCGCAATCGAATAAGCCCCCAAAGCGAGCTTGCGCGTTCATACAAGAGACTGCTCCCATAGAAAAGGCATATGAAATCAATGGCAACGCAGACAGCTCGCGGTCTGAACGAATAAAATCAACTGCAGCCTTAACATCATAGGCCTCATCCCGTCCGAAGGTACAACATTGCTTATCTGCATGTTCCCCATGAGCACGAAAATCAAAAAACATGACATTATACTTATCAAACAATGAACGTAAGAACTTAACATCTGCCACACTACACATAAATCCATGGCAGACCAGAACCGTTGCTCTCGCCCCGGGCTTACGATACAAGACACCCTCGCGCGTTAGCATCTGCGGAGAACTAATTCCGCCTTCTGATTGGATACGCACGCGCTCAGGATAAACGCCTGCATATTTAAAATACTTTTCAAGCCGCGCTGAAGCAGTCGAAATAAAAAAGAATACTGCAATAACCCCCCATACTCGCTTCATAGCACACCCCCTCCACGATAATACACGAGTCGATCACTAAACAGGCGCTTTAACTCAGGCATCGTTGTTGTTGTTTGGCCATATGGGGAGCCGGGAAAGGTTGCCCATGTCTTGTTTGCCAATAAAACTGCCCGCTCAAAATTATCTGCGCGCAAAGCCTTTAACGCACCTTTTTGTGCCAAAAGCGCAATGGCGCCGACATCCTGACTCAATGGCCCAAAATCGCTCAAGCCTAGCTTCTTTTCCAAATAATCCCAGGTCTTAACTAAAAACATATAGCGTCCAGATGCCGAATATCGGGCAACCTGACCGGAACGCTTTTTAACGGAAACATATCCTGGATGTTGCCCAAAACCATTAAACCAGCGCATCGGGTAACGCGCTGAGTACCCAAGCACACCATACAAATAAGTACCTTCCGCATGTGCTATTACATCAAGAAATGCACGTACACGTGCATCGCGTCGCGCTTCCAAGCATTCATCGAAATTCGCTCCCAAGCAACGCAGCGCGCACAACACACAAGCTACCCCCACAAGAAAAATCTTCTTCATAATATCCCCCATTTTCTCTATTTTTCTTTAATTTCTACCCCCATACTAGCAAAATAAAATTCAAGAAAGAAATATTTTTTAGAAAAAAGTACTTCCGGACAAATAAACACATAAAAGCAAAGGATATGTTCACATGACTTTTAAGCTAAAACCCTTCCCCAGTAAAAAAGCTTGTGCTATCTTTGAACATGTACCCGGGTTACTCGGGGATTTGTGCAAGAGTGGCGAAATTGGCAGACGCGCTGGATTTAGGTTCCAGTCCCGAAAGGGGTGGGGGTTCGAGTCCCTTCTCTTGCACCAAGTTTTTTTACGGGGGAGACGTATGAAACACGAGTCGTCAGTGGTTACGTGCCAAATTGAATTCCATCCAGAAGCTCCCCATCAGCGCGCTCGCGTTCGAATTCAACAACCCGTTGTTTCCGCTCTTTATAAACAAGCCTTAGATCTACATCAACGCCAAGTCCAAGCCCGTGGGTTTGGAAAAGGCACGGTCCCCATTGCTTATCTTGAACGAACGTATCGTGCATTTATTATTGAACATATGAAAGAGTTTTTACTTAATCATTGCGTCATCAACACCTTATGTAACCAGATGTGTCAAGAGCATCTACTTTGCGTGGGTGATCCCCTGATAGAATCCATTTATGTAGAACCAGACAAAATCGCCGAGTTTACCTTTTCACTCAGCCAGACCAAGATACAAGAAAAAACCGCCTGGAAAAAAGTTTCTTTTCATCCGCCCCAACGTCGTAATTACAAAGATATCGACAAGCAGGTCGAAACATTCATAGAAAATGAGTGCACTCCTACACTAACAGCTGATAAAAAACCACAGATCAGCGCAGGAGATTGGGTCCTTTTTTCATTATCACTTGTTGATACCCACAAAGACACCAAGGTCCTTAATTATGATGACCATCTCTGGTTGCGTATGGGAACAGAAGAACCGGACTATGAAGCCGTCAAACTTTTTTCTGAACGCTCGGTTGGTGACAGCTTTATTTCTGACGATGTGTTTTTCCAACAATACCTTAGTAAGCAATGGGACTCAGAATACCATTACCTCGTAACCATAAAAGATCATATCAGCAATTCGCACATCCCCAAAGAACACTTAGCTCGACTCTTCTTCTGCCAAGACCAAGAAGAACTCAAGGATCTTTGTGTTCAAATGTTTTCGTTTCGCCAAGATCTTTCGCTGCGTCGTGAAATGGTAACAAGCCTTTTCAAAACGCTTCAAAAACACATCCAAATATTGATTCCCCGAGAACTGGTAATTCAACAAGAACGGTATGTATTACGCGAAGTGCAACGCACACCTGACTACCCAGTTTATCGTCTACAAAAAGATTTTCGGGATAAGATACGCCAACTTGCTGAAAAACAACTGTATGAAACAGCCATTATTGATTACATTGCATCGCAGGAAAAAGTTTCTGCAGAACCAGAAGACATTACGGCCTACTTGGCCCTCCATCTCCACCCACGCACCAAAGACCTGCTTAACTTTCATCTTCCCCTTACGCAGGTTAACGGCCAGGAGCAGCCCATTCCCGCCAATATGATCAAACTTGCCTGTCTTCGCGAAAAAGCTTTAAACTACATCTTGCACACTTTGGCACGAACTGCATAACACGGGATACATATGTCGCGCGAGTACGTAACCATCATTGGATCCGGCCCTGCCGGGCTCACCGCAGCACTTTACTGCGCACGTATGGGTCTAAGCCCGCTCGTCATCGAAGGCCCTCTTCCCGGTGGTCAGCTTATGACCACTTTTTTAGTAGAAAATTGGCCAGGAGAACAGAGCATCCTTGGGCCTTCCCTAATTTTTAAAATGCGTGAACAAGCCCAACACTTCGGCACCCGATTTGCATCCGGACTCGTTAACAACATCAACACCAAACAATGTCCCTTTCGTATCACATTAGCCGATGGAAAAGAAATCCTCTCAGAATCAATCATTATTGCTTCTGGGGCTCGCCCCCGCCGGCTTGAGTGTCCCGGGGAAGAGGCATACTGGGGAAAAGGCGTTTCTTCATGTGCCGTTTGTGATGGCGCATTTTTTAAAGATAAAACGGTAATGGTTGTCGGAGGGGGAAATTCAGCGCTTGAGCAAATACTATTCGTCTCTAAATTTGCAAAGAAACTTATTCTTATACATAGAAGCACAGAATTAAGCGCAACTGAAAAGTATTTAATAGACGGGATTAAACAACTTTCAAATCTTCAGCTCATCTTTTCAGCTGAACTTGTTGAAATAGTAGGCAACCAAACTCAGGCTACAGGAGCAACAATTCATCACACCAAAACTAATACAAAGGAAACATTACCCGTCGATGGAATTTTTATTGCCATTGGCTCTCGCCCTAATACCAATTTTATTCCCGAAGAAGTTAATAAATCGGCGCATGGGCAAATTATAACCACATCCGGAAGTAAAACAAATATCCCCGGCATCTTTGGCGCAGGCGATGTCACGACACAAGCATACCGACAAGCAGTGACCGCTTCTGCGCAAGGCTGCCAAGCCGCACTGGATGTTCAAAAATATTTGAAAAAAACCGGTATTCTTTTAAACTGACAAAGTAATGGACAAACACAACCAGACAAATTAGGAATAAGCAATGTCAATAACATACAAGCCAAAACGTGTAAAACGCAGCCGGAAACATGGTTTTCTATCTCGTATGGCTACTAAATCAGGCCAAGACGTAATCCGTCGCCGTCGCGCAAAAGGAAGAAAACGCCTCGCCGTTTAACCTAGCCCTCCGATGAGCCAAAGCACAAAAAAACGGCAGCGGCCGCTAACCAAAACCGCTGCCATTATTCGATCTTCACGCCATATTATTCGTCGGCCATTTTTTGAAATCAAAAGCGCCCCTATTGCGTGTAAGCATGCCGATGCACGCTGTATTGTGGTAACCCCAAAAGCCGTTGGAAACGCCGTACAACGCAATAAAATCAAGCGACGCATTAGGTTTGCCTACCGAACTCTTAATTTAAATGAAACGCAGCGACACTGGATTTTTTTCTGTAAAAAAGGTTGCGCTGACTACTCGTATCAAGAACTTTATCAAATCATTGCAGAAGCAAAAACACACGCACAAAATAGCCAGTCTAATTCTCGATCTCACGGCGCAAAAATTCATACAGAACCTGAGAGCTCGAAGCAAGACACGTAAGAAACGCGGTTAAATTTCGTGATTCCTCCAAAGAAGCATCAAAAAGGTAAAAATGAGCAACCTCTTTGCAATACTCAAAAACAAAAGGGGGCTGGCCGTGTTCGTCGCATCGCAGCGCAAGCTGGCTAACACAAATCTTTTTAAGCCAAATATACCGCGCGGCCTCTTCTTGAAAAGACACAACAAAGCACTGTAGGGCATCCCATGCATGTTCAGCGCTATACCGCTCAATTACGAGGCGCGCCCCTGTCCGCCACACAGATTCTTCTTCGATACCATGACACTGGGTGGCACATTCGGCAACAAGACCAAGATCATTTGGCCACCAATGAAAGATTGTGCCATAGCTTAAAAAGACTTTATCAAATCGACCTTCTTTTTGGTACAACCCAATAGCACGCGTACATGCCTCTTTAGCCCGTTCATCGCGCAATAAATAAAACAACTCTGCTTCAAGCAACGCAACAAACGCCTTGTCCGTGATAGAATGCGACAAAAGCCTAAGCACCGATAGGGCACGCTCACGTTCTCCACGTTTTACCAGCTCAGCAAGCTTAAACCATGCGATACTTGAATTGCTCTCCATAGCCTGTTTCATGCAATGCCCTTATCGCGAAAATCCTTACTGCCTTGTCTCATGCCCGAGCTTACTACCCATTCAATAGAATAGCAAAAGAGCCCGCTATCCAACGACAACAGGCGCCTGTAAAGGCTTTTTTAAAGTTCCCGAAAGCAGATGTTCAAACAAAAGCACACGCTGGCAAAGCGTCATTTTATCCTCAATGTGAGACATCAAACTTTCTAAATAGGCTTGCCAATATGCAAGAAGATCTGCAACTAGACGATCAAAAACTTCAGTATCAAGCTCTAAACTTTGCGGCAACCCTTCTATAATACGCAGGGACGGTTCAAGGCCATACTCTTGAGCTCCATGGACAAAGACTTGAAGGCCCTCCTCCTCATACAAGCCCAATTCTTCAAGTCTTCGGCATACGTTACGAACGTAAAGCTCACCTTCTTCTACCACCTGGCCAATTTTTTTAGCCAAATCACCCGCAGTAATAAATGAGCCGCCGCGGTCGACCACTTCCGCCAACAGCACCTCCATCTCTACCTGCATATTCTTAAGCGCTTCTAAATACCGCACATACGAACGTAAATCACCAAGAATTTCGTGAGCTATGTACGGAGAAAGTCGTTTTCCAGAATAGACGATCGCATTGGCGTACCAAACAACCTCGCGATACTTTACCAACAAACAAGAAGTCGAAACCAAAGAGCTCAAAAGGCCCACAGCTGGTGCAAAGCAACAGATAGGCTTGGGAAAAACTTTATTAACTTTAGCAACTACAGCCTCACTCACGCGTTCAACCCCCAAAGCAAGAAGGGTAAATAATGCACCGGTTGACGCCGCCGCAAACATTTTGGTTCCTGAATCAATACGATCTACAGCCCGCTCAGGTGATTGTACCGGAATAGTCACTGGCAATTCAAGTCCCTGCCCTATGCACATACAAAAAAATTCAAAGCCAATAACCATGCCCAGTAAAAACCGCTTTGCCATTATCCCACCCCTTTTTGTAGACGCACTCTCGCCAAAGCTTAGTACAAGAAAACAAAGAGGACAACGCTTGCAACACCAACTAATCTCAAGCTCGAAAAACCATGGTTAACAACGCGGATTTGTAGCGCAGATCAAACCCAGACCAAAAGTTTTTTTAATAAAAAGACAGTCTAAAAACGCCCAAACTTATGGAACAAGGACTTAAGATATTGACAAATAGAAAAACATTGCTGTATAGTCAAAAATAATGGATGTTAAACCAAAAGAGGAGAAGGTTATGAAAACATTATATACCTATATGGGGGTTGTTCTGTTAGGCGCATGTGCTGGATTGACAGCTAGCGAACAAAAAGGGCCAGCTGAGGGCAAAGGCCCACAAGAGAAAATGGCTCAAACGCGTGAGCGAAAAGGCGCCATGAGCAAGCCAAACAAAATCCTCAAGGATATGGTCTATGAGACTTTTGTTGTTGAAGAAGGCGACAAAAAGGTAGTAGGCGTGTTTATGCGAACCAAAGACGGCAAAGACTTGATCGAAAAAGTCAGGATGTATATTGATGAAGGAAAAACACTTGACGCGATAAAAACACATAAAGAACTAAAAGAAGCGCTAAAAGAAAAATTTGCAGCCTACCTTGATAAAAAAGGTCTTAAAATAGTACATAAATAACTGCGCAATACCAAATTGCCTGGTTTGAGCAACAAAAAAGGCGTATGTGAAAGTTCACATACGCCTTTTTACCGTACAAAAGAGAAATAGAGGTTTTAACGCTTTACTTTTTAGCTGGCTTAAAAGTCACCCATTCCAGCGCATTAATTCTATGCTTACGGTTTATAATGAACTGTTTTGTCTTTGCAAGCAATGTCACAAACAAATCCGTTGCCCGTGTCGTTTTGACTGCATCTGCTTTTGAAGAATTCGAACGATTCGCAATCAAAATATTATTGAGCTGCTGTATCCAGGAATTAGACAAGTTTCCTTTATCTGCAGTGGTACATGCACCAAAAAGCTCACGCAGGTCTCCAATTACGGCATCCCCTACAAATGCTATGAAAGCCTTTTCAGGTGCAAGACTAATAAGCTGACTTGGATCTTTTGGATCAGGCTCCTGAAAACCCTCCATCCACAATGGAATGCGATACCCATTAACCAACTTATTCAAAAATCCCTGCTCCGCGACACCAGCCGCTTTAGCAAAATGTTCAAGCGAGCCTCCGGTAACAGTTTCATCAGTACCATAAACAACAGACTCGTTCAACTTGCCAGAAGCATTTCCCACCGCTTTAAGCTGCGCCGGTATATTCATTTTGCGCTGAATTTTTCCAACATACTGCGCTAGACGTGTTTGTTCAGATGGGGGCATACGCAAATAAATTTGGTATAGCTCATTCCAGACTTTTTCCGCAAACGCTTTCTGTTCCTGCAAGCGCGCTACATAGCCTTCTCGGTATGTTTGGTCCCAAACAGTCAATGCTTTGCCTTTTGCTATAGAAAGCGCTACACCTGGCGCTACGACACGCTCGACGGCTAGATCGGAAACCATGCCAACATATGGCAGCCCAAAATACATGACCCCCGAAAGAATAAGACTCGACCAAATTGCCTTCTTTGGATGCTCCTTGCTCCAGCTCATAAGATCAAGTGAATGAGTCTTTAGGCTATTTAAAATTGGTTTATGATATCGTTTGGCAAAATCATAAACCACCGGTGCTGCTAACAAACCTGCGGCACCTACACCTGTATACAGTGCAGCCACCCGGGCCTTTTCACGAGCACGCGCTAAAAAACCTTTTTGAACTGAATAGGCATCCCCCGGAATAGCCAGGAAAAACACTAGAGACGCAACTCCGCCTAAGCGACGAAACTGCTTTAAAAACGACATATTCATAGTAACAACCTCCATCAACTATGCTACGCGAATTATTCTTAAAGATAACGGTGAGGAAGAAAATTGGATTTGATTAGAAATGGTGCCGAGAGATGGAATCGAACCACCGACACGAAGCTCTTCAGGCTTCTGCTCTACCACTGAGCTACCTCGGCATATTTTTCAAGAACCTCCACGTATGGCTCTTAGTGTGACAAACATTGGCAATGATGTCAACCGCAACCTGTTTAAGAAGCAAAGTAAATATGATACGCTATCGCATATCAGTATCTGTATTCTATGGACATAGCCATGCACGCCTTTGAAGAAAAACTTAAAAAGACGCAAATCACCGTTATCAGCCTCCTAGAAAGCGCAAAATCCCCTCAAGAACTTGCTGAGGTTGAATCCCAAATTTTAGGCAAACAGGGCTTGGTAGCACAACTAATAAACGAATTCAAAACGCTTTCTGGCACTGACAAAAAACAATTTGGTAGCCCATTCAACCAATTTCGTGAGGAAATCAGAGCACGGATAGCTGAAAAAAAACAACAGGGCAGTCCATCCTGCGGTTGCGACAATGCTTCATGTTCAATACCGCTTGATGTCACGGCTTACCGTGCCGCTCCCATTGGATCGCTACACCCAGAAACCCATGCAATTTATGAGCTTGAAGATGTACTTACTTCGATGGGCTTCGCACTTGTCGAGGGCCCAGAACTAGAAACTGAATTTTACAACTTTGATGCACTAAACATTCCACCAACGCATCCCGCCCGTGATATGCAAGACACCTTCTGGCTTCCCCAGCCACACCATCTTTTGCGTACTCACACCTCAAGCGTACAAATCCGGGCAATGCAAAAACAACGTCCACCGCTCTCTATAGCAGCAATCGGACGCGTATATCGTTGTGAAGCAACTGATGCCAGTCATGACTACACATTCTTACAATGCGAAGGGCTCGTGATTGATAAAAAAAATTCACTCGCTAATCTCTTTGCCACAACAAAGCTCCTACTCCAAAAGCTCTTTAAAAATGACAACCTTCAGATTCGCGTACGCCCAAGTTACTTTCCTTTTGTCGAACCAGGCGTTGAGATTGATCTAACTTGCCCCTTCTGTACCTCGGGTTGTCCAACATGCAAAAAAAGCCGCTGGATCGAGATTTGCGGCGCAGGGCTGGTGCATCCTAACGTACTCAAAGCTGGCGGAATAAATCCTCAAGAATGGAGCGGATTTGCCTTTGGTTTTGGTCTAACCCGCCTCATCATGCTTAAATACGGCATCGATGACATCCGTCACCTGCACAATGCCAAGATAGAATTCCTTCAGCAGTTTTAACGAACAATTAAAAAAAGTTCCTCTATACACTTTAAAGCGTATAGAGGAACTTTTTTTGCTTTATCAAAACAAACAAGCGAATGAATCTATGGCATTCTTAAGCAGATAAAAGCCGTACCGCTATTTCTAGTTCACGTTCTCATCCACTCTCTTGAGCATTTCGCGTGGTTCCCTATAACAGGAAGAACCTCCGCCTGTCGAACAACCTAGATTATCCGCACCATTCCAGCTCATTTTTACAGAATACATAGGATTTTCTTGCTCTGCTGCAAAAGCATCGCGCATCACTTTAATCCTTGCATCCAAAGAAGGATGTCCATAAAAAAGAAATTCTGGGAGTCTAACATGCAAAAATAACATAGCCTCAACCGAAGTTCGCCATGCACGTATAATAAAAGAATTTTGCAATTTAGCGTCAATTTCTTGGCAATCTTCAGGCAAGAGAGCGCTTTATCAAATACCTTAGCTGGCATATGCGCTAAATAAACCATAAGGTGGGCTCTAAATAGATAAACTGTAAACGAAATCTACCCCAACCCTCAATAAAAAATCCTCATCATGAGAAATCAACAGCAAGGCACCCGGATATGCCTGCAAAACTTGAATTACGTGTTCTCGTGTCACGAGATCCAAATTATTGGTAACCTCATCCAAGATTAAAAGCTTCGGCGGTTTCGCTCCTACCTTTGCAAGTGAAAGCCGAGCTTTTTCGCCTCCGGACAAATCCTTAACCAGCATAAAGACTTCCTCGTTTTTTCGAAAAAGAAAATCATTCAAGTACGAACGAATTTCTACAGTATTCCAATGCAGCGCCACAGAAGCAATAACATTAAAAACCGATTGTTCTGGATCAATGCTCTCATAGTGCTGGTCAAGATATCCGATCTCTTCATTTTTCGAAACAAACCATTCACCGGTTCTATAGACCTCGTCAAACCCTAAAACGGCCTTCACTAGTGTAGTCTTTCCACTTCCATTGTTTCCAGTAATAGCCACTTTTTGGTTGCCAAGAACCGAAAGGTTAATATCACGAAGAACAGGCTCATGAAAATCGTACCCAACGGCACCATGTGCAATCTGAAGAACTACCTGCTCACGACTTTCACGGCTTGCAATAACAAACTTTGGTTTTATACTTTCCGGCAAACGCAATTCGCTCAAGCGACCTAACAAATCACCTTTTTTGTGGTCGATCGAACTTAATTTTTTCCCTTGAGCCTTTTCTGCCTTCATTCCTTTCAAATCACCAATCGATTTCATCCATTTTTTGTTTAAAACATTACTCTTTCCCTTCGCGCGGCTTTTAGCGGTTCGCTCCTGCTCGCGCATACGTTTTTCGTGTAAATCGTGCCTTTCTTGAGCGAGAAGCAACAATTCTCGCTCAAGAGCAATTTTTTTCGCATAGGATTGCCGTGCATATTCGTCATATACCCCAGAAAATATCTCTATTGAACCTTGATCAATGGCCCAAAATGTTTGAAAACACGTACGCAAAACCTCTAAATCGTGCGAAACAACTATCAAAGTTCCCGCATAGTTTTGCAGCATACGCAGCAAACTTTTACGGTTTCGCGCGTCAAGATGATTCGTCGGTTCATCCAGCAATAGCATATTAGGATTTCTACTCAAAGCGGTAGATAAAGCCGCATTAAAACGCTCTCCCCCACTTAAAGCATCAGTTTCCAGGACAACCTGGGGTACATAGCCACATATCGCGTTGGTCGGCAGTGCCAAAAAACCTTCATATGGCGCAACCCCTGCAATCATTTTCAATAATGTCGACTTGCCCGTACCATTAGCCCCGATAATTGCAATACGAGAGCCAAAGGAAATAGAAGCAGAAAAATTTGAAAAACAAGTTTTATGGTGAAAAAAAGTTCAATTTCATTAAGATGTATTACGCTGTGAAACATACCAATACCTTTCTAAGCAAATAAAAACGCAGTTATACGCGAAATATTAAAAAAACCTAGAAAGAATTGTTCATGGCCCATCACTCCTTAAGAAAACAGACTTCCATTAGTATATAAAAAAACAAAATAAAATAACAGTTTAAGAATATAAACGAACGGCGTGGTCGCAAAGCGAATAAAATTCGCTTTGCGACCAAAAACATTACAAATCAGCCAAGAACCGAACAACAGCATCTGCTGTCATAGATACATAATCAATTTTATTATGAATCAAAAACTCACGAAGCTCTTGAGAGTCAGCCGGACCTTGTCCACAAATGCCAATAGACTTCTGGTACATATGCGCTTTTTCGATTGCTTGTATAATCATAGCATGCACCGCGGGGTCGTTTTCATCATATAGATGCTGCACACTTTGCGTATCACGGTCTACACCCAAAACAAGTTGGGTTAAATCGTTCGAACCAATAGAAAAACCATCGCAATACGGTAAATATTCTTCCATACTCAAAATATTTTCAGGCAACTCAACCATCATAGCCAATTCAAATCCATTTTCGCCCCGTACCAACCCAGCAGCTTCAATACGTTGCACAACTGCCGCCAACTCCTTAGAAGAGCGAATAAATGGTATCATAACCTGACAATTAGTAAGTCCAAATGTTTTTCGCGCTAGATCAAACGCTTTTAATTCTAACCAAAACGCATCCTGATAGGCTGGATCAAGATACCGCGCAGCACCACGCAAGCCAAGCATCGGGTTTGCTTCTTCCCCCTCAAAAATATTCCCCGCCAACAAGGAGGCATATTCATTACTTTTAAAATCAGAGGTTCGTACCAAAACACGGCGTGGATAAAAAGCTGCCGCAATCGTACCAATCGATTCAGCAAGCATATGGATAAATGTTTCTGCCCATTTTTCGGGTTCCGCCACCAATTTTTCACTAATAACCTCGCGCAAAATTGCATCCTGCACAAGCTCGGGATGCGCACAGGCTTGTGGATGCACGCCAATAGTACCTGAAATAACAAATTCTAGGCGTGCCAATCCAACGCCATCAACCGGCAAAAACGATGCATCAATAGCGCGTAGAGGATCGCTCGTATTAAGCTGCAACGCTACCGGCGAAGTTTTTGATGCTGCTAACAACACTGTTGTTTCTTGCGCTTCCCAGATGCCCCGATAAACATTGCCACGATCTCCAGCAGAACAATCAAGCGTAATCACTTCACCATCAACTATTTTTTCTGTCGCATCTATTGAACCAACAATTGCAGGTATCCCAAGCTCACGACTCACAATAGCTGCATGGCAAGCTCTCCCCCCCTGCTCGGTTACAATCGCCGCAGCCCGTTCCATAACAGGAAGCCAATCAGGATCGGTCATCGTCGCAACCAGGATATCTCCCTCCTCTATCTTTTCCTCCTCTTCAAGCGAAGCGAGGATCCGCGCTCGGCCAGAAACAATGCCGTATCCGACACGCGCGCCTTCACAAACCTTATTGCCTTCGCCGGGCTGTTGCACAAAAGAAAAGCTTGAAAANNAAAAGACCATCTTCGCCATCATACGCCCACTCAATATCCATCGGCGTCCAGCGACCATTTTTTTCTGTATAATAATCCTCAATAGAAAGCCCAACCCGAGCAAGTTCAATAACCTGCTCATCAGTAAGCGACCACTTTAGCTTATTTGTGGGCGAAACACTTTCCAAAACAACAGAAGAAGGATTGGCCCCAGAATGAAACGGAAATAGGCGATCAAAAAAACCCGTCTGCCGATATACCATCTGCTTTTCTTTGGCGCCCAAAAAACGCCGCACAATTGCGAAATATCCCTGACGAAGCTGTTCTTTAGCAACCAAAAATTCGTCCGGGTTTACTTGGCCTTGAACAATCGGTTCACCAAGCCCGTAGGACGAGTTGATTGAAATAAAATTACGATGGCCCGATTCTGTTTCTAACGTAAACATTACGCCAGAAACAGCTAAATCCGCCCGAATCATCTTCTGGACGCAAACCGACAAGCCAACATCCATATGACGAATCGCATTAGAACGCCGATAAACAATTGCGCGCTCAGTAAAAAGAGAGGCCATGCATTTAACAACAGCCTCAATTAAATCTGAGACACCATTGATATTTAAAAAGGTCTCCTGTTGGCCGGCAAAAGATGCCTCCGGCAAGTCTTCTGCTGTCGCCGAAGAACGAACCGCTACCGCACTTGCTTCTTGTTGATAAAAGACAGAAAGCTGCGCATACGCTTCAATAATTTCTTGAGTAACGTCTTCCGGGAGCGATACTGCAGTAATCCTTGCTCGAATAGCCCGAGCCGCTTTAACCAGTGAATCAATCGAGTCTGCTTGAATTAACTCAAGCTGCCCTTGAATCTCTTCTAAAAGACCATTTTCTTCTAAATGCTTCCAATATGCATTAGTAGAAACTGCAAACCCATAGGGAACACGTATACCTTTTACGGAAAGATTCTGGTACATTTCTCCCAAGGCCGCGTTCTTTCCCCCATACAAGGCACCATCTTCCCGAGTAATCTGGTCAAAAAAGGCGACATACTTCATTCTTCTTCCTCAGCGTCATGTTCTTCATCTTCAAAAACACGATCTAATTCTACGTCACGCTCACCTTCTTCAAAACGTTCCCGCTCATGCTCCCAATAATATCGATCTTCTTCGTCTTCGTAGTGCGCTTGTGCAATGGTATTCTCAAATTCAACGTGAAATAGCTCATCCTGATAAAAATCCTTTATCATCATGTCGATATGTTGTGGTATGCCAACAAAAAACTCAATATCATTAGACACATACTCGCGCAATATTTCTTCAAGTCCTTCTTGTTCTGGATTTCCTGCGATAACGATCAAAACAAGGCCATCTTGAAGATACGGAATAGTATTGTTGCGCAACAATACATCCTTCGGGAAAACCTTGATTAATGTATGGTCAAACATCGTACCAAGAACATCGATAGCCTTGACCCCAAATACTTCCTCAAGTGCGCCTAAAAGGTCTTCTTTTTCTACTATACCCGCATCAAGCAAAAAATCTTGCACTGAAAGTGCCTCATGCTCCTCAAATTCTCGGCACAATGCTTCCAAATCCTGCGGTTCCAAAACATCACGCTTTTCTAAAGCACAAACTAGACGTTCCAATAACTCATTTTGTGTGCCTGTACAAACCGAACAACCTTCCATCGCCAACTCCTGTCAATAATCAAGTCACAATTTGGCGACAGTATAAAAGCAGCGAAGAAAAACAACAAACTTATAAAACCAAAGCACCGACAAGGAGGAGAAAATTAGCAGCCCACCTGTACAATATCAATAAATCGGCCTATACTCTCCACGTACGAATAAAAAACAAAAGTGACCACATATGGAATTACTTACTTTTTCACTTATCGCGAGCGCGATGGGTCTTGGGTACCTTTTTGTTGGGTACCAAACATCCAAAACAATCGGTTCCACAACAGATTTTTTCCTTGCAGGCAAGAATGTTGGCATTTTTGGCCTAACTATGTCCCTGATTGCCACACAAATTGGTGGTGGCGCAATATTAGGAACATCGCAAGAAGCATACAGTTATGGACTTCTTGCATTTGCGTATATTACCGGTATTGCTATTGGCTTTATCCTGCTTGCAAGCAGTTTTGCCCATCGAATTCGCGCACAAAACGTGCACACAATCGCACAAATATTTGAAAAACGGTATGGCTCTCCCTTTCTAACCAAAGTAGCGTCAATAGCTTCGATCACCTCTCTAGGCGGCATCCTAGTAGCACAGATCGTAGGGAGCCGCGCGCTTCTTCTATCGATGAATCTCTATACCCCTATACTTTTTATTAGTCTTTGGGCAGTTGTTATTACCTATACCATGATGGGCGGGCTTAAAGCCGTTATTAGCAACAACGCTTTTCAGTTGTTGGTTATCCTCATCGTCTTTATCATTCTCTTTTTCATCGACTTAATCATTTCACCGAACATTCCTGCGAGTATACCAACGGCTTTTCAATTGAGTAAACAACTCCCTGATGCTGTAATACGATTTTTAACTATTGCAATTACCCCAACACTGTACTGTTTGTTCGAACAGGATATTGCACAAACAATCATTGCTGCAAAAAATCAAAAGACGGTCTTTTGGGGCACAACTTTAGCAGCAGCGTCAATGGTTACCTTTGCATACCTCCCTTTTTACTTTGGCATACAAGCACGCAATACTCCGCTCCTTGAGGCCGCAATCTCAAGCGGCGCGCAGCCACTAATGAGTCTCATTGCGCATAAGTACAGCATCTTGGTGCAACTTTTGGTTTTATACGGAATACTTGCAGCAATTCTTTCAACAGCCAATTCATTGCTTTGTGCAATTAGTGCACACGTGACCGAAGACTTTCACCTTAACAATATTTATTCACATTCACGTGCCAACCTTATTATTCCTAAACTTGTCACCCTATTCATTGGGTCGATTGCTTTCATCCTGGCCCAATCAAGCGAAAACATCCTCAATATCATTATTCTCAGTTATCAAATCCCTATTGCGACAATATTTGTGCCTATTATGGGTGCCTATCTGCTAAAAAAGGTTAGTTCAGCCGCCGCATATGCGTGCGTTATTACCGGGCTAATTGGGTATTTGGGAACCATCATGAACATTCTGCCTTTTTGGGGTATCTGGGGATCAATAGGACTCTCAACCCTGCTATTTATTATCATCAATCCCCTGCAAACAACGCAGTATTCGCATGAAATTAATTAACCTATTTGCAAGTTTATTGGCCTGTTTTCTACCACCTCCGACAAATCACGCAGGCAAACAGACTCAAAAAATCAACATCGAGCAAGGCAAAATAAAACGTGATTTGAATACATGCGTAGAGATGATATTATCACCCAAAAACAAACCAATGTTGTTCCCTAATGATTGGTTTTTGAATGATCCCAAGGAACACGTTAGTACGTACTTTCTTGATTATGTGCTTGTTGCACGAGAAAAAAACCAGACTATAGGCATGATCACATTTGATGCCTCTCAAAAAAAAGATCAAACGGCATCCATAAATTTGCTCGTTGTCGATGAGCAATATCACCGCAGAGGAATTGGCACACTCCTTATGCAAAACGCATTAGCCGCTATAAAAAATGAACGGACTATATTAACGGTCTACAAATACAATCACGCGGCACGCAATCTTTACAAAAAACTAGGCTTTACAGATGAGACAAATGGCGGTATCCAGATCGACGATAATGATCCTCTCCTAATCCTTGAACACTGGCAAGAAGGAGCAACACCGGTTATTACGCGAAAAAAGGTACAACACGAAATCCATTTTGACAGACTTTAGCTAACAGCCACCTGCCGCGATAAAACAACTGTAGATATGAACCAACGAGGCACCATAGCTCCACAAAGGTGTCAATAAATCTCCCCCCATTCTCTCGTTACAAGAAAAAACTTTACAAATAAAAAATATTTTCTATAATAAAATAAAACGAATTTATAAAAGATAAAAAGCAACCTACTTATCTAGAAAAAACTTTTAATTAACCAGAAGGAACCAAAATGGTCATACTTCAGTTATCGTATAAAAAGCTCGCTTTGTACCTTCTTCTTTTCCTATCACATCAGGCGTTCGCTGCTCAATTACCCGCACAAGCAGCCGCAACCAGTAATAAAAGATCACTGCAACCGGTTCTCATACCCATCGAAAGCAAAACTGGCGAAAAATTAACCATGTTCTTTCTCCCGGGCAAAAAGCTAGAAAAACAACAATTTTCTGGCCTCAAAAGCCAAATTGAAGAGATCATTATGCAAGAACCGAACGCACGTGGTCTGTTTGACTTCACAAATTCATATGAAAGTTTTTGTAAAAGATCTTCCTGTGTTAAGCAGATGATTTTCGCGCCAAACGATCAACAGGTCGCGATATTACAAAAATCAAACCATATCGTCGGTGCACTTTTCTTCAGCGAAGAACAGAATGAACTCGATATCCGCTGGTTTGCGATTGATCAAAAAAAACAAAAAAAAGGGTATGGGCAGATCTTATTACAGCAGCTATTAGCAAGCTTCCCTAATCATAGAGTTACGTTATCATGCTTCCTCAGCAACAAACAAGCTCAAAATTTTTACCTAAAAAACGGCTTTACCCTCAAAAAGCCCACCGAACCAGACGCAAATTACGTCAAAATGCTTAAAGACGCCCTTTGCCTACCCAAGGAATAATCGTGCGGACCGCATATACCCTCTTAATTGCCGTTTTCACTTTGCTTTTGATACCAGAAGAAATGCGTACAGGCATCGGACCTCGATTTGCCCTCATCAAAAATAGCAGCAAACTCATTACGCCTAAAACTCCCGACGAACTACAATATCGTAACTTACTTGCTGGTCTTTATCTTCAGGAAACAAATTGTCCTGGAACGATAGGAAACACCCGAACACAGCTCTTTTCTGCGTTTGGTAATCAAGCCTATCACATTCTGAACAAATACTACGGTGTTGATTCCGATATTCTGCTACTTAAAAAGAAAGCCAAGCTTGCAGGCGCGATTGTTTTTTCTGCTAACCAGGCCAAACACCTTCTTGATATAACGCTTTTAGCAATCGATCAAAAACATCACAGAAAAGGATACGGCACCCTGCTGCTTGATGAACTAGAAAAAAATCATCCCGGATATACCGTGCGCTTATCGGTATTTAAAGAAAATGCTTCGGCGCGGGCATTTTACCAAAATCGTGGATTTAAGCTCGTAGGGCAAGGAAAGCATTGTTTTTGTCTTGTAAAAAAGCTCGTTCAATCCAACACCTAACGCCAAGGAAAAATCATGAAAAAAGCTTACAGCACCCAATCATTTTCGACAGCCATTTTAAAACAGCAACCGCTTGTTTATAAACACGTGCCATCATGAAAATAAATAAATTTTCCACCTTCATCCTTGTTCTCATTTGTATTCGAGAAAACAGCGCCTTTGCCAGTTTTCCTAAAAAACTTGATCAAATCAAAGGACATTTAACCGCAGCAGATGGACCAACCCAAATCAATCGCCTGCTCAACAAAATACATCACAAAACCAAGGCCAAAAATAGCTACAAAGACGCCCTTTCCTTACTTCTGGTTTACTTCGAATTACAAACACCACATTTAGGTAGCGAACAAGACAAGATGAATATATTGTTTGAAAAGGCGCTTGCCATTAATAACCAAAAACCGCTACAACTCATTGAGCACGCCAAAAAACTTGCGCAATGTCTCAAGACAACTAAAGAAAGCAACTTCTTCTTTCCCAAAAACCTAGAATACATCGAGCAGTATTCAAAATATTTGAAAACGGCACGCTCTGGAGTATCTAGAAAACCAATCTTTCCAACATCATGCTTGTTACCAAGCCCCATCATGCTTTTTGGTAAGCATATCCAAAAACAAAACACCGAAATTTTATGTCAAAATTTATGCAAAACCGATGATATGTCAGTGCTGGTATTGCTCAACCAACTCCTCTTTCATCATTCCCAAGAAAACAGCAGTGAAATCATTCATATGATTGACCAACTTCCCTTGGACGCAACGGAGCACTCACCTTCCATACTCGATCTGATCAAGCTAGGTAGCCTTCTTAAGCTTTCAAACGAATTCTTATGGCTCCTGACCGACCCAATATCGACATACATAGAAATGTGTATTGAAAAAGACGGATTGGACTCACCTTCTATTGAGCCTATTATCAAAAAAATCATCCCATTCTTTGGGCATGACGATAGCACGACCAAAATAGCGCTTAGTATTTATGACCCATTACTAGATTTCATTCTAAAAAAAGCAAACGGGCCAATATTTTTAAGCGAAGACAAAACCTTTTTTCTTTGCATCGATACGAGCAGTAATACAGTTACAAGTTGGAACACACAAACAGGAAGTTGCACCCCATTTTGCAGTGCAGCGCCAATACAGAAGATTACTGACCGATCAATGCCAAATAAACGCCACGCTTTTATTGTATCAAATGGAATCGAAAGAACTGAACTTTGGTATCAACCCAAGCAACTAACCATACCGTATCATTATATAACAGTACAAGCTACACCCGCCGAACGGCTCCTGTACGAAGGATATATCAAAGCACTTGCTCTCCAGGACAAAAAAATGTTCGAATCACCTTCGTTACTAACAAGACTTAAACGGACCTTTAGCCAGAACAACCAATGGGGAATAAAAACTGCTCAAAAACTCAACAACCGTATTCCAAAAAACCTTCCCAAGCCATTTAATCTTTAAACTATTGTCTCGGCCTTCAAAAGAAGAAGAAGAAGAAGAAGAAATAATAATTCTCTGAAACCCAAAAGGAATTGCCATGAAACAATTTGTCAATATAAGCATTAGCTTTATCGTTGTTTTTCTTATGATGGGACAAGCTATACTATGTGCCAGCGATAACAAAAATCATTCGGAACCAACCATCACTTTTACCACAACTACGATCATGCGAAAACGAATTAACATGCCACTCAAAAACCAAATTTTACACATTTTTCAACAAGAAAAAAATGCGCAAGGATTATTCAACCTTGATTTATACCATGGATACGAAGGATTTCTCAAAAGATTTTCATTTTTTAAAGATGTATTTTTTGAATTCAAAGAAGATCTCGCCCTCTTGCAAATTGAGGAAAAGATAATTGGCGTCCTATTTTTTTCTAAGGATAACAAAACCCAAGAATTAACTATTTCTTGGGTTGCTATAGACGAGCAATTTCACAATCAAGGATACGGAAAGAAGCTACTAACAAAAACATTGTCCCAATATGCCGATTACCAGGCCAACCTTGATTGTTATAAGCACAATGAACAAGCCTGCACTTTTTATAAAAAAAATGGCTTTCAAATTACAAAAACAACTGATAAATGTTACCACTTTTCAAAGCAAATCTAGGGTATGCAGGGAGTTTCTCCCTGCACCCCAACAATATAAACCATCGCTAAATAAACAATCCCGCAACAAATGCAATAAGAAGATTGGTTAAAACACCACCGGCCACCGCGCGCACGCCAAATGAACTTAATAGCGCGCGACGTGAAGGCGCAAGAGCACCTATACCACCAATTTGAATTCCAATACTCGACAAATTAGCAAACCCCGCAAGTGCATACGTCAAAAGCGCTACTGCACGCTCTGAAAGACCGGCTTGAAGCATGCTAGTATACGCGATCATCTCATTGACCACCGTACGAACACCCAAAAGCTCCGCACCTTTGACCAAATCAACACCAGTAAGTCCTAACAACCAGGCAAAAGGCTTAAATATAAATCCACTTAAATATTCCAATGAAAGCATAGGAACCTGCCAGCCGTCGCCCATAAAATGAACTAATCGTTGCATTTCAAAACTTGCCCAACCCAGAACAGAATTCAAAAGCCCTATCAGAGCAACAAATGAAATTAGAATCGCTCCAATATTCAATGCGAGGTTTAAGCCATCAACCGTCCCCAAAGAAATTGCTTCTAAAAGATTAGAGGAGCGTGATGGCATCGAAACCTCCGTACCAGGAGCCGTTTGTGGCTGTTCAGTCTCGGGAAGCATAATCTTGGAAACAATAATAGATGCAGGAATTGCCATCACACTTGCCGCCAAGAGATGCTGTATCGGTATACCAAGATGGGCATATACAGCAATAATAGACCCGCTCAAGGTACCCATACCACTGATCATAACCAACAAAAACTCAGAACGTGTTAATGATTCAAGATAATTTCTAATTAATAGGGGCGCTTCAGTCTGTCCCAAAATGCCATTTCCTACTGCGCAAAGCGTTTCTGCGCCAGAAGTTCCCAAAACAGGCCCCAAGAGACGCGCGAATATCCAGACCAACCCCTGAATAATACGCAAGTGAAAGAGCACCGCCATCAATGCACCAAAAAAGACAATAACTGGAAGTACTTTAATCGCAAAAACAAACCCCCAATGACTCTCTGCTACACCAAGTGCACCGAACATAAAGGCAATGCCCGCATCTGCGGCAGAATATAATTGATCAACTGCCCGTGTTACTAGCGCAGTAACCAAACTCCCCATACGAGTGTGCAGCAAAAACCAGGCCGTTGCGAATAAGAGCCCAAATCCCCCTATCACTGGCTTCCAGGAAAAAGCCCTTCGATTAAGCGAAAACAGATAGGAAAGCGCAACAACAACCCCAATACCGAGCACGTTCAAATAGCGCCCATACTCGAACAAATATGCGAACATAAAAAGACTCCTCATAACGCAAGCGCGCCCATGTTATGTGGGCGCGCTTTTCAAATTGTGCTCTGTATACCAACACCGCTACTAAAAGTTAGAATGCTTTCGTCGCTCCTGATGATCAAGTTCTCGAAGTGCTCCGACTATCTCATCCAACTCTCCCTCCATGATGATGTCTAGTTTACCAAGCGTCAAGCCAACCTGGTGATCGGTAACCCGATTTTGGGGATAATTATATGTTCGGACTTTTTCAGCGCGCTCGCCAGTCCCAACCATCTCCCGTCGCTGAGCACTCTGCTCTTGCGCTGTTTTGGCCTGTTGCGAGTCTAATAGCTTTGATTGGAGTATTTTCATAGCTTTGGCTTTATTTTTATGCTGTGAACGCTCTTCCTGGCAAGCAACAACGACTCCCGTTGGTATATGCGTAATACGAACAGCAGACTCAGTTTTGTTAACGTGTTGTCCGCCCGCGCCACTGGCTCGATAAACGTCGATACGCAAATCCCCAGGATCAATAGAAAACTCAACCTCTTCAGCCTCAGGCAGAACCGCTACTGTTACCGTCGACGTATGCACACGTCCTGCAGTCTCAGTTTTAGGCACACGCTGCACCCGATGCACACCGGCCTCTTTTTTCAAGCAGCCGTAAACACCCTTGCCTTCGACGTGCAAAACAACTTCACGAAAACCACCAATTTCAGTCGGACTTTCGCTCACAAGCGATACATGCCAATTTTTTTTAGTACCATACATCGTATACAAACGCGCTAAGTCTGCAACAAACAATGCTGCTTCCTGACCACCTGCACCCGCACGAATCTCCAAAAAAACAGAACGACTATCACGCTCATCTGGTGGATACAACTTTTCGTTAAGCTCACGATCCAAAGAAGCATAAACAGCTGCAAGTTGAGAAATTTCTTCATCACACAATTGACGAAATTCAGCATCTTCAGCAATTCGGCACTGCTCCTGCAAGGCGTCACGCTCTGCAAGATTTTGTACTAAGGCATCATATGCTTCGAGTAAACCAGAAAGGCGCGACTCTTCTTTTTGGATTTTGGCCCGTACATCGAAAGCTATCGATGGGGCCAAAAGCTGAGAACGTAATTCTTCTAGTCGCGTCCTAAACTGCTCCCAGGGAATATCTGGGTAAATCATTATTTCTTGCTATATTTTTTATTAAAGCGCTCAATACGGCCGGCCGTATCAACAAACTTTTGCTTACCCGTAAATATTGGATGACAATTTGAGCAAAGCGCTACACGAATTTGTGGCAGGGTTGAAATTGTTTTGAAAACATGGTCACAGCCTATGCAAACTGCTTCAACTTCAAATACTTTTGGGTGTTTATTTTTCTTCATACAAGAAATCCTGAAAGGTAAATATACGGATTACTATCCCGCGTCATACTGTAGTAACAAGTATCCCGAAAAACCGCTCCCTTGTAAAGCGACCGTCCAAAAAACCACGCTTGCCCCGCGTGGGACTCTCCGCTACCATTGGTCCTATACTTAAGGACCGCACATTCCATTGTTTTGATTGCTCAAGGAAATATTCTTATGCAGCGCAAAAAAACCATCTTAAATGCCTCAACATTACTTTTTGGAGTTGCCCTTGGCGGACTTCTCTTTTTTGGTTTACAGCGATGGGCAGGCCAAATCGTATCAATAGTAACCACCCCCTTTCTGTACACGCAGCATGTGGCTATCAGTACCATTGAGCGGATTAAAAAAAATCGAGCCGAGCGAGCTTACATGACACAACTTATCGCCGAGCTTGAAGCCAAAAATCAATTACTTTTAGAACAAGCGACACAGTATGCTGCACAAAGCGCCGTTAACACCAGCTTTGAGCAACTGCTTTCATTTGCCCAACGGTACAACCTCACTAATGCGATACCAGCACAAATCCTGCTAAAAAACCTCACCAATGAACATCAATATATGCTCGTAGGTTGCGGTGCCAATAAATATGTACACAAAAACGACATTGCGCTTGCGTTCCATCAACTCGTTGGCAAGGTTGTTGAAGTCTATCCCTTTTACAGCAAGGTACAACTTATCACCGATCCTAAGAGCCGCATCGCGGTAGAATGCGCTTCAACCCATACTCGTGGTATCGCCGCGGGAACCGGTTCATGCAAGAAATTAACGCTTTCCTTCGCTGTCCATTTCTCTCAGATCAAAGACCAAGACATCGTACTTTCACTGGGAACCGGCCTCATATTTCCTCGGGGATTTGGCATTGGGACCGTCATCAAGCAGGTCGCTAATGACGTCTTTCATGCCGCGTACATCACTCCACTGATAAATCTTGAGCAGTTAGATCAATGTCTCATCATTGATCGCGGAACACTTGAAAACATTACCCTCTCGACTCAAGGGCGGAAAACCATTGATACAAAGCAGCAAAAGAGCCACGTCGAAGAAAATTCTTTGCGCAAACCATTAACAATCCCTCAACCCCCGATGGCAGTACCGCTTGAAGCTCATTCTCAAACAGCTGCTCCCCCTGCCGCCAAAAAAATGGCAACGGAGAACCAAGCGCATCAAACCCCGTCGAAAACAGTTGCAACACAAACAAGTTTGTCCCAAAATGCGCCAACAAAGAACGATGCAAGTGACGTGATGCTCCGCCATGACACTGATCTACTCCCAAGCGAGCAACATACAACGGAAAGCGTCCAATCAACCGAACCAACCGAGCAACAGCTGTATGATTAGAAAAGGTATCAAGGGCAAAAATTAAATCCGCTCGTTCATCACTATCGATAACGACCACGGCATCTGCGCGCAAAGAGTTTTTTTCTCTAATACTTTCTGCGTATTCATCAAAATTGTTGAAGGCCAGAAGTTTTGAACCAGTTACTTCTTCGACCAAGCAACCAAAACTTTCCACGGCCGCGGCTATAGACGCATGCGTTTCAACTAACGGCTCAATGACAACAACACGCAATGCACAAGCACCGGCATAGCGGCGGAGCAAAAGCAGAATTCGCGCCTCGGCAAGACAACCTCCAGTACGGTTAAAAACAACAACAAATGGTCTTACCCGCGCTGAAGTACGCACTAATCTAGCAAGGTCCTTAGCCACGGCTACTTCAGCATATGGGCGGAATTTTCCCGACCTCCTCGATAGAAAGAGACAATCGCACTCATATAGCGCTGGATAACGACGCCTCAACGAACGAAGGCTACCTGCCAATTTAGTGAAATTTTCCATCTTTCCCTTTGACTTTTGCCCATCTATATTCTATGATAGCAATGTTGAAAAAAACGGTGAGGGCGATTAGCTCAGCTGGCAGAGCATCAGTCTTACAAACTGGGGGTCGCAGGTTCGAATCCTGCATCGCCCACCATTATTCAGCTCTGTATTGATATGATCGTCAATCAGATATAATATCTTGAAATCATTGTACATAAAAATATGGATTCCTCGGTAGCTCAGTAGGTAGAGCAAACGACTGTTAATCGNNTGGTTAGAGCGTCCGCCTGTCACGCGGAAGGTCGCGAGTTCGAGTCTCGTTAGCCCCGCCATCTTTTTGATGGCACTTCAAAAAGCCTTAACGGGCTTTTTTTATTTGATATGTATTTGATATACCTTTTGAGTAGGCGCGTAGCTCAGTGGTAGAGCACTGCTTTGACGTAGCAGGGGTCAGCGGTTCAATCCCGCTCGTGCCTACCATTTTTGTTTTCTTACAGAGAGAGTACGTGTCCATGAAGACCAAGTATATTTTTGTAACTGGTGGCGTTGTTAGTTCATTGGGCAAAGGTATCGTCGCCGCTTCACTTGGCAAACTGCTCTCAGCGCGCGGCTTCTCAATTAATATCCAAAAACTTGATCCTTACTTAAATGTTGATCCCGGGACTATGAGCCCTTTTCAGCACGGAGAAGTCTTTGTCACCGCTGATGGTGCAGAGACCGACCTGGATCTTGGCCATTACGAACGCTTTATCAA
Organism: Candidatus Babelota bacterium; assembly: GCA_003484685.1. Taxonomy (GTDB): domain Bacteria; phylum Babelota; class Babeliae; order Babelales; family Babelaceae; genus UBA12474. The sequence goes on from DNBB01000031.1 coordinate 72,180, forward strand.
CTGNNGCAACTATTCAAGTAATTCCCCATATCACCGATACCATCAAGGCACATATTCTAGCTGCTGGCAAAGAAGAACCCGATTTTGTTATCATCGAAATTGGAGGAACCGTCGGAGATATCGAGGGGTTGCCATTTATCGAAGCACTGCGACAGTTCCGATTAGATATGGGCTCACACAATGTTTTATCAATCCACACCACACTTATTCCATTTATTAGTGCCGCTGGCGAATTAAAAACTAAACCGACACAGCATAGCGTCCAACAGTTGCGTAGCCTAGGCATCCAACCAGATATTCTTGTCTGCCGCAGCCAACACGCAATATCAGAATCAGAACGAAAAAAAATCTCATTGTTTACCAATGTCCCAGTTGAGGCAGTTATCTCGTGTATCGACCAGCGCTCTATTTATCAGGTGCCCCTTGCGCTTGAAGACGAAGGACTAGCCGGGCAAGCTTTAGCCAGACTTGGCATAGCAGAACGAAACACCGTTGATTTAACACGCTGGAGAGAGCTTATCCAGAAATTTGAAAACCCCAATTACAGCCTTACCATTGGTATCGCCGGTAAATACACACAACTAAGCGACGCATACATTTCGGTCGTCGAAGCACTTAAGCATGCAGGAATTTCATACCAGTGCTCCATTCGTATCGAGTGGATAAACGCAGAAGACTGTCTTCCTGAACAAGCTGATGAAGTGGTACAAAAACTAGATGCTATTGTCGTGCCCGGTGGTTTTGGTATTCGAGGTATTGAAGGAAAAATCAATGTCATCACAGCTGCTCGAAAACATCAGGTTCCCTTTTTGGGAATTTGTTTAGGACTTCAATGCGCCGTTATCGAGTTTGCACGCAACGTTTGCGGAATCTTAAATGCACACAGCGCAGAGTTTATGAATATTGGAGACACCCCAGTAATCGATCTCATGGAAGAACAAAAACAAAAAATTGGGCTTGGTGGCACAATGCGCCTGGGAAGCTATCCGTGCAAGCTAACCCAGAATAGCAAAGCCGCTACCACATATAATACCTTAGAAGCCAACGAACGGCATCGGCACCGCTATGAGGTCAACAACCAGTTTCGTGCAACACTTGAAGCCGCCGGCCTTCAGTTTTCTGGCACATCACCCGATGGCAGCCTTGTCGAAATTATCGAATTAAACAACCATCCCTGGTTTGTCGCTGCACAATTTCATCCCGAACTTCAATCGCGTCCTGAGCGGCCCCATCCACTTTTTTGTGGACTCATTGGCGCAGCTTTAGAAAAGCGACAAGCCTAAAGATCCTATTTGCACTTTTACTATATAACTACACAGTTTCCCATGGCGCTAAAGGACCAAGCTGCATACTCAACAGATTCGTTATCTCCTGAATACGCGTCTGCATTTGTCTTACTTCTGGCGTATCGCGCAATCCAAGCTCATTGACCTTTGCGCGCAATTGTTCACGCTCTTCAAATAATGCACGCAGCCGTGGCTCTGACCAAATTCGCTTGCGCAATTTTTCCATACGCTGTTCATGCTGTTGAATTGCCGGCCCTTCGAGTGCGTAAAGTCCGCTACTCAGGCTTACA
>DNBB01000018.1 GCA_003484685.1 Candidatus Babelota bacterium
ACAAACAACATATTTTCTATCTAAATCTAACGTTCCGGGGGGACCATGATTCGTAAAACAATCGCATTCTTTTTCGCGATAAACGCAGGCCTTTGCTTTGCACAAACGTCGATTAAAAATCCATTTGAACTTATAGCACCTATCGTACTTAATGAATATATACAGCCACAAAAACAAGAAACTACAGAGGCGCACGAAATAAACCTTCAAGGATTAGGCTCTGGTGCTCAAGAGGTCAAAAAAGCTGAAGAAGCCGTCAACTTAAACCTCACCCCACTGGAAGAAGAGGAAGTAGTCAAAACCTACATATCGCTTTTCCCGCAAATAATTGATTCCCATATAGTACACAACATAATCGGCCACGAAGACTTTTGCTCGCTTCAGGATCTTCAAAAATTAAACGTTTTAAGCGGTACTGCAAGCGACAAAACACATTCGCTCAAACATATTTTTCCTACTAAAACACAGGCCGGCGCTATTTGCAAAACACTTATTCTCGGCCACCCTACAAGCAATAAAAAAACATTATTGCAACGCCAGCAAGAAATCAGGTTCTTTTTAAAGCACCCTGAAATCAGGGTCAAACTACAAGAACAGCTTGATGTCATCGCTAAGAACGAGCGTATTTTTCTTAACTACTTCAAAGCATTTAGCCCAATCGAAGAAAGAGAGCTCAACTCTTATTACTTTAATGCTAAGTTTCTAAAGCCAATAAACAAATCCCCCAAAACACTCGAAGCTTACCACCTCTCCATAAGAGCACTCACCATGCTAGGCTTTGTTCCCGTACAAATCTGGCAGCGACTAAGTACCGAGATAGCACGCACCTACCAAGAAACAGGTAGCTTCCCCCAAATATTTACTCACCTACCAGAAATCATGCACAACACGTGCAAAAAAGGATTCCTTGACCTTTTGCACCAGCACAACCCACGCACTAATGGACTTAAAAAAATTGAAAGCACTGACGGCCGAGCATTTTCTATCGCTGCAACAGGAAAAGAGCATACTTCATGGGGTGATATTGCTCTTGGCGCAGAGTACCAACTCACCGAAGGACACACGCCTTCTAACCAAATCAAGCGCGTAGGCATCAGGGCGTTGTCGCAATTGTTCGGGATTATTCCTGCCGCTTATCTTGATGCAGGTACAGCACAACTTGCCTATCAAACCATCCAAGAAAATAAACGATTCGCATCAATCCTCAAAAATTTTCACACCAAGTTGCACGCGACAGCAAAAATTGTTCAGGCATATCGAGAAATATATACCCTGATTGAAGGGTCACCACTGCAGCACGACGGACTGCTCGAAGAATTCATGCTTTTTAGAGACAATTCTTTCAACCAAATGGTCGAAACATTAGAACAAAATAAATGGATTAATCGTCCATTTTCATTTATATCAAATTGGGGCCAAATACTTGCTACCAATCAACAACTTGAAACCTATAAAGCTCAAATTGCTCAACCGCTCTACGAGATCGGCCTACTTGATACCATTGCAGCTACAGCAACAGTTATTGATCAGACAACTGCAAGCAGCCTGCCGATTTCGTTTGCATCCTACGAAAACTCTGAGCAACCGTCGCTTGTTGCCCTAAAATTCTGGAATCCGCTCGTAACAACACACAAGGCGGTATTAAACTCCATTGAGTTACTACCCGAGAAGGCTCATGGCCTGCTCTTTACGGGCCCTAATGGTTCAGGTAAATCAACCAACACCAAAGGGATTATCTTTAACATCATCTTGAGCCAGACGCTTGGTATCGCGTTTGCACAAGAATTCAAAATAGCTCCTTACACTAAACTGTTCGCTGCGTTTAACGAACAAGAAGATGTCGCACAAGATCTTTCGTCATTTATGGCAGAGAAAATGCGCATCGATGCACTTTGTCGCACGATCGAAAAATTGCGCCCTGATGAACGCGTCTTTGTCTTTATGGATGAAGCAGTAAAAGGAACTGTAGAAGAAGCTGCCGGTGAGATTATACTTGATACCTGCTTAAAACTTGCAAAGCAACCACAAGCCCATGCCCTGGTTATCACGCACACCCAAGCACCAACACAAGCTGAGCAACTCACCAACGGTATCTTTAAAAACTACTTTGTTGAAGTATTAGAACCAAGGATAAATGAATTCATACGAACCTTCGTTCTCAAAGAAGGCGCCGCACAATGGTGGTTCTCATCACCAGAAACACGCAAAGCGTTCATTAAATTTTTATCAAACGAAGAAGAAATGAAAATCGCCGCCGCATAAATACATCTAAATTAACTAATTACTAAAGGGGCCGGAAATTCCGGCCCCTTTAATGTGTCTTCTATACGTGTTTTTCCCATGAAATAAGCCGATTGGAAAGCCCTTGGCCGTAATCTAGCCTAATCTCGAGATAGTCACGCGCAATAAGCGGCATAATTATCTCAGGCCACTCAATACAAGAAAGGCTATTTGGTCGATAAAGATATTCATCAAACCCCAAGGCATAAAAGTCATCCAAGCTAGTCAGCCGATAAAGATCAAAATGAAAGATTTCTCTGCCGCCAAGAACCACGTACTGGTGCACATATGAAAACGTAGGGCTCGTTATATGAGACGCTTCAACCCCCATGCGCACCAACAACGCCCGTATCAGCGTTGTTTTTCCCGCTCCCAATGGCCCCTGAAGCATGACAATAGAAGTAGTCGCAATCAATGGCAGCAACGCATCGAGTAACTTCTCAATCTCGTCTTCTCGGTATACTTGTATATTCATAGTTTTTCCAAAATTCGCTCTAGTCTTCGTTCAATTTTACCTTTATATCGCCCTTTTATTCGTGCTTCAGTGGAAAAAGCTGGTACTGCATGCTTCTTGTTTTTTTTGTTATATGCATCTTTATCCACAACATTTTGAGCCCCCAGCATCATTAGTTCATCTAGTTCTGCCGAATAGCTCCCATAAACAACATATTCTGAGGTCTCTTTTTTACCGATCCGCTTATCATTCATGGACAACGCCTGTTGAAGAAATTTTTTAAAAACAACTGAATCAATAGAGACAATGTTGTGCCGCTCCGCACAATCATTTAACTCCCGATCCGATGAAACCACGAGCGTTTCAAACGGATAAGAGGCCTCTTTAACCAATCGCTTTACCACATCATCTGCTGAGTAATCGTATCCAGAATGCCATATGGTTACTCCCGCTTCTGTATAATACTCAGGGCGCGAAGCAAATCCACCATCAAAAACTACCGTAACGATATGTTTTTTCAGTCGTGCATAGCTGCCCAACCGGGCTATAAAATCTTTTTTTTGGACATCACCAACTGGGCGCGCATCCCCACCAGAGCGTAATACATTACACCCATCAATAACAATGTACACGCCTTCCCCCTTGTCGAACTGCAACTGCCGATTTATAGTAAAATACAAACACGCTGCGCGACTAAAACTATAGCCGCATATTTAATTTCATCATTATTGAGTTTGCCACAGCAGCCTGCTAACTTCTAGATTTTGGAAAAGGCCCATGTCCCATATTATACAATTAAAACAACGCATCAAAGCTGTTGAAACTATACAAAAAACAACTCACGCCATGCGGCTAACTTCCATGTCTACACATTCACGATTAATAAAACAAAAAGCAGCGCTCAACCGGTACAAACAAGAAATCGAAGAACTTTTAAATCAATTACGCCTTGAAATGCACGGCAAAGAAACTGCACAAAGCTGCACAGAACACAGTAATCGCCTAATGATTATCATTGGATCACAGAAAGGCCTCTGCGGCGCATTTAATACACGCCTAATTCGCTACTTTCATGATACCGTAGCGCCCAAATATGGTACAACGCCGATAATAGCCATTGGTAAAAAAATCATTGACCTTCTCAACAATGACCAGTCGCTATTGTACCAATACCCAACCCTCACCCCGGCAAACCTTTTTGGACTCGTAGGAGAACTCAGCAATCACATCTTGGGTAAAGCAAAATACGCTCATATCATGATCGTTGCAAATCATCCACAATCATTTTTCAACCAAAAACCCTCGATCACCCACATTACGCCACCGTGCAAACATCTTCCTGATAATATAAACTACGCGCGGCTCGAAGAAATATGCGATCCAGAACCAAGAACCATACTCAACTACCTCGAAGAGATGTATCTCAAGTCACAACTTGAAACAATCTTCTTCAACTCACTCGTTGCAGAATACTCTGCTCGCTTTCTTTCGATGGATTCATCTACCAATAATGCTGAGAAACTTCTAGCATCAATGCAGCGCGACTACAACAAACTCCGCCAAGCTAGCATCACCAATGAACTAATGGATCTTATGGGCGGCATGCTTTAAACAATTTCTCGAACTGCTATTTCGGCACCAAGCGAACGCAAGGTATCCTCAAACGCTACATATCCCCGTCTAATATGTTCTATGCCCGATATTAGACTTTCGCCCTCAGCACCCAATGCTGCAATTACCAATCCAGCTGCACCACGAATATCCACTGCATTAAGCTTTGCACCACGCAACATTGAACGATCTACACCCTCAATGACTACCTTATCTCCAGCAATCTCTGTCCGTGCACCAACCTTTTGTAATTCAACAAGGTGTACTAACCGCTTCTCAAAAACAGATTCGTGTACTTTACTCACGCCAGCAGCACTGATTAATAAGGCTGTCATAGGTGCTTGCAAATCTGTAGGAAATCCTGGATATGGCATGGTAGTAAAAGAAACCGCACGCGGTTTGCTCGTGGCAACAAGGCTAATTGAGTTATTACTCATACACAACTGGTGCCCCATTTCCTGTAATTTATAGATAAAAATCCGTAAAAGATCGGGTGATATTCCCGCTACAGTAACTTCACCACCAGTGTTGGCGGCAGCAGCAAGGTAGGTACCCGCTTCAAGTCGATCAGGCAACACAGTATGTTCAACTGCATGCAAAGACATACTACCGTGCACAATAATTTGGGCAGGAACATCACACGTAACATCGGCGCCCATGGCCTGCAAAAGTGCGATCAAGTCAAATATCTCGGGCTCCAAAGCAGCATTATAAATAATTGTTTTACCCGGCGTTCGCACTGCCGCAAGCAAGACATTCTCAGTTGCACCAACACTCGGATACTCAAGGACAATTGTCTGCGCTTTCAAACCATGCTCAGCGCACAAATGCAACTCCTCATCCGCTACCGTAATCTGAGCGCCCATAGATTCAAATGCCTTAAGGTGAAAATCAATTGGACGCGCCCCTATGGGACAACCACCTGGATATGCAACTATCGCTCGACCAAAGCGCGCCAAAAGTGGGCCGAGCACCAATATGGATGCACGAAACGCTTGCAATAAACCAGACGGTATTGCCTTCAAGGTAACGCCTGTGGTATCAACTGTAATAGATTTAGCTTCTTTATTCCAAGAACATAGGCAACCGATATACGCAAGGAGGTTAACCATGGCCTGCACATCAGAAAGATCTGGAACATTGCACAGCGTACTAACACCAGAAGTTAACAAAAGACTTGCCAATTCAACAAGCACTGCGTTTTTTGCCCCTGATATCTGAATCGTACCACGCAATGGAATTCCACCACGCACCCATAAAAGTTCCATACCCTGCCTCAAAAAACTATACAAAAAGAAAAACTTTGTTAAAATAGAAGTTAAAAATAATAGGTTTACTCGGTGGTTCTCTTGTCAGGCTACCGCGTTGCAGAGAAATTGCTACACGACTCTACAGACATTGAGGAGGTTGCTATGTCTTTTTCAAGACACCTACAAACCAAAGGTGAGCTGCTTATTCGCCTGATTTTTGCACTATTTCTATTTGTTGCCTGTGCATCACATGCGACAAGCACCGAAATTACTGATCGTCGGGACCCACAGTTACAGCAACAACTAAAAAATGAACTCCGAAAGCTTAAACAGCAACAGTATCGAGATACAACCCAAATCAAAGAACGTGCATCGCATCCCCTTGAGCAACTACTCCGCATAACGACAAAAGCCGTCTTTCGCACGCTCTTTTTCCCTTTTACAGTCGCGAACAAAGCTATAGAGCGTCATGCACCAAATAGTGGCGACCATAATTTTGCAGCGAGCTCAATTGCTCTTTCTTTTCAAGAACAGCAAATGCAAGCAAATCTTGCACAATTAAAAGGCACATTAGCCAGCTATATTCCGCAAGGAAAACTTGATTCGGCAATTGCTAACCCCGATCGGCCTGCGCGACAAATCTTTGCCATGGAAGACACTCAAAAAAAACTTGCGGAGCTTACACGGACAGAAAAAAAATACACCCAAGAAATTACTACGCTACGTCCTGAAGATCACCCACAAAGACGCACAGTACTCCGCACGGCGGCTGGACTTGGTGGTGGCGCACTTGGATGGTTTGGCTATCAACAAGCACAAAAGTTGTGGTCTTCGCCTGAAGAAAAAAAACGCGAACTAGAAGCGCAGATTCGCAAAACCACACAGCGCATTAAAGATCTTAGCGTACAAATTGACGCAGAAGACAACCGAGGTGAAGGCAACAAGGGAACCCCTGACGGCACTAGTACGACCGATCAAACAAAACTCGCCACTCTCAAAGAAGAACGGCGGAGCCTGAATGATCTGCGAAAAAGTTTAATTGATAACCTAACACACAAAAAATACGCCAATAGGGGCATCGCAAACACCATCGTCCACACAGCGAGCACTGCCCTCACCAGCGCTCTGGCATACGCAATTGCAAAACAACTTACCCCAACAACAATCAAACAACTTTCTCAAAAAGAGCAACTGCGCTATCAAGCGCTTGAAGCTCGACGCACCGGTACCATCGAAGAACAAAAAACCTTACAAAAAGACTTAGAAGCTGCACAAGCGGCCTATCAAAAAGACTATGGCTTAGCCGGCAAAGAAGTCATTGTTGGCCTCTTAGAAGCCCAGGCAAAAGAACAAGAGCTCAAAAAAATACGCGCGCGCCAAGCCCTGGGGCGCCTTCCTATTTTCGGCACATTTATCCGTTATATTATCCCGGTTGTTAGACACATAACGGGCAATATGTTTCCTATTGAACTATAAAAATTAATAAAGGAGCCTGTATTATGAAAATCAACATCCTATTTACGAAACGAAAAAAGTTTTTCTTATTTGCCTATCTTTTATTCGGCGCGCTGATTACAAGGGCCCAAAGTACGGATACTAATCTTACCCAACAAGTCCTGAATTTGAAACCTGGCGCTCTCAGCAGTGTCCTTATCAAAAGCTCCTTAAACCTACAAAATAAATTCTTAGACTTACGTCAATTTCAAAATCACAATCCATTGCTCGCTGCTGCATATGTTTTTGGCGGATGGTATGCGGGCAACGCTATAGCCAAGCACCTTCCACTGGTAAGCTCCTTACAGCATTCTTGGAAAAGCTTTACGTTAGGCTCTTATGGCCAAAAAAACGGCTTTCTTTCCGAGGCAGGGAAATGGACGGGGCTTCTGACCGAAGACCTTCCCACGATATTACTTGCCGAAGGTGCGATTAATTATGCGCTCCAAGTAGGCTTAGGGGGAACCTCAGACGAAATAAAGAACATCCTAAAGCCTCTTATCATTTCAACGTATCTGCTAACCAAGGCCTTGCCCAAGCGCCAACTCATGCCAGTTGCTCTTGAGGGCATCGGAGGTGACACGAGAGGATCGAGCCTAGCGGAAGGCGTCTACCGCAGCAGCACATATATCCCAAAAGGGATCCCTAGCATGACGCCTGACGAACTTATTTTCAGCTGCTCAGAACCAAAGCTTAAAGAAGTCGTCTATCGTCTCTATGAAAACCCGCAACGTGGTGGACGACTATTGCTTATTGGCGACTCAGGCCTAGGTAAAACGTTTTGGGCGGAACAACTTGCCAATACCTTAGAACGTAACGCCGTCTACTTGAATGCTAACGAAGCACTTTATCAGGGAAAATTTTACGGCGAAGCTAATGAAAAATTCAAAGCGCTTTTTAATATCGCCGAACATTACAACCTCAAAAAAGGCGACGTTGTTATCATCGACGAAATTGACAACTTTATCGTAACCAGTGCTGGGTTTGATGAAAACAACCAAAACAACATACGAAAAAATGTAATGTTATTCCTTGACCATATGCAAGGCCAAGGATACGTAATCATCTTCATCAGCAACAAAAAAGAGGCTGAGATACAGGAACAAGTCAGAAATCGATTTTCACGCTCAGACGGAAGCCTCCATCAATACACAGAAGAAAATTATTTCGACCTTGCAATCAGAAAAGCAACAGAAGGCGCACGAGTAGCCAAAAAAGGAATTGCTCAATCTCTAAAAGCAGTCTTCACACCAGAAGACACACACATCAAGGGATTCTCCGCCACTGCCTTAGGAGGCACCGAAGACTTTCCTTTTGGCATAGTAGAAAAAGGATACCCCAACCTTTTAGCGCGCATGCAAATTTGCGACAATGTTATTAGCAAATACCGAGAAAATGGTGGAACTGCCTTTATCAAAGATCAAGCAGAATTTACCAGCTACATCGCACATCGAACCGATGGGCTCGGAAATACGTTTGTGGCCGGAATCGTCAAATATTTTCTTGCAAATTTTAGGACTATCGACTTAGAAGACGAAAATTTCAAAAAAGCAGCAGACGAAGAAACTAAAGAGAATTTACAGGATCAAAAAGGCAAGCTTGAGCAGGCATATCAAAAATCTTATGCCGCTTTAAGCAACAAAGTTCCACGCGCTGAATGGAAAGATATCTTTGCCGAAGGATCAGCAAGCAGCGAAAAACAGGTACTTCTAAAAGAGGTATTAATGAGTGAACATAGACTCAAAGATTTCTGCGCTAAATTCAGCCTGGGGAAGCCCGCCTTCCACGGACTAGTCTCAACCCGAAGTATTCTCAGCTCATTGCGTAAGGAGTTTGAATCAACCCTCCAAAAACTTCACGAAGGAATTAGCACAAAGAGAAACTGCTTAACCCAGCTTCTCAAAGAGGATCTCATTCCCAGAGACTACTCAGATATATATAGAGAGGCCAAGGAGCTTGCCAAATGGTCCCAACAACCCACACTATTTTTTACTGTAGAAAAAGATAGAACAAAGCAGTATACCCCCCTTGAAATCTATAATTTTATAAGAAGGGCTGTAAAAAGCGGCATCAAAAAGCAACTGCTCATGAAAACTCAGGATGGGTATGTCCGCGAAACTAACAAAAAAACCTCAGCAAAGCAGATCCTCGATATTCAGGTCGAAAAAATGAATTCTATACTTACGCTTGTTGAAGTTATATCAGACCAATACCCAGACGAAGCTGAATTAGAAGGGTACAGAGCAAAAGCCCATAGCCTCTTAGATTTGCTCTCTCAGCTCGGCAAAGAAACGCCATATCAAGAGCCAATCACCCAAAAAATCAGCTCAGCCGAAGAAGAAGCGGTAGCGCTTTATCAAAAATATTTTGCCTTCGCACCAAAAATGGAAATCTGGCAAGCAGCAGCAATCGGCCGCAAATACGCGTACGTGTACGAAAAAGATTACAAGTGCGTGTATGAAGAAGATAAGGATGCCGAGTTTGCCAAACTTGTCCTTGATGAGTTTGGCGTCAATGCGCTCTTTAGAAACGCACCTGCACAATATATTTCAAAAGCCGCGCTAACATGCAAGATGATAAACGCCTCAGCAAAACACACCCTGCAAGAATTGGGAAAAGTGATTCGCCCAGCACGCTATGAGCGTACAGTAGTCAGCTCTCAAGCAATCATTACTCAAAGGTTACAGACCAACGGCTTAGAAAAATATCTTGGAACCATCGTTGAAAAGACGGCTACGCTGTCCTTAGCCGAGGCTGCGGCACACGCTAAATACATTAAAGAAACAAACAAAAATATTGGCAACGATGCCGACTGGGAGAAGGCGAAAAAGTTCTTCGCTGGTGTCAAAGACATTTTCTTTGGTCCAGAAAACAAACTTATGGTTCGATACCTTCAAGACGAGAAACAATATGTTTTAGATCTTGAAACCTATCTAACGAGTACCGAAAAGAAGTAAACACTTACCGATTACCAGGGGGAAATTCCCCCTGGTAATGAACAAATCATCAAATCATAAATGGTTCAGGCTGCGGGATATGCAAGGTCGTTGCAAGTTCACCACTCACCAGACCCACAATATCATTAACAATCTTACGCACACCCTTAAGTGGATCGGTCAGATCAATACCACCGATATCACCCGTAATCCGCTTACCCAAGACTACCAAATCAACCTGAAAACCAGGAATTCTGCCTTCGGCAACATCTACCACTGAGCCACGCCACCAAATCTTCTTAATCTCGAGAATGCTTGAAATCGAATCAAATACAAAGCGCCCTGCTCGAATTCCTCCCAAACCAAGGTTGGATACCGTCGCAACCCCACTTCTTACCAATTCAGGCAATGCCGCAAGCCCTGCCTGGTCCAATGAGCTAAAGACTTGATTACGCACCTCGGTAGACCGTAGTGCTAACTCAGCTGCTGCACAACCAGGAAGATCCTTCGGCACACCAAACAATCCAGTATCACCACATACTTGGTCACGCCGTGATCGCAATGCAGCTAATTCAGCTTCACTAGCTTGGCGCAGAACATTCTCAAGGAGCGCATTAACCGAATTTTCGATTGCTGACTTAGCCGTATCAAGAACCCCCCGTACCATTGTTTGGATAGCTTCGTTGAAGGTATTTGAAAATCCTACTTCAAGCGCAATGTTTTTTGGATCTCCCTGATAGAGCATCACCATTGGATTATCAAAATTTAACTGCCATCCTTTTACCCAAAGCTTAGCCGCGCCGCTGGGCAAGCCAAGCTGCTCAACCAAACCAGGAAGCTTAACTTCAACATGCCCTTGCAAATCAAGCCCTTTTTGCAACGAAAGCATTCCTCTAAAGCTACCGCCAACCATATCCGCGATCATAAGATCAAAATCTGTAAGCAAGGAGATGCCTTTTTCAAGGTGCGCCGAAACCTCAAATTTTACCTTTTTCTCATGGTCTTGCTCAGGAGCAAAGCTTAAGAGACCCCAGTCGCGATATTGATCCTCAAGTTTTTTGGCTACCTCACCCTGAGTTTTTGACGGAACCAGCTTATAAATACCCCAGTCAACTGGGTCAACAAATGCCACGGCATAGGCGCCATTTGAATCAAGCATCAAATCAGCCCCAACTGTTTTACCAAAAAGCGTTAAATAAAGGCTTCCTCCAATACCAAAGGGAGCCGTAACTTCTCCAATTCTGGTACCCAGTGGTACAAACTTGAGATAAAACTTTTCAAGATCAAGCGGGAAAAACTTTTCTACAAATGCCTGGACTTTACGCATATCACGCAACTCTTCTGGCAAAATTTTGTCCTTCATGCCAAAAGTAAGCAGGTGCACATAGATATCCGCCAAGAACATAGCCAAAGACAAAAAGCCACCAGGTTTTTCGTACAAGACCTCGAGAATTAAGGAGGTAATATCTAGCCCCCCCTTGATCAAAAACTGCGCAACCA
>DNBB01000036.1 GCA_003484685.1 Candidatus Babelota bacterium
AAAATTTTGAAATTTTTAGCAAAAGATATTGACATGCACGGTTAGATTCGTACATTAATAGAGGTAACGTACGCGTCAAAGAGTTGTTTGACGTTCACAGAACAGAGTTAGTGCAAGCGAAAAGGCTTCGGACGATGAAAATTACAGAAGTTAAGGTTTTTCCAGCAACCGATGGCGGCAGGCTCAAAGCATATGCAACAATTGTTTTTGATGATTGTTTCATCGTGCGTGATCTAAAGATCATCGAAGGCCGCAAAGGGCACTTTGTTTCGATGCCTTCACGTCGCAGGAAAGATGGAACCTTTCGAGATGTAGTTCATCCACTCAACTCAGAAATGCGCAGCGAAATTGAAAATCGTCTGATCCAAGAATATGAGGCCGTAGCCAGTCGCATTGAAGCTGGTGACTTCGCCGGTGTTCAATCAAGTGATGATGGTTCTGTCGATTAATTGAAATAGAATTATTGGGGCGTCGCCAAGCGGTAAGGCACCAGGTTTTGGTCCTGGCATTCGGAGGTTCGAATCCTTCCGCCCCAGCCAAATAAAAAGCGAAGCAGTAAGTGCTTCGCTTTTTTTGTCTACAAAATTGCCTTTTTACTCAATGCAACACATCTACTAAGTTTACCTAAAATCGCTTCAATAAACCCTATACCTAGGTACATAAGATTTTCTCAGAGGAAACTCAACAAATAATTTCCTAATATTGATTTTTTTTAAAAAACCGATAAACTATCAACGAATATTCATAAAAACATTAGGGTCCATCGCCTATGAAAATTGTTTTAGCGTCTTCATCAAAGACTCGCCAGCGCCTTCTGGACGAAGCGCATATTCCGTATATTTTAACAACACACGCCTTTGATGAGCGTTCAATCGATGATAACGCGACCGCTCCTGCAGAATTTGCACAATTTTTAGCGGAACAAAAAGCTGCACATGCGATACTCCCCGCCACGACGCGCCAAGAGTCGAAGACTCTTGTTATCGGCGCTGACACAATCGTTTATCGTGCTGATGGAAGAATCTTTCACAAGCCACAATCGTATGATGAAGCCGTCCACATGCTCATCCAGTACAACCAATCGACGGTCTTGGTAACTACCGGGCTTGCAGGAATCATATATAACCATGCAAATGCAAAAAAGCAACTGATCGTATCTAGCCAAACAACCACTAAATTTCAACTATCGCTCTCACCAGACTTTATAGTTCAATATCTAGACGTCTACCAAAATGATTATCAACACGTTGCCGGCGGCTTGATTATTGAGGGATTTGGTGCACAATGTGTCGTCTCAATTGAAGGTTCTTACACAAGCGCATTAGGCCTTCCTATGGAAAAAATTAGAAAATTAATAACTCAGTGTTTAAATATAAGGAGTACAACCGATGAATAAATATCTATCACTTTTACTCATTGCAACCCTATCATTAGCCGGTCTGCAAGCGAAAGAAGACCCTGATGAAGAATATAATTCAGACGTATCTTCAATAGAAATTTCATCAGATAGTGACAACGAAAGCGATAACGAAAGCGGCCAAGAGAGTTCATCTTCTGAGGACGAAGGTTACTTTTATGTACCAATAGCTCCAACACAGCAGCCGGTTCCCAGCTTTCAAGAACTTAACCATTCTTTGCAAAGTAGTAACCAACAAGCTCAATTTAATGACAACGAGGAATCAACAACCCCGGTTGATCAAATCCGAGGGCCTGCAACAACGCCACCGCCTATTCAACGCAGAATCATCCGTCGACGCATAAGACACGACGCTATTATCCCAACACCTCCCTCTTTCTTCAGTTTTTCTCCAGAGGAAGATACTGATGAAGAAAATGAGGAAGAAACAAATATTGAAACACCTCCAGTAAATCATGTTGAAGGATTTTATTCCCAAAGACTTGCAAACATGTATCGCCAAATACAACAAGCAACAAATCACGCAATTCACCTTACCCAAATCACCGCGATGCTTAGTGCTCAAAATCCTCAAGGTACCGCCCAAAGTCAACCAAACACAAACAACCAAGACCAGACAACTGCACGCAGTCAAAATCAACAACGCGGACTCGCACCGGCGCAGCAAAATGCGTTGAACCTTTATTTTAATTTCGTCATGAGCGCTATGCGCCACAACAATCAGAATCTACCTAGTTAGAAAAGGAAAAAACCATGAATAAAAGATTGCTTTTTGCGCTCCTCCCCATAACCATTTTAGGCAGCAGCCCACAAACCCCGCCTTCTCCCCACACCCCCAAAGATCAGGTCAGTTCAACATGGCAGACTGCGCCGGACCTTTCACCAGAGACCGACGAGACCCAAGAATGGCTTAATTGGATACGGCACCTAATTGAATACCAACGCTCAACTTCCGTTTTTCATGATACCAATGAATCAAGAGCCGAACTAGAAAGAAGCCAGTCACTTTTTCAGGCCATTGATGTCAACGAAAACCTTCAAGAAGAGGCTGGTCCTTCTAATACCAACACACAAGAGAATACAGTTTTTGCAGAATACGAAAGCGCGTTAACAAGCTCCTCAAATAACGATCTAAATTTCAACGAAAACCAGGCAAATACGTCTAATTTTATTCCTCAACGTCGCATTATACGCCGTCGGAGAACCACAAATAACAACGCAGGAGGCTTTTCGTCTAGCCCTTCTATTTTTAATTTTGCACCAAGTACAGAATCATTCTTCGAACCTATAGCCAATCTAACACCGGCAGAGGTTGCACAACAACAAACGCCTCCTACAATCAAATATCGCAAAATTACAAATCAAAATGCACCTAATCGTAACAACGGAACAAGCCGTGCCCTGAATTTTACGAGCAGTTCATCGAATAATAATTTAACTATGAATCCAGAATTTTAAAAAGAAGGAAGAATTTTATGAAAAAGTTAGTATACATAGCCCTTTTTCCGGCACTGGCTTTTGCAAGCGATAACAACAAAATACCGCAAACGCCGCCTAACACACCTCAAAAAGGTTTTTTCTACTCAAGCGCCCTGTTTAATAATTTTCAAAACGAACTTCAAAAAAAGTTCACCCAACAAACAACACTGCAACAGGCAGAATTAGAAAGAAAAAAGAAACTCTTTGCATCTATCACCGAGAACGATGAGCCTTTAAATGAAGACAATGCACTTACTTCAGAGCAAGCCATGTCAACACTTGCCTCATTTATCAGTAAATATAGCGACCCGGTAACACTACATACTGCCGTTATTGCTTTAATTAACACGCTAGCCGCTGAGAAAAGCAATGAAGAAATGAGCAACAATGAGACGCCAAGAAAGTATCGTGATGAAGAAATTAATCTCGAAGACCTCGACCTAAACCAGAACTTTTTCCCGGATGCACAACGTAGGTTAACCTTTGATAACCAAACGGCACATCACAACATTTTCATGGATGAACTAGAACCAGAAGATGAGAGCCCAAGCAAAAAAACAAGGAAAGACCAAACAGTTTTTCCGAGCTTAAATGCTTTATCTCCGGTTCTACAAGATGAAGACGACGAGTTACTAGAAAAAAAAGAAGACACAGAGGACGAGCCAGAAGAAGAAGCAAGCGAAGAGGAAACAGCAACCTTCTCAACGTTTCATGCGCGTAATACCCCAAATAATGAAGCATTGTTCTTTCTAACAAAAGAGCATGAAAACAATAATTCTGTTGATTCATACTTTGCCGATCGCAGCTAATTGCATTTGTTCTCGTTATTTTTGGGCAGCCATTTGTTTAAATGGCTGCTCCTTTTTTTTATAGCAATTCGCCAGCCAGCTGGCTGAGCAAGCTTCGCTCACTCTTTTGTAAGAATACACTTGCGCAAATTGAAGTTCCCTTTAGCTTTTCACTTGCTAGAACCAAGCCATTACTCGAAAAATCTAAATACGGCGAGTCAATCTGATATGGATCACCAGCAAGAACAATTTTACTACCCTCACCAACTCGCGTAATAAGCGTTTTAACCTCGTGAAGAGTGAGATTTTGAACCTCATCAATCAAGATAAATTGGTCTGGTATTGAACGACCGCGCATATAGGTAATTGCTTCAAGGCTCAAAAGTCCGCCACTAATAAGCTCATCAACCGATGGTACACGCCACTTTTCATCTTTCTTCTTTTTACGACGCTTTCGGCCCGACTCATCTTTTTGGTACAAATCATCGTACAACCCCTGCTCATATCCCGAATGCGCCTTATGAACAATCAGCTCCATATTATCGCGTACCGGCTGCATCCAGGTAAAGAGCTTATCTTGAATATCGCCTGGCAAAAAACCGATGTCACGTCCTAACGGCTCAACAGGTCGAGCTACGAGCACTTTTTTATACGAATGCTCAACAAGCAATTTATGCATAGCTGCAACAAGTACAAGAAATGTTTTTCCTGTTCCCGCGGGTCCCAAGAGCGAAACAAGCTGAATTTCATCATCAAACAACAAATCAAATGCCATCAACTGGGCCCAGTTTTTTGGTCCAATAGGCCAGAGAAGTTCAGGAGCACGCACAAGTTTAAATCGTTCGCCCCCTTGATAACGAAATACGCGATAATTTTCTTCATTACGCTTACTTTTCAGCACAACAAATTCATTTAAAAAAAGTTCCCGCTCCTGCAAAATTTCGCGCAAAATAGCTGGATGATCGCCTTGAAATTCGCCCGCTGAGAGCTCATAAGAACGCCAGCCTTTGTAAAAATCATCTTCAGCGACATGCTCTTTTTTGTAGTCTTCCGCCTGAACGCCTAACGCATTTGCTCGAACACGCATATTGAGGTCTTTGGTGATAAAAACAACATCATATCCCTGTTGCTTCAGCTCAATAGCACTCGCTAAAATTCGATCATCATTGTCATCAAGCGCAATACTCTTAACAACTTCGGCAGATGGTGTTGGCAAAATACGGACTAAGACATCCTGTGCATACACCACCCCGTGCGCGAGAGAGCCTTCTTCACGCATATGGTCAAAAATACGAATCGCCTCGCGTGCGTTACGCCCCTTGGAGCCAACGTCAGACTTAAATTGATCCAGCTCTTTGATTACTACCAAGGGTACCCCAACCTCTGCTGTGTGAAAGCTTTTCAAGACAAGCGGGTCATGTATAAAAACATTAGTATCAATCAGATAAATCTTTTTTTGGGCCACCTTTGATTCCTCCCCATGCTCATTGTTCAAATAACCACGACCATACTATACAAGAACACCCGTTGGAGATAGCCTGATAGGCAGAGCTTGTTATTTTTTTCCCAAAAAGCACTCGTAAGGACACAAATATGACGGTATTTCTTGTTTTTTTCATACTTGCATTCGCCTTGATTGCACCGATCTTCTGGGGCATAGGCAAATACAATTCCTTTGTTTCGCTTCGCGCCATGACGCAAGAAGCTTGGAGCGGAATTGATGTACAACTCAAACGCCGTTACGACCTTATCCCCAATTTAGTCGAAACCGTAAAACACTATCAAATTCACGAAAAAGGCGTTTTAGAAAACATCGCTAAATTCCGTTCCGCGTCGATGCACGCAACAACCGTGCAAGAGAAAAGCGCCGCTGAAGGAGCATTAACCGGTGCGCTCAAAACACTTTTTGCCGTTGCCGAAAACTACCCGGAACTTAAGGCTAATGAAAATTTCTTAGCGCTACAAAACAGCCTTGAAAAAATCGAAGATGAACTGCAAATCTCGCGTCGCTACTACAACGGAACTGCGCGTAACTATAATATCGCGGTCATGCACTTTCCTGCGCGCATTGTAGCAAGTTTCACCTCATTTGCGCCGATTACCTACTTTGAACTAGACAACCCCGAAGAAAAAACAGCACCCCGCGTACAATTCTAACAACGCAGGTCAGGCATGCTAAAAAAACCACGCATCAAACTTTTAGGATACGCGTCAGCCAGTCTCCTGCTGGCGCTCTTTTTTTCGCCTATTTATGCTACTCATATTCAGAGCTTCCACTCAGATATTATTATCCATCAATCCGGCGAACTCGAGGTCACTAACAACATCGAATACGTTGAAACGCGTTACGGTAAACATGGCATCTACCATAGTATCCCCGTCGCATACTCTGGCCCGCTTGGTACTAACTACACCACAAAACTTTCGGTAAAAACAATAACACGCAATGGCCAGTCCGTTCCTTTTAAACAAACCTTCAACAACGGACGCATTACCTTTCTCATTGGCTCCGCCGAAATCATCATTCCACCGGGGACATATCAGTACGTAATACACTATACAACCCAACGACAACTACAATTTTACGAAGAATACGACGAACTTGCGTGGAATGTGACGGGACTTGAATCTGCCCTCCCTATATATCATGCAAGCGCAACAATAAAACTACCAAAAAACATTCCCGCACAAAGCATCAAAGCCAGCGCATTTACCGGCCCTTATCAAAGCGACCAACGCAATGCACTTATTGAACAAACCAATAGCCATATACTCACCTTCGCAACAACGCACCTCCTTAAGCCCTTTGAAGGTCTAACCATATATGTTTCATGGAAACGCGGTCTCATTACGCGGCCTTCAACAATTCAAGAAGTATGGCTTTTTGCTAAAGATAATCCAGGACTTTTGCTCTTTTTCCTTCTGTACCTGCTCTTAATCTGGTATCTAGTTTTAACAATCAGACAGATACGCGCATATGAAAATTATGGCACGATAATTCCCCGCTTTTACCCGCCAAAAGACACAACGCCTGCTGAATGTGGCTACCTCAAACAACGGCACATTGCCCCTACCCATGTAGCGGCCCAAATCGTTGACCTTGCAATTCGCGGATATTTGACCATCTCAGCAAGCCCCCCCGATAAAACAGCCAACCAGTACACCATCAAAAAAACCGATCAACCATGGGCAACCGGTCTCAACACACTTGAAAGTGCTTTTTTAACCAAACTTTTTAGCGCCGGTGAAGAATACCGCATACACAAAAATCCTTTGGAAAAGGAAAGAAAGCAAGCTGCGGGTCTCATCAAAACACTACAAAAGGCTGTCGAAGAACGGCCATTTTCAAAATTGCTCAAGCTCCATGTCTCTTTCATCATTCCCGTCCTAGGCACAACGGTTGCAGCCATACTGCTTTGCTCATTGCTTGATGGCTATGTTTCTCCACTTTTCCTGATTCCTGGCGGCATCCTAATCAGTATTGCAGCATGCTACTTACCGGGTTATACACCTGAGGGCCGAGTGGTTAGAGACGAAATTGATGGGTTTGCATTATATTTAAAAACAGCAGAAATTGATCGATTAAAAATTATTGGCACACCACCCATTAGAACACCCGCGCTTTTTGAAAAATATCTTCCCTTTGCTATGGCACTCGGGTTAGAAGAAGCATGGACCAAGCAATTTGCGCCATTATTCAAAGAATGGGAAACTTCGCAGAACCCTTATCGGCCAACATGGTTTATTGGCAATCACTTCTCTCCTATCATGCTTACTAATTTTACCCGATTATATGCAGCTACAACCAATCCGACTCCAACATATGGTTCATCAAAATCTCCAACAGGCAGATTTGGCGGTGGTTTTTCTGGCGGAGGCCGAGGCGGCGGAGGAACCGGTAGCTGGTAAGGACTCAATAGATCTAGATGACAGGGATATTCGGCTCTGTTACAATAAACAGCGAAAACTGTATATCTTCTATGCCTACTAGGATCACGCATGGATAAACACGTAGAACTAGAGCACCTACGCCACTCGGCGGCTCACTTATTAGCTCATGCAATTTCAGAGCTCTATCCAAACACCCGGTTTACTATTGGTCCCACAACGGACACGGGCTTTTTCTACGATTTCCTCGCGCAAACTACGATTCGGGAAGAAGACCTCCCGGCAATTGAAGAACGTATGCGTCAGATCGCTTCAGAAAACTTTCCTATTATCCAAAGCTGCGTTAGCAAAGAAGAAGCACGAAGGATCTTTAAAGATAACCCTTTCAAACTCGAACTTATAAACGACATTCAAGACGCAGAGGTCGGCCTTTCGACCCAAGGTTCATTTGTCGATCTATGCCGCGGCGGTCACGTTGCAAGTACTGGACAAATCCAGCACTTTAAATTAATTTCCGTCTCAGGAGTCTACTGGCGAGGCGACAAAGAAAATCCACAACTCCAGCGCATTACGGGTATTGCCTTTTTAAGCCAGGCTGAACTAGACCAATATCTCCATCAACGCGAAGAAGCCCTTAAATACGATCATCGCAAGCTTGGGAAAGAGTTAGATCTATTCTCATTGTTGCCTGAAGGTATCGGCTTTCCTTTTATACATCCAAAAGGAAATTTGATTCTCAACACCCTTAAGAACTTTATGCGTCAGCTGCTCTACGAGAATGATTATCAAGAAGTAGCAACGCCAATTATGCTCAACGCCGATCTTTGGCGCCGTTCTGGGCACTATTCATACTACAAAGAAAATATGTATTTTTCTCATATTGATGAAACTGAATATGCCATTCGCCCAATGAACTGCCCTGGCGCCTTTTTAATTTACAACACACGGCCGCGCTCCTATCGAGAACTGCCTATGCGCATCTCAGAGTTTGGATATGTTCATAGACACGAGCTTTCAGGCGTACTACATGGCTTAATGCGTGTTCGTGCATTTACCATCGATGATGCACACATTATCTGCCAGCTCAATCAAATGGAACAAGAAATAACTAATGTATTAAAATTGATTTTTATTACTTTAGCCAAAACGGGCTTTGAAAATATCAAAATTGGTTTGGCAACGCGTCCGGCCAACGCTATGGGTAGCGTCGAGGTTTGGGAAATAGCTATTAATGCGCTCAAACAAGCCTTAGAAAAATCTGGGCACAGCTATACAATCAAAGAAGGCGACGGCGCTTTTTATGGTCCCAAAATAGAAATTGGCATACAAGATTCTATCGGCCGCACCTGGCAGTGCAGTACTGTTCAAGTCGATTTTGTACAGCCAGAAAACTTTGACCTTACCTGTATTAACTCAAGCGGACAAAAAGAGCGGGTTGTCGTTGTTCATCACGCAATTTTTGGTTCTTTAGAACGCTTCTTTGCCATACTGCTTGAGCATTACAAGGGTAAATTACCGCTCTGGCTATCACCGATCCAAACGCGTATTATGACTATTACCGACCAAGAATTACCATACGCACGCAACCTGCGCGATCAACTCAAAAAGTATTTGCGTATCGACATTGAAGAAAGCTCTGATCCAATCTCTGCAAAGATCAAAAAAGCTCAGATCGAGCAAATACCGTGGATGCTGGTAATTGGCAAAAAAGAGGTTGAAAACAATACTATCACGCTGCGACACCGCGATGGCACTCAAGAGTTTGGGCTTACGTTGGCAGAAATCATCGAGCGAGCTCAAAAAGAGTTAACATAGATCACTACAATACAAAGCAGGGGACAACAGTAACTGTCTCCTGCTTTTATGTTATTTTTTTTGAGCCATCTTTTCCATTAAATCGTGGCATACACATACACGAGCACGTGGCCGGCATATGTATTGTCCCCAAGGAACAAGTA
>DNBB01000045.1 GCA_003484685.1 Candidatus Babelota bacterium
GAACAGGTTATAATCTTTGTTCCATCCGCGTTGAATCGCGCATAGTTTACTTCCGCATGCGGAAATTCAAAATACGATTGTCCGGTTCCGGTGGTTACATCCCAAAGTTTTGCATTTCCTGAGCGAGAACGGGTTAAAATCTTTGTTGCCTCGGGATTAAACTGTGCAAATTCCATTTCGTCTGCGCTCTGCAGCGCATACAGGTTAATTTGATTTTCTACGTCCCATACGCGAACGACTTTATGGATATCTAAGGTCAACGCAAGCTTTTCGTCAAAGCTTAGCGTAGCAAAACTTATTGCTATGGGATGCGGAAGAGTCTTTAGTATTGCGCCTGTCGCGGAATCCCAAATCTTGGCATTGCCATCATTGGATGCCGTGATGATTTTTTTACTATCGGGGCTAAAGAGCGTCGAATTTATGAGGCCGGTATGCGAAAGTTGATATAGGAATTTCCCTTGTTCAAGATCCCACACGCTTACCGTATTGTTTTTGGTGGCGCTAAAAAATTTTGTTTTATCCGGACTCAAGGTGATTTTGGATGAAAAATCAGAGTTTTCTAGGGTGCTAATGAGCCTACTTTTTAGAGGATGAGATATTGTTGTTTCTGGCGTGTCAGCTTTTTGTCCGGTCATCCATGCTAAAAGCCATTTTAATACGTTCTTTTTCTCTTCTGTGCCCGTGTCACCAAAAAAGCGTGTGATGTTTTTAATGTGTGCTTGTGAGGCGTCCGGAGGTAGCGGGCTTTGGAAGAATTTGGTGGAAATAGGGTCAGTAAGAAGCCACATAAATTCTTTTGGTAGTTGGAGCATCTCTGCCGTATAGATAAGGTCGGTGAGGGAAATCTTGCTTTTGTTTATGTCGGTTTCAAGGAGATTCGTTATCTCGTGTAAAATTCCTTTAAGGTCATCAGTCTGTTTGGTTACAAAAAGCTCTAAAAGGATTTCGAGGATAGTAAGTATTTGTAGCGATTGGTTTTCAGTAAATGGACGGCCGTCAATCTTTTTGGTGAGTTCAATAAGTATGCCTTGTAATGGCGTTGATTGTTTATCACTTTCAATGGAAGATGCCGGTGTAGTAGCTTTTGACGCCTCCTCAAATTCTTCTGGTTCGAAGCTTGCAAGCAATTTGGAGTGTTCCATGATGCAGGGGAAGCGAGTGGCTCCAGCGGTGATATTTTGTGAGGGCGCGGCTGCTTCTGCACAAAGAGTATTTTTGTAGGAACCCAAAAGAACGAAGACCAGAAGCGAAACAATTATTTTTTTCATAACGAACTCCATTTTTATTATCTTTAATAACCTAATTTTAATTTAAATTTTACATTTGTCAATTTTTATAAAAAATGGCGGAGCTAAGATTTAGCAGTGTTGCGTATGTTTTGGCGTGCAAAGGCAACAGGTGTAATTAGTGTTTTTGGCGCGCGATTTTGGTTAATTGCACGTGTCAAAACCCACGTAACACTTGTGGTTGCCCTTGATGCGTTAAACTACTGAGCGTAGGATAAGTAAGGGGCTAAATGGGAGGGTTTCTGGTGGCGGCGATAAAGCGTATAGTTAATTTCGCTTGCTCCAATAGTCTTTTATAAGATTGATCAAACCAGATAAATATAGTCCCTGAACGACGAGCCAAAGCGAAAGAAGAATGAGGACTACGGTGGCAAATTCTTTGACAAAGCCGAGCGTGTTGAGCAATAACAGAAGACCGAGGAGCGAAAGAAGAGCGCCCTTGAGAATGTCGGCTATTTTTTTTGTCTGCATAAACACTCCATTATTCAGGGTTTGATGGTTGATACCATGATTTTTTTAGCATCAAATAAAGTCCATAGAGCATCAGGAATGGGCCGAGGAATAATTGAATCGCTATTGAAAAGCCAAGCGCCGTTAAAAAAAGATAGGTGCCGACCAGGAGGAGCATGAGGCCTTGAAGAAAAGATGGGCGATTTGCCGGTGGTTTTTTGCAACACTCTTCCATTATTCTCCTTGGTTTTGTGCTTTTTTCCAAACTGATAGCATAAGGGTCCCGTAGATGAGAAAGCTTAGTGCTAGCAACATGCGGAAACTCTGGATAAGACCAAAAACGCTTAAAAGTAGGCTTAAGCCTACGGCGATTGCTCCTAATCCGATGAACAAGAACTGTTGCGAACCTTGCAACCATTGTGGCGTATTCAAGCGCGCCTCCTCTTTCTTCTAACCGTAGCTCGTTCCTACGTATTTGTTGTACCATCTTTGGTAAGCTTTACAATAGTATTTTTTATCGCCTCTGCTAAGGGGTCGACCAGGTGTTCAAAAGAAGTGCCGGGGGGCAGTCCAATTTCTATGGCAATCGCTGGCATTGCAAGTCCAACCAGTGGACGAAGCGGGATACCGCGTGGAGCATAGAGCGCGCAGGTGCTCTGGAGCTGCTTATGCAGATTTTGATGCAATTTTGTGATATATGACGTTGTTGTTGGTAGATGACGATGATATATCGTATGTATCGAGTCCCAGCGGCTTGGCGCTTTGTACCAGTGATCTGTTGTGGGGTGCGTTGTGTAATAATAAAGATACCAGGCGGCGGGCTCATGCGTGGTGTGAAAGAAATTTAGACTGATGAATAAGTCAGCTTGTAGCCGATTAGAAAATGTTGCATTCTGCAGCGGTTCTATTGATTCGCCTGGAAATCGCGTGAGGACGACGCGATAGCCGCTTTCTTTACTAAGTTCTTGCTTGAGCTTTTCTGCATATTGCAGCGTGATACCGCGTTCGAAAGTGCCCTCAATGAGACGGCCTTTGTTGCCGGCGTCTCCTGCTGGGTCAAGCATAATCGTGATATGTGGTTTATTGGCGAGCGTAGGTGCAGGTATGTGGTTTTCTAATGGCTTTTTTAGTTCCGGAAAGCCAGTGATTGGCCAGGCGATGCTACAGTCGAAATGGTAGTCGATCAATGGCTTGTGGTGGACTAACCACAGGACGGATCGAAGTGTGGGGATATGTGT
>DNBB01000009.1 GCA_003484685.1 Candidatus Babelota bacterium
GCACCAAAAACCCGTACCAAACGCGCAAATTCTATAGAAAGTACTGAAGTGAAGAGGCCTGCGCCGGGTTCATTTACTTGAGTGAGACGATACGCAATTCGACTAACACCAAAATTAAGCCAATTCGAATACGCAATGCTAACGACTCCAATGATGAGCGCCAATATGCCAAGAGGTCCCCAAGAAAAACCCTCTAGAAAAGCAACAATCGGCTTGCAAGAAACAACCCCCATAGAACCCTGTTCTATGCCATCAATTAACTGATAACAAACCGCCACACTATCCAAGCCAACTAAACTCAAGGTACCCAAAGCTATCAAAACTACCCCGCCAACAAAAAACATGAACTGGGCGATGGTATACAACATCCAACCCCAAAAAAAACGCATTAGCTGGTAGCATGAGAAGTTCCAAACAGCCTCAAGCTGCATCAAAAAATTTTTGCGCATATAATCCTCAAAAGTATTCACAAACAGACGCTCCTTTGTGCAGTGTAACTATGTTGTAGCAATATATCAGCAACTTTTACAATGATTGACGCAATGATGGCCCACCCTAAAAAATGCTCTATCCGCGGTACATAGGTATACGCAGGCACCCCTCTGTCCGGAGTACACCAAAAAAATCAATTCGTTAGGATAAACTTAAAAAAATAGCATAAAAGCACCAACACCTTTGTTGCGCTTACTGCGCACGGCATCTACGTCCAGCAACTGCTATACTTTAATTACCATTGCCCGCGCGAATGTTATATCATCAATAGCAGCTCCATCGCGCAACATAATCAAACAAGAAGCCTCAAATTATCGCTTGGCCAGAAAAAAAGAGTCGAGACCGCTCATGACGCGATTAAAAAACGCGAGTGGCAATTCCAATGGATAAGAACATACCCTTAAACCCACCAAACAACAACGGACGTAAACATACTAATGCACTAAATGAAAAAACTAGAAAAAAAGAAAAGAGGAACTAGAAAGAACAAAAAATATGGCGTCCCCAGGGGGATTCGAACCCCCGTTTCCGCCGTGAAAGGGCGATGTCCTAGACCAGGCTAGACGATGGGGACGCATATTAAATATCAAAAAAACCAGAATTTAATCTGGTGAGCCGCGTAGGACTCGAACCTACGACCCTCAGCTTAAAAGGCTGGTGCTCTACCAACTGAGCTAGCGGCTCACTCACTGTTTCATTATTACGGATACAGGGGGTAAGTGTCAAGCAAAAAATAGGTAAACCACGCAAAAATTTAACCGATGTCCTCACGCAATGAACATATTCAAAAGAAAAATGGTGAGCCGCGTAGGGCTCGAACCTACGACCCACAGCTTAAGAGGCTGTTGCTCTACCAACTGAGCTAGCGGCTCACTCACCATCCACCTTTAGTTTCTGCAATATCCCCACACCTGTCAAGAGCTATATCGTAAATATTAATTAAAAACTGTGTGTGGTCGTTTGTTACCCAAGGATAAGGCTGCTCACCTGACAAAAGATAAAGATACCAATGATATCCATCAGTGTCGCAAGAAGGGGCCCGGCGGAGTGCGCGGGGTCCATTTTAAACCAACGCAAAACAAAGGGGATGCAGCTCCCCATAATTGAGGAAACAAGCACAATAAAAAACAATGACAAACTTACCGCAATGCCACGCCAAAGATAGATACCTGAAAAGATAACCTCTCCCGCCATAAGGACGCGAAAGAACGCCGCAAATGCAAGTACTGCAGCTAATACAAAAGCCATGCCAAGCTCTCGACGAACAAATCGCCAAATCGTTCGCCCTTCGAACTCCCCTGTGGCAAGTCCTTGAATTGCAAGCGCCGAAGTTTGACTACTCGCGTTACCACCAGTACTGATAAGCATCGTCAGAAAACGCGTCAAAAAGCCTGCAAGCAAAAGCTCATAACGGCTAATAATAAAGCCAGAAACAGACTGCGCAAATAGAAGGATAATTAAAATAGCACCTCGCTGGGAAAACAGCTTCCAAAACGAAGTATCAAAGTATGAATCCTTTATTGGACTCAACGATGCCATTCGATAAATATTCTCGCTCGACTCTTCTTCGAGAATGTCGATCAGGGAATCACCTGAAATCACCCCCAAAAAGGCGCCTTTTTTATCTACTACCGGAGCGGTCATCGCCTTATATCGCGTCATGCGTTGTGCTACGGTTTCGCGGTCTTCGTCCATGTGAACAACCACATCTGGCTTGCGCAAAATCGACATTAAACGCGTTTTGGGTTTCATCAAAACTAAGTCTTCTAATTCAATATATCCGCGTAAACTTTCGTCGCGATCAACTACATATAACTGTCGGTGTAGTGTGTTATCCGGCTGGATGCGCTGCAAAAACTGGATACTCTTTTCAACCGTAAAATCAGGCATCAACGTCAATACATTGGTTTCCATGTAACGCGCGACTGCATCTGGGGCCTGCTGAAGAACAACCAAAACCTGGTCCCGCTCCTCACGCTTAAGCAGGCGAAGGTTTTGGGCTAAATCTTCATCAGAAAGCTCATCAAAAAAGTCTGTTAACTCGTCAAAAGGTAAACGTAGCAAAAGTGCGCGCCGCTGCCGATCATCAAGATGCCCAAAATAAACAACCTTACGCACCGGAGTAAGCTCTTGAAATAATGCAAGCTGTGTATCACTGTCAAACATTAAGAAGAGTTCGCGCGCGACATCCTCATCAAGCTCCAAAAGCAAATTTGCTATGTCTGCAGGGTGAAGCGAATACAATTGCGCCCGAATTGCTTTTCCGCGTTCGGTTACACCATCGATCACTTCGCCTAAATACTCATTGACTGCGTCTAACAGGTCTTTATATTCCACCACGCACCCTCTCACCAATAGCTACCTATTTGACATTCATCCTATAACGCCTAACCTTGAGAAGAGAATACTATTATAAACAACTTTTTAGATAAAAAGATAAAAAAGTGAAACAGTTCTCGTTTTACTACCCAGAAAGCGCAATAGTCGGGGCTCGCCTTGATCATTTTCTGGCCCAACAACTTCCTCAATTTTCTCGAACGCGGATACAAGCAGCAATAACACGTGGCTTTGTCACCGTTAACCAACAAACACAACGTAAAGCAAGTAAACTGCTTACTTCCGGCGACATGGTCACCTTTACTCTGCCCGAAAAAGCACCACGAAAACTGCCAAACCCCATGATTGCACAAGACTTTTTTTCGCAAAGCACAATCCTTGAAGAAGCAGATTTTCTTATCATCAACAAGCCTGCAGGCCTGGTAACTCATCCTCCATCAGCAACAACTGATGAGGTTGCGCTCTCTGATCTACTTCATGCCGCTTATCCGCAAACCCAAGAAATTGGGGAAGAAGGGCGAGAAGGAATAGTCCATCGCCTTGATAAAGAGACATCGGGACTCATCATACTTGCAAAAACCCTTGCCGGATATCATGCATTGCGCGCTCTCTTTTGTTCGCGCAGTATACAAAAAACCTATATTGCGCTCGTTCAGGGGCATACCGATCGCACCGGCACAATTCCCGTTCCCATTATGCGCGATCCATTAGACCCTAAAAAAATGATGGCCAGCTACACCGGTAACGGCGTAGAAGCGCAAACGCTGTTTACCGCGCTGGCGTATGGCACTGATAGTAGCCTGGTTGCTGCTCAACCCAAAACCGGTCGCACACATCAAATTCGGGTACACTTTACCCACATGGGTCATCCGCTCCTTGGCGACACCCTGTATGGGCGCTCGCACCGCGTAATAAAGCGACATGCCCTCCATGCGCAACGGTTAGAGTTTATCTTCCAAGATAAAAAATTTGATGTGCGTTGCCCACTCCCTGAGGATATATGCGCATGCGCACGCTCTGAAGATATCTCATCACAAGCGCTTTCTCACCTAAGCAACCCTTAAAGGACCCCCTATGGATAGCCTAGCACTTGCGACCATTTTTTCTGGTTATGCGTTCTTTGCCAGCGCTATTTCGGTCAACAAACTCGTCCTATTCTCGCTTCCTGCATTCTTTTTTGTGGGCATACGCATGCTATTTTCGGGGATCACCCTTCTCTTTTTTCATGTACCTAATTCAAAAAACATACAAAAAAGCAATCTGCGCACTGACATGGCAAATCTCCTTTTAATTGCTGCACTTACCACATTTATTCCCTCATGTCTTAAGGCATTTGGGATGCAACAGCTCAACTCATCACATGCGACACTCTTTGGGAGTCTTGACCCGTTTGTTACAGCAATTTATGCATACTTTTTGTGGGGCGAGCGAATAAACATACGGCAATTTTTGGGCATGTGTATTGCGTTCTTAGGCATTGTCTTTCTTATCACCATTACCAACCCAACGACACCAAGCTTTTTTACTCCACGCTGGTTATCTATCCCCGAAATCGCAACTATTGTATCAATGATTATTAGCAGGTATGGCTGGATACGTGCCCAACGCATCCTTAAAAATGAACGGTATAAGCCAACGGAACTTAATGGCATCCTTATGACCATAAGCGGAATCTATGCCTTGTCCTTTTCTCTACTTACCGAAAATTGGCACCGCATTATTTGGCCCACTAATCCCGCATTTTATGGTGTCTTGGCCTATGCAATTTTTGTTGGCAATATCATTGGGTATAGCGTCTATGGAGCACTCTTAAAAAAATATCCCATCACTCTGCTCTCATTATGTGGCCTTTCGGTGCCGCTATTTGTGCACCTATTTGGGCCCCTCATCGTTGGCGAGCCACTTTCTCCCTACTTTCTTGTTGCATTGGCATTGGTCGCTGCAGGAACCTGGATTTTTATCACAAACAAAGCTAAAACCCCTCAAGCGGAAATAAACGCGTAACCCTTAGATGCCTTTTCAGCTCGATACAACCTTCCCTGATCCGTGATCCAAACGGGTCCTACAAAAGAACGTATTTGTTGGTCAAAAGGAGCACGATATCCAAGGAGCGTCTCATTATCAAGTTTTTCAAGCTGTTTTTTTATCGCTAACGCTGATAAATCTGGATAACTCTTAGCCGCCGCTGCAATGTACAATGATGCAGCTACAAATCCCTCAACTGATGTAATACTTAAAGGATACCGATAGCGTTGCATTGCATACCGATACTCGTTCATAAGTTTTCCATATCGACCACTAGGGGACTCAAAAGAACTTGCCTGCATAACTTGCACCCCCCAACGCGTAGCAAACTCATGAAAAATGTCCGTCGAAAAATCGATAGCAAAGAGATATTTACCCAATAAAAATCCAATACCAAGCCGATCGGCAAATCCACTTAGCTGTAATTGCGTTGAAATAAATAAGCCAATCGCTTCCGGATTAAATTCATTAAGCGTTGCCACATCCTGGACACTGGGGGTGTGCCCCCGCAAAATAGGAATTGTTTGGATGGCAGCATCCGAAAAATGTTTTTGTAGATATGCTACCGCTGCCTGCGTTAAGGGAGCACCAAAGGAATCATCCTGATAAACAAAGGCAAAGCGCTTTACCCCATACACCTTGGCGATTCGGTCAAGAAGTGGATATACCTCTTCCGCATACGAGTGACGTACATGTATCATGTTCTTTAGTGAGGAAATCCGAAACAGTGGACTACCCGTAGCCGGAAAAAATAGTACCAAGCCATCCTTTTCAACCAGAGGTACAATACGGCTTACTGTTGGTGACCCCATAGCCACTAACATGCTGTCTGCGCCAAACATAGACCTAAAGATCGCGACATTACGCTCCATCAGCTCTGGTTCATACTGATCATCCAAAAAAACAGGCCGCAGTTTATATCCTGGTAACGCTTGTACAGCATTGGCACGCAAGCAACCTGCCTCAACACCCTCTTTTAAACCAACCCCCATGCTGCGCAAACCGCCAGTAAGCGCAACTGATGAGCACACAAACCATGGTTTTGTCTTCGTCAAAGCTTCACGCTCCGCTTTAGTCATCAATTCCTGTCCGTATGCAAGACTAAATGTATAGGTATCAGGTATAGAAACAG
The DNA here is from genome assembly GCA_003484685.1 of Candidatus Babelota bacterium. Taxonomy (GTDB): domain Bacteria; phylum Babelota; class Babeliae; order Babelales; family Babelaceae; genus UBA12474. Next base: position 5,987 of record DNBB01000009.1, read on the forward strand.
TTTTGGGAAATTCTTCAGAAACAATCGGCAAACGAGATAATTCTGCTCCAGTAATTGTGCTACAAGCGCATGATGAGCCGATATTAATCACGGCATAACAATCATTTTCCAAAATACCTAATCGTGAATATACCGGCACAGGAGCCGAAAAGACATTCCACGTTGCCGTCCCCTTAACAAACTGGTCAAACACTAATCCCCGACCAGACACTGAACGAAGCTGACGCAGTTCCCCGTGTACCAGTGCTACCGAATTTGGACTAGGGACAAAGTTATTCGGCAGTGCATGATGACTAATGACCATGCGGTCAGCACTTTGTGCATGTTCACAAACAATGCCATCGCAGAGTTGGGCAAAAAAATTATTAATATCAACGGCAAGTGGCACAAAGTTTATATTCTTTTGCTCAAACGGCATGCCAACAAGACGGTTTAGAAACTCACGTGAAGCAAGAAACTGCTCCCAATAACCATCACGCTCCTGTCGCCCTCGCAACAAAATGACCGAACCATCGTTTTTATTTGAAAATTCAATGAGAAGGGGCAACAAAAAAAATCCATACGGAGAACGATTTACATAATCACCAAGAAACACAATTTTCAGGCGCGGATCACGTATCTGCAGGTCTTCTGAAATAATCCCCTGGGAAAACCAATAGACGAGCAGTCGGGCAAAAGAATGGATTGCCCCATGCGCATCGCCAACCACCATGATTCGGTCACCTTCTGCTATGGTTAGCTGTAAAAAAACCTCCCCTGATTGCTTTTGCAGGGGGCCAGATATTGCATGATAGCTTCTCAAGGATGTTAAAAAATCAGCTTGTTTCATGGGGCCTATATCCAAGCCTAAATCGAGCAAAAAACGTCGCATCATGCACGATGCAAACATCTGGTCATAAATATGAGAAAAATTTGGATCAAGCCAACTTTCTTGACCAGTTGGCTGGGCATCTTCTTCAAGCTTTGAAGCTAAGTTGAAAACCTGTTTAACCGTTAGCGCACATCCAACATTGCAGAAAAAAATAGCCTGAATTAAAAAAACAGAAAAAATTCTCATGCGGTTGCCTCAGAAACATTTGGTGAAATCCAGCGACCATCCTCCAAATGAATCCAAACTGGCAGCGAAAATGAGCGAATAGTGGGATCAAATGAAAAATTAAAGCCAAGAATATCCACAGCTTTATAACCCTCAAAGAGCGCCACACACCCAGCCCCATCAACCGGCTTTTTTTCTTTCAATAATTCCTGAACACCATGGACAAAAAGCTGACCCGAAATAAAACCCAAGAGTGAATGCGACGACAATGAAAAATGATTCTCAGAAAAAAGCTCCCTATATAACCGCACCATGGGCAGATTAGAGACTATAGGATTAGGCACGCTTGAAGAATACATGCAAGCTATTCCAAACCGATCGAGAACCCGAATAATTGATTCATCAACCAGCACAAGCAAAACATGGCGCCCCTTAAGAAATATTGCCATATCGCCACCAAAAAAACCCTGTGCCGGCCCGCTTGATGTTATAAAATAGGCAATGGCCTCAGCATTAGCGTCCTTGATCAATTCATTCATATCAGCAAACGAAGCTTGCCCGCGAACATAGGGCAAAGCAACAAGCTCTACAGTAGCCGCCTGCTGCTGCGCAAGATATGCGCGCGTCGCACTTAATAATGGATTTCCAAACGCATCATCTTGGTATACACTCGCTAATTTTTTGATTTGGTTTCGCGAAAAAAGATACGCCAAAAGCTGTTCTACCTCGCGCGCAAACGAAGGGCGAAGGTTGACAATATAGGGCAAACCAGGGCTTCGAAACTGCGTAGCACCCGATTCAGTAAAGAGAACTGCAAGTTTTTTATCTTTTACCAAGTCAATATACGAAGTCAATGTCGGAGATCCCTGTGGTGCAAGAAGATAGGTAGCCCCATAATCATTAATAAATTGTGCCACGTTCTTTTGCGCGCTAGCTGGGGTATAACGATCATCAAAAACAACATGGCGAAATAAAATAGGCGAACAAACACCCCGCTGATTAGCATCAAGCAGAACAGTCTCAACCCCAAGCGAAAGATTCTCCCCAACGAGCGCAGTTCCTCCCGATAAATCCGCGGTTGAACAAACAAACTCGGGCTGCGCCGATTGAAGTCGAGCCTCATCTGCAAGAGTACGAAGCTCAAAACCATACGAAAGCGCATACCGTCGTTCAGCAAAGGGAACTCCAAACGCATCACGCGGTGCATACCGATAGACCCCTATAAGCTGCTCAATTTTATCTTGTATCGGTATTGCCAAATACCCGCTCATTTCGTTTGAATTAACAAAATCTGGAGCTGAGAACAATCCCCATTGAGCCACACCACAACGAAAACGTGAGAAGCCAAATCCTTGGGCACAGCGCCCCGCAAACACCGCACCTTCCGAAGAGATCCAGCTGCAAATATACGGATGTGCTAGGTCGGCTTGCGGCAATACATGGTGAGAAATTATTATTTCTTCTTTCTTGTTTGGCTGCTGTACCAAAAGCACGTCAGGGAGGCTATTAAAAAATGCATTTAATTCTTCGGCATAGGGAATTTCTTCGCCAGCTGAACGTAGCGAAAATTGCTTCAAAAAAACTCGGGTCGTATCAACACCTTGCCAGTAAGAAAATCGTTCGGCACGGCCTCGTAAGACAATGCACTGCAGAGGGTTTTGCTCAAGTAGTGACGCAATAAGGTCAAGCACAAAAAACCAAAAAGGCGAAGGTGACGAATAATCTCCATTAATAACCAAAAAAGTGTGCGTATCACAAATTTTAAGCTCCTCATCAATCACGCCGCGCAAGAGCAAATCAAGCAGTATCTGGACAAACGAATACAGCGATCCACCAAGTGCACCAATGCTTATAATTGTATCTTGAGACTCAACCGCAAGTCGTTTGTACGCATACCGACGGAGCTGAGGCATGTTCAAACGCCCCCCCGCTAAGTCCACTAGTCGATCGGCCAATCGACTCAACTCAACGGTCGGCCGTTTTCCAAAAATACTCATCAACAGGCTTTTACGGTTATCACTCAGCATCGAAGCCCATAACGGCTGCAAACGCTCTTCAGATAAACTATTAAGCGCTACCTCTTCATAATGGCGGGGAAACCGTTCCACCAGACCGCGGTAATAACTCAAAGGCATAATCTGACCCTGCACAGGCCAAGCAATGCACAAAGCAAGTAAAATATAGCCCCAACATAACTTCATATTTATTCGCTCCACGTTGTTTAGACCCAAAAGAAGAAGTATGCAAACGTCAGCACTACCGCAAGCTGCAAGAGTCCGGCAATAAAACTTTTGTATCTTGCGGAAATTCGCGCACCAAAAATAGTAACCAGAAACACAAGGCAACAAAACATCAAGAAGACTAAAAAGATGTAATCCACGATCAGTAAATACCCAACAGCTGGCGACATACTTTCGATAACAAAACGATACGTAATTAATGCCGTAATAGATGCCGCAGCTAATGAAAGCATCGTCGAACGTGTTCCCGAAAGCGGGTCAAGTGACAGCGAAAGCAGGGCGACAAAAAAGATCAAAAGCAAGGGAACAAAGATGGTCATTATGTGACGCGCCCCCACCCGATCAAAATCTAAAGAAAAAACTGCGCTTGGATGAAACGACGCAGCAGCGGCCCCTGCTTCAACGACAAGGCGCTCTTCTTCATACCCCGTGCTTACTCGCCGGTCAATAAGAGACCATCCGGGTGTTTCGATATCGGGATTAATAAAAAAATCATTGCGCACTGCAGTATAGACCACTTCCCCCGGCGAAAGACGCGGATGGTAGAGAACAAAATTAATCCGATGCCCATCAAAAGGAAAATCTTGGTAATCAAGGCTTACGTCAAATTTAAGGCGCAAATCATACTGAACAAATAATTTTTCATCGATGATCTTAATCACTGGATCTTTGCGAAACAAAAGTTCTGCCCGTTTGAACAAAAAATCACCAATTCGGTCAACCGAAACAAGCCGAGGATCAAATAAAAAGTACACGGAAACATCAATAGAAAAGGCGCCTTTTGACATATCAAAAAAAGGAAAATCGCGAATCGCCATTCCAACTTGTACCTCAGCCGGTCTTCCACCAAATTCGAGTGCACGCTGAGGCGTAAGCGGCAAAACCTCCTCATACCCGTCTTTAATTTTTACAAAGTACTCAGAATACATAAACATAGCGGCGAGCGAAAAAACCACTAAAACTATCGAAGTAATTTGAAAATAAGGGGAAACAGCGTAAACCTGTATAGCTCCTTTTGAACCTGTCATACTCATTACTAGACTCCAATTATACGCAACTGTTAACTAATAAAAGCTATCCCCAATAATTATTCAAGGCGACTAACCGTTCCGTCTTCTTCAAAGACCCAAACAGGCAAAACAAAGCCGCGAATATTCGGATCAAAGCTCATCTTCTGTCCGTAAAATTCCGTCCCGGATATGCGTTCTATAGCGGTCAAAATTTTTTGTGAAGTAATAGGGGACTCTGCCTGCCGCATACCAGTTAAAAACAGTTTAGAGGCAAAAAAAGCCTCATACGCTGGAATATTCAAGGAAAAATGGTATTTTTTCATCAACGCACAAAACTCTTCCATGAGCGCCCCCTGGCGAAAGCGTGGCGGCTGAAAAGAACTAGAAAACATTGCGCTGACGCCCCAACGTGCCGCGACTTCGACAAAAAATTCTTCAAACGCAATCGCAAAGATATGCCGCCCAACAAAAGTATTAATCCCCAAATCAGTAATAATTGTACTAATCTGTGCTGGATTGGTAATAAAGAAGCCAATTGACTCAGGATTATGCTTCTTTAGTTGACGCAGCTGTTGTTCCATAGATAACTGGCCCCGCGCAAACGGAATTAACTCGACAATCGAACCTGGGTAATTTTTTTCTAAGTACTCTTTGGCATGATGGGCAATCGGACTACCAAAGGCATCATTTTGGTATATTAGCGCAAACTTTTTTGAGGTGTATTTAGCTTGAAAATGGCGCAAAAGTCTTTCTAGTTCATTAAAATACGGTTGTCGCGCATGAATCATCGAAACAATTTCTGGCTTTCGGAACGCAGCACTACCGGTGTAGGGGAAGAAAACAAAAAAATCACCACGCTGTATTTGCGGCATTAGCTCTTGAATAGGCGCTGAACCTTGCGGAACAAGCAGCGCATCGGCACCATACCGCTCTCGCAACAATCGTACGTTTTCTGCCATCTTCATAGGCGTATATTCATCATCCAAAAACACAACACGAAAGAGATAGTTTTCAACCCCGCCCTGTTGATTTGCATCAAGAAAACACGCCTCAACACCCTGCTTTGACCCACGCGTAGTTCGACGCAGCGTGGCACTCAAATCACCCGACGAACAGAGAAAATAGGGGCGCGAATGTGCAAGAATCATTTGATCCTGCTCACGCTCTATTTGATGTCCATATGCAAGGCTGAACACTTCTTTTTCCCAAATGCTTTTTGCCGAAAAGGAACCTTCCTGTAAGGTAGGACGTGTCGCATACCAGCACTCAAGTAAACTATGTGCAAAGCTTTTTCCAATTGGTACGCAACACACCGAATCACGATCAAGTCCTCCATAGCGCATATAAAGCGGAACCGGTGCAGAGAATAACCGCCAAAGAGCGGTTCCTGCTAAAAATTCTTGAAAAACAAGCCCACTATTTAACCAGATGCCGCGGCGGTCTTCGCCGCACAAAAATGCAATGGTTTCTGGCTCTCTGCGAGTTTTAGGAGGTATAACGTTATGCGCACAGACCACAATTTCGCCGGTATTTTTATGTTTTAAAAGCAATGCTTCTGGCAGCCGCTCAAATACATTGTTTAATTCAACAGCAAGTGGCAACTCAGCTTCGTCTTTAATGTTAAACATCATTTTTAAAAAGACTCGAGAAGCAAGGAAGTTTTCCCAATACCGATTAGTTTCTTGGCGCCCCCGCAGCAACAAGACCTGTCCTGGATTTTGCGCAGCTAAATGAAGCAATACAGTAAGCAAATGAAATCCGTACGGAGAGCGATTGAGATAATCTCCTAAAAACACTAAATAGGTCTTGGGGTCCTTAATATGCATAGAATCGTCAATGATTCCTTCAGCTACAAACCGTTGCAAGGTTCTGAGAAACGAATGAAAGGCGCCATGAAGGTCACCAAAAATAAATACCGTATCCTGCTCCTCCATTGTCAATATTTGCACACTCAGATCGCCTTCTTTTTGCAATTTCTGGTAGGGGCGCTGATTGAAGCGTGCAATCGATTGCAAAATATCATCCTGATCTAGTACGCCTGCTTGCTTATTAGACCAAGCAAACAACCAGTTAATTAATGAACTTGCTGAAGACCTACCAAAAATTTTTTGGTAAAAAACCGTATAATCAGGATCAAGCCAAGATTCTGACTCGGCACGCTGCACTTCTTCCTGCAGCCCACCGAAAAAACTGACAAGGTCCTGCACACTTACAAAATTAGCCTTCGTTCCCTTGAGCCCTGAGCTAGGAGCGATTGCATCTGCACCTAAAAAAATCATGCAAACAACCAGGAAAACTAGTTTTATTACTCGTCTCACGCTCTCGCCTTTTTTATAGGGCCCATGTTATCCATCTAAAAAAACAAGAAATAATACCAAATACTGCCAACCACAACCATGTGCAACAAAACCAAAATTATCTTTTTAGCCATAAGGGACAAATAATCAGAAAAAATATTAACTAAAAATACAAGGCAGGCTACCGCAAGGAAGACCAGGTAGATATAATCGGAAATTAGCAAATAGCTTACTTTGGGGGACATACTTTCGATAACAAAACGATATCCAATAAGTGCTGTAATTACAGCGGCCGAAAGGCCTATACCTGATGTCTCAAGCCCCTTACGCGCACCAAAAGAAAACGTCACCAACGCGATAAGAAATAAGAGCAATAGCGGAATAAAAATAGTAAAGCTTTGCCGCACGCCAACACGTTCAAACACCATACTAAAAACAGCACTCGGTGAGTAAAAAGAAAATTCTCGTTCATCTGGCGTCAAACTCACTACCCGCTCCTCGTAACCCGTATTTACCTGTCGATCTATTGTTCGCCAACCAGGAATTACAATAGATGGATTAATCACAAAATCCTGACGCGTTGATGAGTAAACAACCTCTTCAGGCGTTAAGTTAGGATGTGTTAAAATAAACGAGAGTCGGTGCCCCTCAAAAGGAAACCGTTGGTAATATAAATCAAAATCAAATTTAAGTCGTACATCATAACGCAAAAAAATCGTCGTCCCGACAAGCTTTACAAATGGCTCTGATTTTGAAACAACTTCAGAGTTATGAAACGCAAAGTCGCTAATCCGCTCAACGGTAATTAAGCGTGGATCAAAAACAAAAAAGACCGATACATCAACAATAAATGTACCAGCACGCATGTTAAACAAAGGAAAATCACGCACCGATAGCCCAACCGAAAGATTGACTGGATCTCCGCCCGCAAACTGCTTTTGCATCGGAGTTATCTCTTTGATACCAGATTTAGGACTATCAATTGGAACGCGCATAAGGGCTTGTGAAAAGATAATCGCAATGAGCACCAAACTCAACGTCATCATTACCAGCTGAAAATTCATCGAAACAGAAAATTGTCGAGCTCCATTGCGTTTTATTGCCGCTGTTTTCACCAAACAACCCTCCTAAAACATGTAGTATAAGGCACACAACACCCTGATACTATCAACTGAATGTGGACAAATTACTCGAGCCGCACCATCCAATGTTCCATACCAAGCCCGATTCCACTCAGCCTCGATCCCCAATTTTATTGGCTCACGCTCTATCCAAATTCGCGGTGCTACACGAAATAACCGATCTATCGTACATCCTGAACCGTAAACAATGGGCTCCCCCAAGGAGTCATCATCAAGAACAGGACGATATAGTGAGGTCCCTGCACCAAAATTTTTTCCTACACCGATAAACAAGCCCGGCTTAACAACATCTGCTATTGTAGTTTCAAATTCACCCCAGCCTAGGAGCGTTTTAAGAGGAATATATGTACGGCGTTTTGTAATCGTATCTTGTGTTTTGACTGCGTACCCGCCAAGTCCATATAAATCTTCATATCCGCGACTATACGTTCCATGGAGCTTAATAACTCCAGTATCAAAACGTCCCTCAGCATATAAAGCCGCTGCATACGTAGAAAAAGTTTTGTCTTCAAAATAAGCTGGCGATTGAATCGCCGTCTTGCTTCTTGGCCTCACTGGACGAACATCAAAAGAGCCACCAACTAAGATTTTTTTAACATGGCCTTGTATACGTAAATGTGCCCCGGGAAATACACCTTCGCGCATATATCGACTTGACCGTCCCTCTGGACCATCTAATCGAGCCCCCATCATTGAAGACCACAAAAAAAATCCTATCTGTTCGGACTCATCTTCCTGCTTCCCAAAATAATACAGAATACCCGCCTGAGGAACAAAGACTGCTGAGTCATAAGGATCACCTTTTCCATAACTCACCATATTGGGATATGTGGTTGGTGCAGCAAAAGGATGGTAATTTTGACCAAATACATACGCAATCTTGTCTTTACAAAACGTAATCATAGCCTTGCGCAAACGAAGCATTGCAGAATTTGTTCCCCAACCACGAAAATCTACCTCAAGCAATGTTTTTATCTCGTCTGCGCCGAATACACCCGGGCTTTTTGTCTTTAATCCAAACCGTGTATTAAAGGGCGTAAAAGAAGTTTGGGGGACATCATTGGCATCACGACCATCTTGTGTGCAATCAATGTCCATAGGATACAGGGTATAATGGTAGTCCCGCGCCTCGACCATACGTCGCGAATCATAGGCATACTCAGGAGCAATAAAGCCATACCATGACACTTCTTGCGGTCGCGCAAAAACACCACTTGAAAGTAGCGCAAGAGCGCTTAAAACAAAAACCTTACAGTTCATTACTACGTTCCCATTTTATGAATGGCGCAATGTGCAGTATACTGAAATACGTTGTACCATTTTGTTTTCCTTTTCTGCGGGTTACTATATGAAATCACGCGAAATACGTCAAAAATTCATCGAATTTTTTACTCGTAACGGGCACCGTCATTTACCATCTTCGCCACTTATTCCTGCAGATGATCCAACCTTATTGTTTGCAAACGCTGGAATGAACCAGTTTAAAAACATATTTCTTGGTAACGAAACCCGTGACTACAAGCGAGCAGTCACCATACAAAAATGTATGCGCGCTGGTGGCAAACATAATGACCTTGATAATGTCGGCCGCACCTCGCGCCACCTCACCTTTTTTGAAATGCTCGGTAACTTTTCTTTCGGTGGTTATGGCAGACGAGAAGCCATTACTTACGCGCACGATTTTATAGTAAAGGAGCTTGGTTTGGAGATTTCTTATGTGACTGTTTATAAGGGAGAAGGTATAGTGCCCAAAGACGAAGAATCCTTCGCTATTTGGAAAGAACTGGGAGTAAAAGATATTCGTCTGGATGGTAGTGATGTTTTCTGGGNNAAGGGCGCAAAAAACGATTTTGAAAAGACCTGTAAACCTGGTGATGAATGCGAACGATTCATGGAAATCTGGAATCTGGTCTTTATGCAATTTAATCGCCACGAAGACGGTACTGAAGAACCATTGCAAAAAACCGGCGTCGATACCGGCATGGGACTGGAACGA
>DNBB01000041.1:0-19630 GCA_003484685.1 Candidatus Babelota bacterium
TAAATAGATATCTAGCTCAGACAGAAACAATCGCCGAGAGTCTACCCAAAGACAACAATCCACAAGCCGTTATTTTACCTGTTAGAGAAAACAACTCGGTACCCGGATAGATAACAAACAGGTGGTCAAGTTTCAAATCCTCTAGGGCTATGTGCATCGATTTTGTTGTCCGCGGCACATCGACATATTTAAATTCAAAACCCAATCGTTTGCCGCCCTTAAAAATGAGAAGATCTAGCTCGGCATCTGCGTGTGTTGCCCAAAAGAAAACCTCCTCAGGTGACACGTCATAAAATCGAATGACCTCTTCTAATGCAAATCCTTCCCAAGACGCACCAAGACGAGGATAGATATCAAGTTCTGCTCTATCTTTAATCGAAAGAAGAGCGTGCAACAGACCACTATCACGAAAATAGACTTTCGGAGCACGGACCTGGCGTTTCTTGAGATTTTCGTACCAAGGGCTCAACTCCCGAACCATAAATGTCCCTACTAAAATATCAAGATATTTTCGAATCGTTGGACTTGATACCTGTAATGCCTGAGCTAATTCGCTCGCATTAAAAACTTGACCATGGTAATGCGCAAGCATCAGCCAAAAGCGCCGAATTTGCTGGGGCGGTATATTAAAACCAAGGTACGGGATATCGCGCTCTAAAAATGTTTTGATATAACTTTGCCGCCAGAAAAAGCTATCTGCTTCACCCTCTGCCATATATGAAAGTGGAAATCCGCCTCGCAACCAAAGTCGTGATGCGTCATCAACCTCGCTTAATGAAAATGGAGGCAGCTCAACATAACCCACACGACCAGCAAGCGTTTCTGAAGACTGACGAATGAGATCTCTTGATGCGCTTCCCAGTATCAAGATTTTGTATGGCTTTTCTGGGGTATCAACCAACACGCGAAGAACGGGAAAGAGATCTGGTCGCATCTGGATTTCATCGATCACAATAAGTTTTTCTGGCTCTGATGAGAGCGCCAGCATAGGATTATCAAGGCGCGCTAAGTCAAAGGGATTTTCCAAATCAAAAAAACGCGCAACACCACCCAAGCGCTCTTGAACATAGGCGCGTGCCAGCGTTGTTTTTCCAACCTGACGCGGGCCCAAAATTGCACACACTGAGTGCACACGAAAGTTTTGATCAATTTTTTGTAGATACTGCTCTCTTTTAAACATAGTTTTTCCTTGAAAATTTAAATCCTTAATTTAAAAATACAAGAAAAACATGCAAACTTCTACACTTTCCTTGAAAATTTAAATGTCGTGTTTAAATTTTCAAGGAAAACACTCTATCCTCCTGCTGAAATCCAACCTGGGATCGAATCTTAGCATCTTGATAGCATTGCAACGCAGCACAAAAACACCTTAAGCCGCGCCTTTACCTCCGCGGACTTCAGTAGGCTTTTTCACAAAGAAACGCATGCAAACAAAAAAAGAACAAGCCCTTGTTTTCTAATTTAATTATTTGTTAGAAAATAAAGAAAATGGATCAGTGGAGGTTGACATGGAAAATAAAAAGAAATTATTACGTATTGCCGGGCTCGGTATCCTTACCCTAGGAATTTTTCCTGCGTTTTTATTCGCGCCATCTGCCGTATCGTCAATGGCGGTTGTTTCACAAGTAGACCTTGCTGAGCTCCATGAGCTGCGCGCTGAAGTTAAATACCTAAGAGCTGAGCTGCGCAACGAAGCGACCGCAGCCCGAGCAGCACGCGAAGAAGCAAAGCGCTACTTTGAGGCACTGGTTAAAATAAGTAAATAACAATTTAGCTACCATATGCGAAGAGCCCCACTTGGAAATTATCCAAGTGGGGCTCTTCGCATGTATCATTTCACTCAATTACAAGGTCACCAATAAAAGTGAAACCATGGAAAGAAGCTTAATTAAAATATTAAGAGCAGGTCCTGATGTATCCTTAAATGGATCGCCTACCGTGTCACCAATAACCGCGGCTTTATGTGTATCTGAGCCTTTGCCACCAAATGCGCCAGCTTCGATATACTTTTTGGCATTATCCCAAGCACCACCACCATTGGCCATCATAAGTGCCAGCATAACACCAGTCACGGTTGCACCGACCAGCAGGCCACCAAGTGTTGCCACGCCAAAAGTTTTCCAAACAATGACAGGAACAGAAACCGTAATGACACCGGGCAGAATCATCTTCCACAGTGCTGCCTTGGTACTAATTGCCACGCAGCTACGATAATCTGGTTCTGCAGTGCCCTCCATCAAGCCAGGGATTTCGCGAAATTGTCTGCGGACCTCCATAACCATCTGCAGTGCAGCATCACCAACGGCGCGCATCGTAATCGAGGTAATCAAAAACGGCAATGCTGCGCCCATAAAGATACCGACCAAGATCAATGGATTAACCAAATCAAGACACGCAACACCACTTTCTTGTGCATACGCAGCAAAAACACCTAGCGCCGCCAACAACGCAGAACCAATTGCAAATCCTTTGCCAAGCGCTGCAGTTGTATTGCCCAGCGAATCGAGCTTATCAGTAATATCACGAACAGGCTTACCAAAGCCTGCCATCTCCGCGATACCACCAGCATTATCTGCAATAGGACCATAGGCATCTACAGTCATGGTAATGCCAGTAGTTGCAAGCATGGCTACCGCAGCAAGTGCTACACCAAAGAGGCCGCCACCAAACATAAAGGCAAACCAGATACCTGCAGCAAGCACCAAAACCGGCGCAACGGTCGATTCCATACCAACCGAAAGACCATAAATAATGTTGGTCGCTGCACCTGATTGGGAAGCCTTTGCCAAATTTTTAATTGGCGTGCTTGAAGTATAGTATTCAGTTATCAAACCAACTACGATACCCGCAACACAACCGGTCACAATCGCGTAGAAGAAATTAACTGGGATGCCAACCATAGCAAGGTAAATATACGATGCCAACATAAAGAATCCAACGGCGACAAATGTTGCATTACGCAACAATGCAGCGGAACTGGCACGAATAAATAGATTTGCAACCAAACCAACCATAGAACCAAGTAACCCCAACGCCGAGATCATCAACGGCAACGTGACAAAAATTGGATCACCGGCAAACAACTGATATGAAAGCGCTGTTGTTGAAACCATTGCCGTCAAGTATGATTCGTAGATATCCGCGCCCATACCGGCGGTATCACCAACACAGTCACCAACGTTATCTGCTATAACTGCAGGATTGCGCGGATCATCTTCGGGAATACCTGCTTCAATTTTACCAACCAGATCTGCACCAACGTCAGCTGACTTAGTAAAAATACCACCACCAACGCGCGCAAAGAACGCAACAAACGAAGCGCCTAAACCAAAGCTGGTAATGAGATTAGTAATTGAAGCACTATCCATGTAGAAAAAGAGTAGCGTGCCAAAACCAAGAAGACCTATGCTTGCTACGGCAAAACCCATCACACCGCCACCCAAGAATGCAACCATGAAAGCCGATCGCTCGCCTTCTTCTCGTGCCGCCATAGTCGTGCGCACATTAGCACGAGTCGCAGCATGCATTCCAATGGCGCCCGTAAGCAAGGAAAGCAACGAGCCAACAAAGAAACAGGCTGCAGAAAGAAATGATGAAAAGGCCGCAAGCAACACAACCGCCAACAGATCGACAATTAAAATAATGCGATATTCCTCAAAGAGGAATGTCATCGCACCGGTACGAATAGCTTCCGCAATATGCGCAGCTTTGGCATGGGTTACCTGATAGCGATTAATTTTTCGTAACAAGGCAAAGACGGTCAAAAGACCAAACAGACCCATCCCCGCTACAAATCCGTAGATGTGTAGTAAAGACATACAGAAATACTCCTTTCAAGGTAGACACGATATGCGTAAAACCAAGGGAGCACGAGACTTTCTCATGCTCCCTTGATGTACGAGTTTTAGTATACCTCAAAACCCAGCTATATGTCTTGCTTTATCTTTGTCTAGACTGCAACGACAAACAAAGCGGTCACTTGGGCGTGTAATGCAGCAAGATTAGCCATAGCGCGCGCTACTTCAACGGCATTCGCGGCTTTACGGGGTATATCCAATACTGGAATTTGTGAGCCCTCCGTCAACAGGCGGGCTGTCTGATTAATAGCAGCATCATAATCCTTAAATAACTGTGGGTTAAGATCATATGCCCTAACAAAACGATCAGTCGTAAAATAAGTCACCGGCAACAAGAGCGCTCCCAATTGAGGAAAACGCTGTTTCATCTCTTTGTACAACGCCATCGATCGCTCTATATTAAGCGTTTGCATTTGAGCCGGACGCATCCCTTGACCGATCATAGGTTCTTGAGCTACCCAATCAACAGCTAACAAACCACCGCTAGCGCCCACAAACAATAATAAAAAAATGTAGTGATTTTTCATGAGTCCACTCCTTTTTTATATTTAACATCTATATCTTTTAAATTATATTATATTTGAGTTAAAAAAATCAAGAATGTAAAACGCGCATCGTGCAGACGTATAAAAAACAAAAAGCCGCCGAAGATGTCTTCGGCGGCAACAATGATCAAAAAATATTAATGAACGTATTAGACATTCAACCCAGCAGACTGGCGCAGGAGTGCACGAAGAGTTGATTCATTGCCCTCAAAAACACCATTATGCCGAACACTGCCATCTTTTACGACAATCAAGAAAGGAATTCGCTGAATATTATACAAGCGTCGTGCCTCGCTACCAACTGCAGTCGTATGATTAAAGGAAACAAAGTACGCTTGCTGGCCCACTTCTGAACCAACCTTATGAAATACTGGACCAAAGCGCGAGCAATTTGGACAACGATCTCCAAATACGTCGATTATCAAAGGTTTATCAAGCTTACCATACAAATCACTTAGCGTTGTGGCATGAAATTTAGCAAGCAAAGATCCTATATCAACAACCTCAGCAGCTAAGTACTGCGCACCGAGCAATATCGCTGTTCCAAAAAGCAACTTGCGGATCATACGCGCCCCCTTCATTCAAAGAAAAGATTCCACCACTTCGAGTTTAGCAATATCAAATACTATTGAAAACCCCAGCTAAAAACCGCTTTAATTAGCTTATCTCAAGCAATGCTGTGAAATAAACCTTGATAATTCAGCTTCGCTGGCAGCCCCTAAACGCGTTCCCAAATACTCCTTGTTTTTATCAAACGCCACAAAGCTTGGGACGCCATGGTTAGCGTATGTTTGCGCCAAAGTACGCACACCAGCCTGCTGCACCTCGATAGCCACAAAACGAACTTTTCCCGTAAAATCTCCAGCCAATTTTTCAAAAATAGGCTTCATGCGACGGCACGGAGGACAGTAGGATCCATAGAACTTGACTACAACTGGATACCCTTCTTGGAAGAGCAAATCAAAACCCTCTTGAGTCGTAATTTCTTGTACGCTCCACGCAATCGCATCTCGCGTTTTTTCTTCATAACCAGGTTGTCCTTGTGTTATTTTTCGTTGCAATTTTTCAACTGCTTGACCGCCCTCGTTCAACTCAATCTGCCTATCTTGGACAACACCTTTCTGTTCCACAGGTGCTTGCTTTTTGCCCCAAGAACATGATGAACAACACAACAAAGCAAGTACAAGGGAGCTCGTAAAAAGAGTATACTTCATGCGATTCCTCTCAATCAAAAAATAAATAACTATTGCGCTCAACCTTACCACTTTTGTACAATCAAAAATAGTAGTATGCCTGGCAATTATAACCAGAAGCCGATAAAATAAATCGATTTTATTATTTAATTCAGGAGTTTATCATGTGTTTAGAATGTCCCACGTCATCATGCAATATTGGTCTAAGCGAAACAGATCGCAATGAAATTGTTGCCCATCTTTCTAAGCTACTTGCAAGTGAATATGTATTCTTTACCAAAGCATACAAATACCACTGGAACGTACGCAGTCCATTTTTTGCGCAGCTGCACGAACTTTTTGAGAAGACATACAATGCGCACTTTGCTTCCGTTGACGAATTTGCAGAACGCATTCGTATGCTTGGCCATGAGGCACCAGGAACTTTAGCCGAATTTCTAGAACTTTCACTTATCGAAGAAGCCCCAGGAATGAATCCTGGTGAATGCTTTATGATCGCGGACTTACTCAACGACCTCGAGGCTATGATCCAACATATGCGCACCGACCTTATTGAGATCGAAAAACTTGACCCAGTAAGCGCTGATCTTCTCATTGGCAAAATGAAAGAATACGAAAAAGAAGCATGGATACTTCGTGCACATCTTGAATTTGTTGAAGATGATAACGAAGACTTTGAAGAAGAATTATTTGTTGAAGAAAAAAAGCCAGCTAAAAAGAAAACAAAAAAATAAACCTAGCAACGAATCGGAATGCCTGCTTGTTCAGCGTACGCATGTATCTGAGCCAGCAGGCATTTGTCTTGCTTTTCTGTCTCGCAGATCTCTATCGCTTCAATTAAATGACCCTCGCATAACACACGTACCGTTTCACACACAGCAGGTGTTATATGTCGCACGTGATACACCGCAATAGATACAACACCAAAAGTTTGTGCCAAAAACTGTGGTAAACGGTAGCGCACCCATGTATCAAGTGTTTTAACCTGCCGGCGCCCACCATGATCTACAACCTGCACACCAGCCACTCCTCGCGTACAATGCAATCGCTCCGAACCACATGAAAACAACCTTTCATTGGTACCCCAACACCCAAACAAAGAAAATAAAATAAGCAATACTATCACACTAAAAATTACCGTAGTACGCACTAAAAAACGACACAAGAACCTGTTATGCACTAAAAAAAGAATAAGACAAAAAAAGACCGCCAGAGGCAAATAGCCATAAAAAGGAAGCGCCAGATTGCCAAAGCTCACACACAACGCACCAAAAAGCCTCCAGATTGCAACAACACCATCCAGCAAAACACCCAAAAACTTTGCCAAAAAAGGAATGGGTAAAAAAAGCGTAAGCAGTGCTGAAAGGAGCAAAAAAACAATAATAACCGGCAAAAAAATGATATTGCCGATAACCCCTAAAAGGGAAATAGGGAGTCCCCATGCAACAAGCACCGGAAGTGAGACAAGAAGTATTAAGCCCTGTAGCAGGGCTATTGACGCAATCTTAGCGATAAAACGATTCACAAATCAAACACAAATAAGTAGCCTGCACGCAAGCGTATGGTCTTTTATTTTTTTCTTAGCATAGCAAAAGGTCTGTATGAATACCAACGACTGGCATACAACACTGGCTCAAAACTTGCGGTTGAACGTCCTTAAAGCAACGACTGCTGCGGGCTCTGGGCATCCTACATCGTGTTTCTCGGCTGTAGAAATTATGACCAGCCTTTTTTTTGATGTTATGCACTATGACCCTTGCGCCTACGAATATCCCAATAACGATCGCTTTATCTTATCCAAGGGACATGCGGCGCCACTTTTATATGCAGTATGGAAAGAACTTGGCTTAATTTCCGAAGAAGAGCTACTTGCCTTTCGAACATTTAATTCTCCTCTTGAGGGACATCCAACCGCACGCTTTGCTTTCCATGAAGCCGCAACAGGGTCTCTAGGCCAAGGCCTTGCAATTGGAGTTGGCGAAGCACTTGCTGCTCACATCTGTCATCTTGATTACAGAACATTTGTTCTCATGGGAGATAGTGAACTTGCTGAGGGTTCTGTCTGGGAAGCCGCACAACTTGCAAATCACTACAAACTCAAAAATCTTATTGTTTACATCGACGCCAATCGTTTAGGCCAGCGTGGCGAATCGCTTCTAGGAACAAACTATGAACAGTGCGCAGCTCAGTGGCGTGCCTTTGGCTGGGACACACACATTATTAATGGTCATAATGTCGACGAACTAAGCAGCCTGGGAATACAAATACGCAAAAACGCCTTAAAACCAACCGTCGTCATAGCAAAAACAATCAAAGGATACGGGCTTGGCTCAGCAATTGAAGACAAAAACGGGTTTCATGGCCAATCATTTTCTCAAGAAACATTACTCCAGTACTGCAAGCAACACCCCTATATCCCTTTGAGCAACCTTCCTCATCCACCGCGCCCTAACCTGCGGGCCCGCAATCTTCCCGAAATAACTCCTACCAACGCAGACAACACAAAAACAACCGATAATCATAAAAAAGCAACACGAAGAAGTTATGGCGAAACATTGCGTTCACTGGGTCAGTGTTATCAAAACCTTGTCGCACTTGATGCTGAAGTAAAAAATTCAACCTTCAGCTATATCTTTGAAGATGCATTTCCCGAACGCTTTGTTGAATGTTTTATTGCTGAACAGTCGATGATCGGCATAGCAACAGGGCTAGCACGACGCGGCTTAATACCGTTTTGTTCAACATTTTCAGCATTTTTAACGCGCGCATTTGATCAGATACGTATGGCCGCAATTGGCGCATCACCGATTCGCATTTGCGGGTCTCACGCAGGTGTATCTATTGGACAAGATGGACCTTCGCAGATGGGGCTTGAAGATATTGCACTATTTCGCACACTGCCAAAAAGCATAATCTTTTATCCTGCTGATCATCATGCAACAGAAAAGTGTATGGCACTTATGTGTCAATACGATGAAGGAATCAGCTACATTCGAACAACGAGAGAAGCGACACCATCCCTTTATAAAACTGGTACTACGTTTACTATTGGGGGTTGTCATGTACTCAAACAAAACGAAAACGATCAAATCTGTATTATCAGCGCAGGGATAACACTCTTTGAAGCACTTGAAGCATACAGATCTTTAGCAGAAAGCGGTATAAGCGCTTGTGTTGTCGATTGTTACTCAATCAAGCCACTACCAGAAAATTTAGTACGCAAAACAATAGCAGCCAGCAAAAATCGCGTAATTATTGTAGAAGACCATTATCAAGCCGGGGGGCTTGGCGAAGCCATCAGCGAGATCTTATCGCCAGGAACACAAATCGCGCATCTTTGCGTACAAGAACTACCACGCTCGGGAACACCGCAGGAACTTCGTGCCACTATGGGCATTGATGCTGCAAGCATCACTGTGACAGCGCTACTGATGTGTACAAACAACAACCAACTATCGCAAGAGACTCCCTAAAGCCGTTAGCCTACTTTGTTGCATAAGAGGGACCTTCTCGCCTGCCATAAGCATCTCTTGAATTCGATTAAACGTTTTTAAATAGATAATAAGCGTATCTTTTTTGTCTGGCACATTAGCTAAAAAATACTCATACGAAGAAAATATAAACGGCAGCTCTTGTTCAGAAAAACCAACAAACTCATCTTTTAAGAGCTGAAATTGCTTCACAAAAGACTCGAAGCGATCCTTTTCAAGCAAGCTTTCATACTGATCTTTAGCCAACATAAGATAATTTTCTTCAATTGCTTGATTTCTCAACGCTTTAGGTATTCGTTTTTGAGAAAACAACGAAACCGCTCCCACCCCAACTAAAAGAACAACAATTAAACGTTTCATATCCACCCCCCTCAATAAAAAAACCCTAAATCAGGGTTCCATAATGACATTAAAAAGGTAAATATTTCCACAAAAAAGAATTTGGTGTATCCGAATATTCGGATACACCAAATCAAGAAGCAATATATAGAGCAAACTTAAAAGCCTGCAACACCACTCATTACAGCTGCTACGCGAACTGCTGGCGCAACTTCAGGCAAAACATCTTCGCGTGCAGGTTCAACGATGATCCTAACAGGAACCAAGACAAAACATTCTCTTTCTGCATCAAACAAAACGACTTGGTTAAGCGTTAAAAGAACAAGTGCTACTGCCGCAGTTTTTTCTTCTCGCAGCGTTAATTGAGCATAGCGTGCATTAAGTTCTGCTAAAACTTCTTCGTTAAGAATAGCGCCACGAAGGGATTTAACATATATAAAAAAGCCTTCCCCTGCTGATTCAACCGTAGCTGCAACTTCTTGGAATTCAACATCAGCAGCAACTGCACTACCAAAGAAACTCGCAACAACCAAAAGCGACAAGAAACGAATATCCATTAAGTCCCCCTACTTTACATACAATAACGATACAAATTATTCAGAAAAACAGTCTACCGCAAAAGTATTTTTTAACTAGAACGATCAAAAAAAGGATGTCCACTGCGTACACTTTTGGAAAGAGCGCAAGTATACTAAAAGCACATAAGATTCAAACTAATGAACGAAAGGATACTCGCGATGTTTTCTCGCATCATTACTGCATTAAGCCTACTCGGTCTTCTACCCCAAATAGCACAAGCTGTAGAAAATAAGCCATTTTTTTCTTGCCCTACAACACCATCCTCTGAGGAAGAAGATTCCTCAAACACTGCACCTTGCTGCATACTCTTTAACCCTGCGCAGCTGGGCTGGTTCGAGCCGTGTCGCAAAAAGCAGGCGCTCCCTATTAACGAAACCGCAATACAGATATCCGTGGAGGGAATAAAAAGATATCCTCAAAACATTCCAAGTAGCTTTGAAAAACATAGTAAATCCGGTACAAAACGATATGATTTTGCCCGACGCGAATATCTCGGGAAACTTACCACGTATGAAATATCCCATCGTTCACCATATCGGCCTGCAGGTATTTTTCAAAAATTGACCCAGAAAATAACAGAAGAAATCGACACCCAGGCTGCCATCCTCTGCAAAGAAAGCACAGAAAAACTAACTTCGCTATTTTTAAACTGTAAAAGCATACCCGGAGGCGCCATCAAAATAAAAAAAGCTTTTAAAATGGCCCTTGTAATGCGCTGCAAAGAACTCCTTAAGAACGGCAATGATTCTATCGTCAGTAATATCATGGAAGCGTTTGAAAAGGACGCCGAGCAAGAAACTCCAATCTATCGGATCACCCAGGTTGCAAGTACTTCAGACAAGCTCACGTCCAAAACCTGGGATTTCGAACCCCACTATGCAGCCAAAAATTTAAACGTAATTATCGCGTGTTTTGCACAACATTATATGCCAATGCCACGATTTATTAACGCTTTTGCTTTTAACAAAATCGGCCAAACAGCCATTGTTGCCACTCTTTTAAATGAAATCTTTTTTATTAACTTTGTTACCAAAACATGCACCTGCCTTGGAACCACTAATCCTGACTACTTTTATCAAGGGGTATACGTAAAATCAGTCTTTTTTGATGCAACCGAAGAAGTAGCCTTTGCAATAAGTAGCAATGGCCAAATACGCTCCTGGAGCCTTCTCTCCCCTTCCAGCTCTTTTGCAGCAATCTGTTGTGCCCCAGGGTCTACCTGCTATCCAAATATAAAACGCACTAAACTGTTGGTAGTAACACCGAACAGCGCAGGCCTCCACTACTGCACAACTCTTGCCATAACCAAGCTTACGCAAGGAGAAGCATTTTTAGCTGATGTTTGCAAAGATGGAGCAGCAATTAAATCAAATAGCCCCCTGTTTAAACAATACGAAAACATACAACACAACCTACAAGAGACCCTGTAATGGTTCATGTCGCTGCACCACACCAATACCTAACGGAATTACTAAATTTACCGCTTATCGATGTGCGTTCACCGGCGGAATATGAACACGCCCACATTCCCAATGCACTCTCTATACCATTGTTTTCTGATCAAGAACGCGCAATTATTGGCACCCTGTATAAACAGGAAGGCAAAGAGGCTGCTGTAAGAGCGGGATTAGAAATCGTAGCTCCTCATATGCTTTCTTTTATTGACCAACTAAGGAAATATACGGACAAAAAAGAGGTCGTGGTGCATTGCTGGCGTGGTGGAATGCGTAGTCACGCGGTAGCCATGCTCTTTTCCTTTGCGGGTTACAAAACATATCAAATTGCCGGGGGATACAAAGCAATTAAACAAGAACTTCGTCAACACGCTACCAACACTAATTATCGTTGTATCCTCATTGGTGGCAAAACAGGCAGTGGCAAAACGGCACTGCTTGAAGAACTTACTCGACAAGGTAAGCAGGTAATTAACCTTGAACAACTTGCTGCACACAAAGGCTCTGCCTACGGCCAGTTAGGACAAGCGGCACAACCAAGTCAGGAGCAGTTCAACCTTTCGCTCTTCTGGCAACTATATCAATACAATCCCCAAAAAACTATCTGGTTTGAGCACGAAGGACGCCGGATCGGCTCATTACATATTCCGCAAGAACTGGTAACTCATTTAGAGCATTCACCGGTTGTTTATATCAACATACCCCGCGCAGAACGAATAGAACGCATCATTGCCGAATACGGCACATTCACCAAAAAAGAGCTTATTGCCAGCACACACCAGCTAGAACAACGGCTTGGCAACCAGAAAATGCAAGAAATATGTGTGGCCATTGAAAAAGACAACCTTCCAATAGCAGTTGAAAAACTTCTAGACCATTATGATGCATCCTATGAGTTTGCGACGCAGCGAAACGCTACCAATCACTTTACTCAAATTGATCTTCCTAGCACAAATTTAAAGGATCGAGCTCAAGCACTTATTGATTTAGCACAAAGGCTATAACAATGTATGCGCGGGTCCAACTACTCAACGGATTTTCAAAGCCCCTCACTTACCAAATTCCCAAAGAATGGGTAACGCGCGATCTCGTCGGAACTGTCGTACTAGTCCCCTTACAAAAACGTGTTGAGGCCGCTTTAGTCACTGAACAAATACAGGTGCTTTCATCACTCGAAAAGCAGTATCATTTACGTACTATCATTCCACAAGAAACTCTGCCCGTTGACCAGAACTTTCAAAAATTCACGCTACGCGTAGCACAGTTTTACGGGTTACCGCCTCAAAAATTTCTTCAAAAGCTGCAGCGCTTTTTATTCCAAAAAAAGGCATTAACCGTCGAGTTGGGAGAAACATCAGAAATACCACCACACGAACAACTAACACTAAACGCGGAACAGCAAAACGCCTGGGAACAAGTTAAGCCCACAATTAAACAGCAAAAGTATGCGCCTTTTCTTTTATATGGCGTAACTGGCTCAGGAAAAACAATTATTTATCAGAAGGCGATCGAAGAAGCCTACAAATTGGGTAAAACCACGATCTTTTTAGTGCCCGAGGTAGGTCTCGCTGTAAACTTTTTGGCGCGTTTTATAAAGTATTTTAATGGAAGCATTCCCATACTTCCATTTCACTCGGCCAGCACCGCCGCGCAAAAAAGATCTGTCTGGGAACTCGTCACGCAAAAACGTCCGGGATTAATCATTGGCGTACACCTTCCCACACTTCTACCCATACCAAACTTGGGGCTCATCATCATCGACGAAGAACACGATATTAACTTTCAAGAACAAAACCATCCTAAAACTAATACACGTGAAATTGCCCACATACGAGCCCAAACCTACAATATTCCCATTATTTTTGGCTCCGCCACTCCATCCATTCATACACTCTATACCGCCCGAGAACGGAGCTGGCCAATACTACATCTTAATACTAGGTTTGCAGGCGCTCCACCACAAATAGAAGAAGTCAATTTGCTAGAAGACAAACGCCGCCCTTATTTTTGGATAAGTCGACGGCTTCATGAAGAAATTGCAAAACGCCTTGAACGCAAAGAACAAAGTATTATTTTTCTCAATCGACGAGGCTTTAGCTTTTTTATCCAATGTCGCGCATGTGGCACCATCTTTACCTGTCCAAACTGCTCTGTTAGCCTCACGCTACATACCAATAAGAAAATAATGTGCCACTACTGTGACTATCAACAACAGGAACCAACAGCATGTTCTAAGTGTGCTTCTAAAGACCTTCTTAAAAAAGGTGTTGGCACACAGCAACTCGTTCAGATCCTAGAAACGCTTTTTCCAACAGCCCGGATTATTCGCGCTGATCTCGATACCACAAAAAATAAAAAGGTGTGGGCAAAAACAGTAGAGAGCATTGTGCAAGGAGAAACAGACATTATAGTCGGCACACAAACCATTACCAAAGGCTACCACTTTCCTAAAGTCACCTTAGTCGGCATTATTTGGGCAGATATTTCACTTTCAATACCAAAATACAATGCATGTGAGGCAACCCTGCATCAGCTTATTCAGGTCGCCGGAAGAGCTGGGCGAAATACGCTTGAAAGCCTTGCCATTGTCCAATATTGCAGCAATCACCCAATCTTTTCATATCTTAACGAAGACCGCTACCAAGATTTTGTACAATACGAGCTTGAATACCGAGAAAAACTAGGGTACCCGCCCTACCAGAAATTACTTGAATTTGAACTGCAACACACCGATGAGACAGTTGTAGAAAAGGAGAGCGGACAACTAAAAAAATTACTGCAAGCCGAATTTAGCAATGCAACGATTCTAGGGCCCGCTAAACCACCAATTCACAAACGGCAAAATGTACACCTACGCAACCTCTATGCAAAATGCTCCAGTCATAACCAAGTTAACGAGATTATTACCAGAGCCCATATGCACAATCGGGACAGCAAACTGCATATCACCCTGCAGCCGTTATGATACCCCCACAAGCTGAGCTATCTCGCCAACTTTTTCCTCTAGCACGCGGAGCCGTCTTCGATTTTGAGCGCCTATGATAATAAGTCGCCCACAATCATCTCGCTTAAACAAAGCCGTTTGGTAGTGTGTTAGCCAGGCAAATCTAGCAATTATCCGCTCTAAATCAGCATTCCACACACTCGGAACCCCACCATCGAGATACCGCTGAGCCTCTGCATGCAAATTTTTAATCGCGACATCGTATTTTTCAATTAAAAAAGACTCCAAATCGATATATACCTTCGACGTCAACCTAATACGCGCACTCATATAAGAAATAATATTAGAAAGTTTGATCTTTAAGGGATTGAATGTTGCCCAAAAGGCTTGATACTCCCTCTCCCATTCATAACAAGCTCTCATTAAACGTTTAGTTTTTCGCTTTTTAGAAAGCAGGCGTTTAATTTCTTGATGGTGTTTTTCACGCTGTTTAGCACCAAATTTTAAAAGGGCATCAATGTGTGCATGCATCCCAAACGCCTGCGCATATGCGTCAGCAAGCTCTGATTTTTCTTTTAAATAAGCACTGGAAAAAAATTCGTTATATTGAAGGATAAATGATGCAACGCTCCCCATTCCTCGCGTTTTACATGCTAGCCGAGTACATTCAACCTTGTGGGGAATCGCGCCGCCAGAAAGAATCAAGCCGATACTACAAAAAAACAACACGAAGAACAGAATGGACGAATTTTTCACAGGAAGCCTTCAAAAGGGAATTATTTATTTCACGTTTTAGGGTGTTTTTATTTTACGCATACTACCCATGCGCTATAAATAGTTACTTATTTGCCCGCGCCTTTTTGCAGCAACAAGCGTTGTATTGCTCCAAAACATCTGCTATCTCTTTTTTAAGCTCCTGCAGACGAGCTGAATGCTCTTTGCATTTCAAAGCTTTTCCGCCATGCTCAGGATTAAAGAGATAATCACTACAGTGACTAATCCAAACTAACACAAATGAAACCTTGGTAATATTCAATGGGCGCAAGGGTTTATCAGTACCTAAACTTGCCTGATATTGCTCCAAAATCGAATGGAATCCACGCAGAATATTGCTGGTTAAAGCAGAATAACGCTCAAAAAGTTGGCTCTCAAAAACTATGCATGTACGAGATGAACTAAAAAACTGCCCTAAACGCTGACCCATAACCCCAGAAACTTCTTTAAAACCTGCTTCAAGCTTCTTAAAAGTCGATTCAAAATTTAAATACTCCTCTGCCCAGATATTATAGGCAGTCTTGAGCCTAGCGCTTGCAGCTAAAAGATCATCTTGTTTCTCATTAGAAACTTCGCGGAATTTCACCATCAGGTTTTTTCTCTTTTGTTTTGTCGAATTCTGATACCCATCAAGGATCAACTCACTCGCGCTTAGAAACGCTTTAATTTGGCCGCACAAAAAAAGTGCATGAGGATATGCATTTAACATCTCTTGCTTACGCATCTTTGGAAGGCGGCGCGCTAAGGCCTCTCTTTTTTGCTCAAAACGAAGTACGCACTGCATACCCTGCTGCTTAAAAGCTTTTCCAGGATTTGCGCCTTCAAGTCCATTCGAGGCTGAATAGGCACCAAAAACAACAGATGGGAAGAACACCAAAAAGCCAACGCGGTAAAGAATATTCATGAAAAACTTTCCAAGGAAAAAAGAAATTATATAGTATTTAAGGGGTATTTTTTACTTTACCATACAAAATTAAAGAATCAAAAATTAGGCGAGAAGGACCGGGCCCATGAAGATTTCTACATTGCCACTTTCACTCTATACCATAACCATGGGACTTGCTGGTTATACTATTGCACTGCGCACGCTAAGCCTTTTTGGCAACATGGGACGGCTTCCCTATCACGTACCCTTTTTTATCGCCCTTGCCGTATTTTTAACAACAACTTTTTTCTTTCTTGTTAAAGCCACTCGGTATCCAGAAACGTTACGTCATGACTGGCGGGACCCACTCCATATCAATCTCTTTCCCGCAGTCAGCATATCACTCCTACTGCTTTCAATAGCCGGGCAAACTATTGCACCAAACTGTGCTTGGTATTGTTGGCTTTTTGGAACCATTCTTCATGGCATTTTTTCTATCGCCGTAATGAAAACCTGGGTTGAAGAATCGCATTTTGGAATCGAGCATTTTAACACACTCTGGTTTATTCCTATTGTAGGCAACATCCTGGTGCCAATCATGGGCACACAATATGGATTCTTAGAAGTGTCCTGGTTTTTCTTTGCTGTTGGTTTTGCTTTTTGGGCTCTACTAATGCCGCTTATCATGTATCGCCTCTTCTTTGCGACACCGCTACCCAAATCACTTGCACCCTCGATGTTTATCCTCGTAGCGCCGCCTGCGGCAGGATTTATCGCATACTTTAAACTAACGCATCAAGTCGATCCACTCGCGCACATACTTCTGTATCTGGCGCTCTTCTTTTTTGTATTCGTCCTCATACAAGCGATTCACCGTGGATTTGGAAAATTTTCGCTTAGCTGGTGGGCAACAGTCTTCCCCTCTACTGCACTGGCAACTGCATTATTAGTAATATTCCATGCAATCCATGCTTCAGTATTTTTATATAGTGCTACAGCCCTGCTGATTGGAACTACACTATGGCTTCTGATCTTGCTGCCAGCCACCATTAAATTTATTGCCAAAAACTAGGATTTGCCATCCAATGCTAATATACACATAGAAAGAGCGCCGTCAAAACAACCAATGAATTATTCATTAAGCTCATTAGCCCAAGCCTCGAATTAATCTATACATTCTTTATATTCCTGCTTCTGTTCATTATTAAAGAAATCCTGCAACGCATATCCTGGAACAACCGCATTGTGCCATTCAAATAAACATTGACCAATGCGGCGAACAAATGCACATCGAGACCAAACATCCCAAGCAACAGCCATATTTTTTGTTTTTTCTGCCGCCTCGAGTTCTTTTTTAGTCGTTTGCAGTAAAGACTGATATGGGGTTATAAAGCAATTTGTTAAATTTTCCGTATTCAAATCAATCTTTTCTCAATGCGCTATTCTTACTAATTTTCCTACCACCTTGGAGGCCTTCTCTGAATATTTTTCTAACACCTGACCGTATCTCAAATATATTTCGCTCCACGGTGTATTCATTTTTTTCTTGCTATGCAAGTCACGACAAATCGAAAAATATGAGAGGAAAGCAACTCGTAAAAATGCGGCACGACTAAAAATCGGCATTAAGGCCTCACGCGCAACACCTGTTTTTGAAGTTAAAAAATTATTATTAGCGAGAATCAATGCATTGCATTCACCCTTACAAGAATTAATAAACAATTTTTCACACTCACCGCTCTTAAGAAAGAGGATAACCGAATCAATCGGCTTCTTCTCCGCACTTTTTTTAAGAAGTGGCAATGGAGCCATGGCGCCGGCAAAAGCAGGACTTAAAACGCAAAACAACAAAAGTAGAAAACTATTTTTCATCCAAACCACGCAATTAAAAAAACTAAATCTAAGAAATTGATTCAATGGCCGATATTAAATCTGATGTGTAATAAATCGACCAACCTCGAGAAAAAACATCCTTCATGTGAGTATAATACCAAGCAAAAGAACGCTCAATTTCGGAAAGTCGACACAAAGTATCTTCAGCAAGAATAAGAGGATCAACGCCACGAAACTTACAAAAAATCTTATGTTCACCTTCCCCAGAAAATGTAAAGGCTGTATGTGGGTCCTGAAATCCTCCAAGAAACTTTTGCAATAATGCATCATTGCATGAGGCCATGATACGAAAGAGTTTTTCATCAGAACCAAACAAAACATCTTCCCGTGTTAAGATGCCAAGCTGTCCTGCACGGCGCAACGCATATGCAAGCATTTTGGTCGATACAACGCTATATGGGGACGTCCAAAGGGCGATGGTCATATATATAGCATTACGAGAAAATAAAAGTGCTGTATCAATAGCATCAAAATACCAACAACTCTGTGTTGATGAAAAATGTATTGCCTGAACAAGTGTCCGTGCCTGGTCCTCAGTGATCAATCCTTCATACAGGCCACCCATGATATTGTACTCAATACGATCAGCACACAAATCAGGTAATTCTCGCTCAAGCCGGATAAACCCATTTGAATCTGGCAAAATATCAGCAACCGCAATGTCATAATGTTCAAGGATTATTTTTATATCACTACCCGTAATGTAGTATTCGTGCAACTGGTCTTGCAAATGATCAGCAGCTACAAAATCGTCCGTAAAAAAAGAAGCCCCAGAATGGGAAAATGCGGTATGAGAAACATCATGCAATAAAGCAGCAGCCTGCTCTAGCAAAGACCCACCCGCTTTGCGTACCAGCAAAAACACATTGATTGAGTGTTCAAGGCGGCTATACGCCGCCCTATTTGCACAATAATACCAGTTGCCGTGTTGCAGAATTGACGCTAGGCGTCGCAGAGAAGGACTTTGTAATAAATCAACCAGCAATGGTTCACGGATACGTTCTTGGCCAAAAACACTCGAAATCAATACGATAGAATCCTCATCACGTTGAACTCGCATATACCGCGTCTCGAATATGCTCTGACAGCCAGCTAAAGCAAAAAAATTAACTAAAATCAAAAAAAGCATTAAACGAACCGTATAAACTGGCCCACTCCACATATCGATCCCTTGGCTTTTAGCATAAAACGATTTCCGCCATTGTATCGAAAACAGCGACGCAGTCCAAGAACAAATTATTGTCGAGCGATAAACCCATGCTATACTGCCCCTAGTTTTTTAGGCGTTAACCCAGGAGCTTACCATGCCAAAAAATCAATGGAGCATAGTCATATTACTTCTGTTAGTTACCTCAGCAGTATTTATCGTGCGCAGAGTACAGCGAAATAAAAGACCTGCCATGCCATCGCTTCTCATTATCGGCACAACCGCAGATTATCCACCATTTTCTTTTAAAAAATCTGGAGAAATTCAAGGTTTTGATATTGAACTTGCCAAAACCGTCGCCGAAAAACTATCACTTGAATACGAGATCAGAGATCTTCCATTCTCGTTACTCTTGCCAAATCTTCAGGAAGGCAAAGTTCACATAGCAGCAGCAGGTCTTTCGGCAGAGCCAAGCAGGCGCCACCAAGCCCTCTTTACAAAGCCGTATGTCACCCAAGATCCCCTTGTTATCTTGACGTTACAAAACGG
>DNBB01000041.1:19650-26043 GCA_003484685.1 Candidatus Babelota bacterium
TTTGACCTATATGGCGCCGAAAACTTTAAAGCTTTGACCATTCCCGACACTGATGAAAGCATTGCACTCGGTCTTTCGCCGCTATACCCGGAACTAACCGCACGCGTTCAAGCAATTCTTGATCAATTTATGCGTGATGGAACAATCGACCAACTTCGTCAAAAATGGCACATACAATAGCCGTTCAAAACAGCAGCATACCTGCCTTGACACGCTAAAAGATGAATGTTAGAGTCGAAGCGCAAAAAATTGAAATTTGTTACTAAAACATGAGCGATATACGCGTATATCGCTCCCCCCCCTACCCCTTCAGCTTTCCCCAAAGTTGAAGGGTTTTTATGATACAAAAAAATGAGAACGATAATACCGCAACTCATTCATCGATTCAAAGATATCATCTAACGCCCGATGCCGCTTTTGTTTAACAAAAGACGCTTGTTTGTTTTGGGGGTACCATCCCTTAACAAGCTCTTTTACTGAAGAGACATCGATTTGGCGGTAGTGCAAGAGACTCTCGATTTTTGGCATATACTGCTTTAAAAAAGCACGATCCTGATAAATAGTATTCCCTGCCAACAGTGGCCGCGAGGAGCAAACACGCCCAACAAACGAAAGGATCATCTGTTCTGCACGCCCGCAGTCTATAGACGATTCTTTGACAAGGTCAAGAAGCCCCGAAGCGGTATGCTGCTCATAGCACCACTGCCCCATAGAGTCTAAGATTTCATCGGATTGATGAATTATAAGATGTGGCCCTTCTACAATCGTTTCAAGCTGGATATCGCTAGCAACAACAGCGATCTCTAACACCGCATCCTGAAGCGGATCAAGACCAGTCATCTCCATATCCAACCAGAGCAGCTTGCACCCCGTCTCTTCATTCAAAAATTCCATACATCGCCTTTGGCTAAAAGGATCAACCATGCTAAATTCTATGTATACATAATATCTTTTTATACTTTACAGAGTTCACCGCCATAACACGAGGGGTTTATGAATAAGTTACGTGTTGGCATCATCATGGGTGGCCGTTCCATAGAGCGCGAAGTATCTTTTAATTCAGGCCGCACCATTTGTGATCACCTGGACACTCAAGAATATGACCTTCTTCCACTCTTTCAACGACATGACGGAAAGCTCTTTATCCTACCCTGGCGTTTTTTACATCGCGGAAAAATCTCTGACTTTGAACATCGCCTTGAACAAGAAGCCGAACTAATCACCTGGAGTAGTCTTAAAAACCGTATCGATTTCATGTACATCGCCCTTCATGGTCGCTACGGCGAAGATGGGTGCACCCAAGGTTTTCTCGAAGTCCTAAAGATCCCATACTTTGGAACCAAAGTCCTAGGAAGCGCTATTGGAATGAATAAATATATTCAAAAGCAACTGCTAAACAACGCTGGTATCAAAACACCTCGAGGCATTCGCCTCCTTTTATCGCAAACCAAAGTGCTAGAAAAAAACCAGAAAAAAGCCGAAAAACTTCTTGAAGAAAACAACCTAAAATTCCCCCTCATCATCAAACCCGAGCAAGAAGGCTCGAGTCTTGGGGTAAGCAAGGCCAACAACATTAGCGAGCTTCTCCAAGGCTTAGCGTTGGCCCACCTAGTCAACCACCAAAAGCCGCAGCCGGCGCTCGTTGAAGAATACATTGAAGGCATGGAGTTTTCTTGCATCGTAATCACCAATTACACAACAGGCCAATTTATTGCCCTGCCGCCAACTGAAGTTGAAATCGAGGCACAAAGCCAAATATTTGATTATGAACAAAAATATATGCCTGGCCGCGCCTTTAAGCACACGCCGGCACGCTGTTCTCAAGAAATTCAAGAGCGAATAAAAAATACCTGTATCGCAACAATGCATGCTCTTGAATTTAGCAACATCGGCCGCATCGACGGCTTTGTTCAAGCAGATGGAACCATAGTCATAACTGACCCAAATAGTTTTTGCGGCATGAGCCCATCCAGCTATGCATTCTTGCAAGCTGCAGAACACAACTTTTCACACACAGACTTTATTAACCATCTCATAAAAACAGAATTATCGGCATACAAGCTCCATATGTTCTCCAAAGAAACGCCTATGCAAAAACAAGATACTACCACTAACGAACGGCTACGTGTTGCAATACTCCTTGGCGGTGCATCAAATGAACGCGAAATATCCTTAGAATCAGGACGCAACATCTGCTACAAGCTTTCGCCACAAAAATATGATATTACACCGCTTTTTGTTTCCCAAGATTTACAGCTCTACCCTATCAACCAACGCCTTCTTGTTCGCAATAAAACCGACGAGATTATGGAAGGGATAACGTTAGAGCAAATTAATCAGATAGAATGGGATGCCTTACCAACACAATTTGATTTTGCATTTCTCGGGTTGCATGGCGGAGCTGGAGAGAATGGGCAGATTCAGGGAACACTTGAAATGCTGGGCATGCCATATAACGGTTCATCGGTCCTTGCAAGTGCTCTTTGCATGGATAAATACAAAACCAATAATTTTTTAAGGACCCAAGGGTTTGCGGTTCCCCAAAGCATTTTCGTGGCAACCGAAAACAGAAAAGAAAAATTTTCTTGCTCCATACCATTTCCCGTCATAGTCAAGCCGCATGATGATGGCTGCAGTGTTATGGTAATGAAGGCACACAATGAACAAGAGCTTCAAAACGCCCTCAACCATATTTTTGCACATGGCAAAAGTGTTGCCATGATAGAAGAGTATATCGTTGGTACTGAGGTAACCATAGGCGTGCTCGGCAACGAAAAACCATATGCTCTACCCCCAAGTGAATCTATTGCAGCAGGCGGCATTCTCTCAATAGAAGAAAAGTTTCTTCCTGGCGCAGGCGAAAATCAAACACCTGCCCGACTCCCCCACGATGCCATAACCCTCATTCAACATACCGTAGAACAAATTTATCAAGCCATTGGCTGTCGTGGATATGTCCGCATGGACTGTTTTTATCAGAACAAAGACCAAAGTTCAACGGAAAAGGAACGTGTCGTCCTAATCGAAATTAATACATTACCTGGCCTTACACCAGCAACCTGTCTCTTCCATCAGGCAGCAGAAGTTGGCATCAAGCCAATGGAGCTGATTGATTTAATCGTAGAAATGGGACTGGCAGCACACACGTCCAAGCAAGACACAAACTTTACAAAGCTTTTGCAAAAGAACATTAAAAGCACCGAAGAAATTCATGTGTAATCAAAAAAAGACTATCCGTTAAAAACAGGTGTTAGTTGACTAGTTTTAGAAAACTTTTCTTAACACTGGCTCATCACATTACGCTCAAAAAATAGATTGTATTTACAGCAGTCGGGAGAAGTTCTCCCGACATGCTCGATTAGCTTCTTATTCGTCATCATCATTATCAAGATAACTATAATCATCATCAGACACCGTGGCATCAGAATCGGTTTCGCCTATTATGGAAACTTTGGCTTTAAGGGTATTAATCTTATCTGCTAAATCGACAAACCCAAGCTCCTTTGATATACCCGATGCCTCAATGTCAGACAAAGCGTCTACACTTTCCGTATCAACTAAAGCTGTAATAAGCCAATCTTGCTCAGCGTAGTAAAAAAACTGGCTTAACAGAGATTTTTGCATATCCCGAGAAAGTTTTTCAAAATACCTTAAAACTAATACTACCTCATAAAATTCTATAAACGCTCCTTGATGGTTTTTGTCCATAGAATCCCCCCATAAAGCAAGCATCTTTATAACAAAATTTTGAGTTGCTTTGTCTATTGCAACAGCTAAAGCAGTCTCCACTACCCGAAAAAGGGCTGGATCAAAAACATCTGGTTTTACAAGATTAAAAACAACAGTAAGTGCCTGCGCAATGCTCTCAAGCATCACGCCGCGCTCATTCTCTTTAATAATGCTTAAAAACTGAGGAAAAACCTCAGCAAATGTTTTAAATGCCAACGCAATACTCTCTGATTTTACGTTTTTTATTAGCGTAAGAAATGCATTAATAATATTTTCTCTATTCGATGAATCAATCCGCGAAGAAATATCAAACAAAGCCTGCCATAACTCAGCAGTATATTTTTCGGGTGTAACCAAACTCCCCCGCTGTGCCACATCGACCGCATCAATTACTGTGGCATTAACCCGATTGGCAGATTCAAAGAACCATGAATTTTCTCCACTATTTAGATACGTAATAAGAGTGGAATACGTCCCTGCTAGGTTCTTAACTATTTTAGGAGAATCGACCTTTTTTAACAAATCATGCAACTTATCAAAACATGTAGACTGCTGTAGCTCAGGCAATTTACGACTAACAAAAGAACTTATAAGTGCGTTAACAAATACAAAATCTTTCGCATTTTTCAACTCGACCCGATGCTCCCAAAGCTCAAAAACATATTGAATAAAGTCCGCATCAGGCAAGAGTCCAACAGCCCGAATTACCTGACTTGATAAATATTTATGCGCTTCGCCGCGCAGCCAAAAACTAAGCCCACGCACCAATGCCTTTTGACTGCCCGCGATATTTTTTCCAACAGCATCTTTCAAAAGCGCATACGCAACATCTCTGAAGAAACCTTCTTCTCCCAATAGGTGTTCTTCAGCAAAATCAAGCAAATCCTTGCGAGCATTTGGATCACGTTGCGCCTCTTCATTCCATAAAGTAACAATCGTGCGCGCTACGCTTGATTCAGTAAACGATTTATCAAATTTTTTAATAGAACGCTTTTGAAAGTCTGTATCATACAAAAGCTTTTTACGCAAAGCTGTTAACGTATCAGTATCAGCAGATTTTACCATGCTATCAGAATATTCCTTCGAGCCCATATCAGGGTAGAAGAGCCAATACTTGAGCGGAACATTTTTTTGTGCAAACTCTGTAGGGCTTATAGGCATGTGTGATTCATCCGACATAGCAATCATAACATTGGAAAGTCGATCAACCTCTTTTGGATTACTTTGATCAATAATCCATGCAAGATCCATTCCGTATTGAAACACCTGATTATTTTCAGGAAGCAACTCATTTTTTAAAGAATATAGGACGGCTAATTCACTTAGGCGTTGCCAGCGTTCATCACGAACGCCATAAAAATGCAGTGAAACCAAAACTTTCTTTTCCGGAGACCAGTGCACCTGTATAAAAGCACTATGCACCATCTGTGGCCAATTATAAAACAAATCTAAAGAACCAGTATTAAACGCAAAGCCTACTAACGAGGCACGGTCGAACTGCATTATTTTTTGATGCAATGGCTTTAGCTGATCGGGCAAAAAAGCGTCACCGACTACAGTCTTAGTGATGTATGAAAGAAGAGAAAGCAAATTTTGGTGAATTGCCGTAAATAGATCTTCCAATGATTCGGGACCTTTTGCATAACCCTCACGATAGCCTATAAGCCCCCGCGTCACGTTAAAGCCAGTTGATTCAAAATCTTTTTGTCGAATCCCAATGTTTTTCTTTTTTAAAATGTTTTGCAAAACACCAATATCCCGCATTTTATAAAAATATCCTGGCGCTTTTTCTTGGGTCAACACAAGCGAAACGCTATTGTATAAATCCCACCACACATCAAGCAAAACGAGATATTTTTGTAACATCAACACAAAGGCCGCCCCCTTGTCATGATCCTGGATTATTCGCTGCTGCACTAATTTATTTGTATCCGAATCTTTTACCACCTGGAAAAGCGAACTTCGGGACATCGTCTTAAGACCCAAATCAAACAAATCAACCAACCTACGCATAACAGCAAGCGCAATAATGCGTCCAGTCTGGCCACTCTTGAGAAATTGATTACCAAATTCTTCTGAAATAAAATAATCAATTATCGAGCCCTTAAAATATTCCCATATTTTGAAAAACGATTTCGGATCCCCCAAACCTTCAAGACTTGTAGCTTCTACAAGTGCTTGCATTTGAATAAGCTTTTGAATAAACGCCCGGTCTACATCCTGATAGTCATCCAAAATTTCTTCAAGGCTTTTTCGAGTCGCAAACACCGCATGTAACCATGTTTCAAGCATATGAGCACGGCCAATTTGAGCAAAAAACTCTAAAAATGTATTCTTTTTTTCGCTCGATGCCGCAGCAAGATCCTGCAAGATAAAATCCCGCCATTTTTTGGCCAGATCAGGCGTTAATGCATACTCAGCAAGTTTAAGATACTCAACAGCATAATCGTCCAAAGGAACGTTATTTGCCGCTTTTCGAGCTCGTTTTTCAGCCAACCGACTCTTTCCAAAAAGCGCAACAGAAAATCCATTAATTATTTCATTGTCTGGCTGCTGATAGTTAATAGCATAATCAAAACGCTCTAATAACAATTTTTGCCGCTCCGCCCGTCCAGTATTTTGAGTTTTTAACCGATCAAGCTCTTTCTTTACATATTCCTTATT
>DNBB01000037.1:0-1075 GCA_003484685.1 Candidatus Babelota bacterium
GAATCAGCCTCTTGTTGGGCTGTTCGAGTACAGTCTAAACACATTTTGCTATTCCTATGCTTTTTTTAGTACGCTTGTTAGGATACCATACACCTGATTATCATTTTAGCGCAAAACACGATTGATGAAAAACTCATTACGATTCACGCAATTTTTTTTCGCAGCAACCCTGTTTCCCTTCCATACCACAGCAGATGAAATACTTCCAAGCTCATGTACCTCCGCACGCGCCTTCCCAGGCATAGTTCGATTCGAACACCCAAATCTCACGACAGGTAAAGCAACGATAGGGGCCTATCTTCCTTCGTCAAAGGCAAGTCCCTATCCAGCAACCGTATTTTTTCAAGCAACGGGACAACAAAACATAACCGCGCACATCTTCCTCAGCACCACACTATTAGCACCTGGCCAGTCAAACACCCGAACACCATTCGTCTTTCAAGATATAAGCAGCAGCTACTTAATAGGTTATACCAACAGCTATCAAGGCACCAAAAAACTTGATTTTATCAACACATCGATATGCAGTGGTTTGGCGATTTTGCCTGAGTCCAGAAAAAACAAGCTTAGCTTTCCCGTAGGCGTGGCTTTAGAACTCGGGCTCTTTGATTGGCTTAACCTTGGTATACGCGAGGATCTGTTTTTTGGCTTTGGAAAGGATCTACCCACGCAAAACAATCTCTTATTCTATGGATACGCAGACCAACCAATTAAAGGATTATGCGCCCATCTAGGATTGAGCATCACGCAGCAGGTAAGCTCACAAGCCCTATTTACCTGGGACTTGTTTACCCTTCACATAGGCTGTTCTCTGGATCTGGCATCGACTGCAGAGCCACACATGCCAATGATTAACCTTTTTTGTGATTATGCGCTTGGATGCAAGGCAGCAGCACAAGCAAGTAGCCGCGTCGGGATTGCTATTTCAACCTCATTTTGAAGACCATACCGCTCAAAAAGCGCCAAAAACAATCGATCAAGAGACTCAAGCAAGTAGCGCAACTGTTTCTCAACACCTACGTACTCATCGCGGCATGCAGCAGTAAAAGATGCATGCATTGCAACAAAATACCGT
>DNBB01000037.1:1155-10810 GCA_003484685.1 Candidatus Babelota bacterium
CCCCAGCCGCTGAAGCAAAACAGCACAACCCAAAACCAATTCTGCCAGCTTATTTTAAAATGCATCGAAGAACCCCCCTTACTTTTTATTTCTACTTCTCAATTAATTATTACAATTATAAAAATAAAAAAACAAGATTCTCTCTGGTAAAGCTAATGGAGATGCACCAATTAGAAATAATCAATAAAAAAGGGACCACTCAAAGAACGGCGTGGTCCCTTTTTTTATCAAAAAAATACAAGCAATTTCTATACCGACAGGACCTCTTTTTCTTTACGTTGGGCAGCAGATTCTGCCTTTTGCGTTAGATCATCAGTCGCTTTTTGAAGTAACGTTTGCAATCGCTTTGCAATATCCTCAGAGACTGCCTTAGCCTTCTCCAAATCACGAATAAGGTTATTAAATTCTTTTCGTTCATTACGAATGGCGATCCGGCAATCCTCAAGTTTTTTGTGCAGTGTCTTAACCAATTCTTCACGACGTGCAGCACTCATTGGCGGAAGGTTAAGCCGAATATGCGCGCCATCGTTAGTTGGGTTAAGGTTCAGATCCGATTGGGTAATCGCTTTTTCAATCGCATCGACATTCGTCTGATCCCATGGCTGAATCGTAATGGTTTGAGCATCTGGCGTCGTGATAGTTGCCAAATCCTTGAGCCGCATCATACTGCCATAACAAGAAACCATAAGATCTTCAACAAGCGCAGAGTTCGCACGATTTGTCCGCAACTTACTTAATTCACGATCAAAGTAATCAATATGCTCCTGCATTGCTTGGCGAATAAATTCATCAAGCTTATGGGGCTGTTCGGCTGGTGAAAAAGAGAGATCAATCATGGCTATCCTTGGATTTATAGAACTACTCGTTACCTACTTCAAAACGGACAAAGCGACGAATGGTAATCTTTTCGCCCATCTTGGCAATGAGGTCCTTAAGCAAGTCTTCGATCGTCAACTTATCATTTTTAATAAAGGTTTGATGCATCAAGCAGACGTCACTGTATAGCTTTTCTATCTTGCCTTCAACGATCTTTTCAATTATTTGCGCTGGTTTGCCCGAAGCCGCTAATTGTTCGGCAAAAACACTTTTTTCTTTTTCTAAGTATGCCTGGTCCAAATCAGCAGGCGCTACGCAGCGAGGATTCATTGCCGCAATATGCATTGCAACATCTTGCGCGAAATTCTTTATATCTTCCGTGCGCGCAACAAAATCGGTTTCGCAATCAACTTCAAGCATAACACCGAGTTGTGCACCTGCGTGAATGTATGAAACAATTAAACCCTGCTTGGTTGCATTACCCGAGCGTTTTTCTGCAACCGCAGCGCCTTTTTTGCGTAAGAGATCAAGCGCTTTTTCAAGGTCACCTTCAGCTGCGATCAGGGCCTTTTTGCAATCCATCATCCCAACGCCCGTTTTGTCGCGCAATTGTTGAATAAGATCTAACGTAATCTGTGCCATAATTATTCCTTTGGTTTGGCAGAAGGCTTTTAATAAAAATAAAAACCATTTAAAAACGATGTCTTCAGTTTGCCAAAAAGGCCATCTTTGGTAAACTTTAGACTTGTATCTTAGGTGGCAGTATGGGCCCTGTTTTCCAATATTTGTTATCAATAGTCAAATGTATCAGGATTAGAATCAATGGATCAAACACTTGCATTTAATCGCTACGCGATTTTCCAAACCGGCGGTAAGCAGTACCAAGCACTTGAAGGCAAAACGATTGCTGTTGAAAAACTCGAAGTCGAAGACGGCCAAGAAATCATCTTTAACGAAGTTTTATTGCGCCGCACTGACGAAAAAACCGTTGAAGTCGGAAAACCTTTCCTTTCAACCCCCGTCAAAGCAGTCGTAGTAAAACAAACCAAAGGCCCCAAGCTTATTGTGTTTCATTTTAAACGCCGCAAAAGCATTCACAAAGAAAAAGGCCATCGTCAGCCACAAACGGTCATCCGAATCACTGCAATTTAGTTTGACCAAAAAACATTAAAAAGGTTGACCCGTTTTGCGCGGTCAACCTTTTTTTATTCTCGTACACACCTCAAAGCTAATAGCTAACACAAACAATTCTCAGAAAAATCGTAACATCAGTGAAAAATAAATTAATAAAAAAGATGCTAAATTATAAAAAAAATATCATACGTCAAAATGCAGTTTTTTTGCTTGCACTCGGGGCGGCAAATATTACATGTGGAAATAGAACGCTACCCTGCCAAATATCCGAACTAGAAAGAAAAACAGGGGACCTAAAAGCATGTATACAAATTTGCGCCTCACCAAAAAACCGAACGCACGTCTGCCCCGGCCTAAATCTCACTGAAATTGATAAGACCTTTAAAAACTTCCTTCCCCCAAAGATGTTACTAGCAAAAACTTCGGATAAAACAGGCCCCATTACCCAAGTTTTTGTCGCGAAAGTAAAAAAAAACATTATCGGCCTGGCAATCTATAACAAAAAAAATTCGACAGTCCACTGCATTTACGGACTCGCCGTCCACGAAAACTATCATCGAAGAGGCATCGGTACACAGATTTTAGAACATCTAAAAAAAATTGCCGATACTAACAAGGCCTCCATCTCGCTCATGGTTCACGAAAACAATACCCCCGCTATATCACTTTATACGAAACATATGTTCAAAAAAGAAAGCTGTTTTAGCTCTTACCATGAGTATCGGTATAATGGACAAAAATAAGCCTAGCGCTCAGCACGCAGTGAAAATTATTATTTTTTTAGGAATATGGGTATGTGCAGCTGTAACTAAAACGTTCGAGCATCCATCATTACTCATCAGCCCTGCCCAAAAAAAAGACATGCCTGCATGCACCAACATCTGCATGTTACCCGAGAACCTTCCACATTTATTTCCTGAATTTAACGAGACTCAAATGAGTACGTTCTTAAAGAATGCGCAAAAAAGTTCTATGTACAAGTTCTTGATAGCCCAAAAAAAGAACACAATCGTAGGACTCGCTGTTTGCTTTAAGGAAAACTCAAAGACATGGAACATTGATATCCTCGCCGTAAATAGAAAACACCAACGCCAAGGCATCGGCTCGCACCTACTAAGCGCAATAAAAAAAATCTCTCAATCCACTAAGACGCCAACCTCACTCATAGTAAAGCGATCCAATCAACCAGCAATTTCTTGTTACACCAAGCAGCAATTTCGCCTTGTTAAATCATATGGCACGGATCCAGGCTCATATCAAGAGTTTCAGTTTGTTCCACCGAACCTGCCATAGGTCCTGTACATTTATTGGCCAATCATTAACAGGCAGTAACCAGGAATATGTGCATTACAATTCAAGCAAGCGCTCAAGCTGTTTATTGGCACCAAAGAGGACCAAAACGTCTCCCTCTTCGATCTTATAGTCTGGAGATAAAGGGATAACCTCCTCACCAACCTCTTTACCAATGAGCGTAACCTCGTAGTTCGTTGTCAACTCAAGGTCCTGAACAGTTTGATCAACAAAACG
Source organism: Candidatus Babelota bacterium (assembly GCA_003484685.1). GTDB lineage: Bacteria > Babelota > Babeliae > Babelales > Babelaceae > UBA12474. The sequence continues at coordinate 4,633 of DNBB01000037.1, forward strand.
CATCGGAACCTTTAACGGGGTAACCGAATAATTGTCATTAACCCGAATAAAGGTCTCATCAGTAAAACAGAGCTGGTCAGCAAGCCGCCGGCCCATCTCTTGTTCCGGTAAGATCACATGATCTGCCCCGACCAGTTCCAAAATTTCTCGATGAATTGACGTCGTTGAGCAAACGATAACGTTAGAAATATGCAGCTTCTTTTTCAAAAGCGCAGTTATCAAGACTGATTGTGTAAAGCTTTCGCCAATGGCAACAATAACGGTTTCAAATTCATCAATACCAACGCTGCGCATAGACTCTTCACTGGTAATACGGAGACAAATGGCCTGCGTAACCTGATCTTTAATCGAATCAATGATACTTTCTTCGCTATCAATCGCCAGGACATCCATGCCGTGAGCAACAAGTGCCTGGCAAACGTTAGACCCAAATTGGCCAATTCCAATAACACAAAAGCTTGTTGGTCGTTTCATATGTGCTTATCCTTTGTTATGTAGCATTACCCCATCGAAAGCGTCTCTTCGGGATACTTAAAACTAACCCGATCACGCTTGTGCTTAATGGCGATTAAAAGAGAGAGCGAATTAAGTCGCCCGACAATCATTCCAAATGTCAACACCAACTGGCCAGCACGGGTCATTGCAATAAAGCTTTGTATCGTGATTCCACGATTTGCAACAGCAGAAATGCTTTCGAACATAAAATTCACCATACCCTCGCCTGTCTGATTCTCGGTAATGAGAACTAAAAAGAGAGTAGAAAAAATCCACAATAAATAAATTGATAAAAAGGCCAATGTAACCAGCATTTGTTCTTTTGGTATCCGCCGTTTAAAAATTTCGACATGCTCTTTACCAAGCACGATTGCTTTGATTGACGAAAGAGACAGTGCAAGCGTAGTCACCTTGAGGCCAGAGCCTCCGCCAACGGATCCTGGCGATGAGCCCAAAAGACAAAACACCATAGAAACAAACAAGACAACCTGCGAAACCTGCAAAAAATTAAACGTTGAGAAGCCGCAACTTCTAAACGAAAAACCATTAAAAACAGCAATGTTTATCTTATCAATCCAAGCAAACTGGCGTAGCGCCTCCCATTCCGCAACCAACAAAAATATGGCCAGCACCCCAGTAAGCAACGGCATGTACAAAAATAAAATCTTAGTCTGCAACGAAAAACGTGCCCGTGGGATCCCATTTGCAGGTCGCAAAATTCGTTGCCGTATATGCAAAAAAATTTCGTATATCGGTATAAAACCAAAGCTACCTAACGCGATAAGCGTAGTCGTTGCTAAAATAAACAACCGGTGCATTGCCAAAGTTGCAAATGGCTGAGGAAAAACAGATACACCAAGGTTACAAAAAGATGAAACTGTATGAAAAATCGCCGAAAACCAACGCGGTTCAGTGAGCGGCACCCCGTCAAGCGCGTAATAGACGATTAGAAAACCAATCACCTCTGCTATGAATGAGAACACCGCTACAAATTGAACAATTTTTTTGCTATATACCCAATTAGATGACCATTGCTGCAAATCAAACTGCTGGCCAGTTATTAGATGCGTCCGCATACGCACATTCTTAAACAATCCAAGTATGGGAACAAAAAGCGTAAGAAATCCCAAGCCGCCAAGCTGCGCCAAACAAATGATAATGAGCTTGCCCCAAAACGAAAACGTCGACAAAGGAACGCTCATCAAGCCAGTCGTTGAAACCGCTGATGAAGAAACAAAAAAGGCATCCCACCACGAAAGCTCAAATTCTTGATGCGCAAATGGTGCACGCAACAACAGCGTTCCGAGTAAAATCAGTGCTAAAAATGTTGCGATAATAATACGAGCTGGGGTGATACGCGTTGTTTTTTTAGATAATCGTGGTTCCATATAGGACCTGGTATAACCTCACAAAAAAGTTGTCACACAGTGTGACAACTTTTTCTTACACGGTCAAGATTAGGCTAAAAGCGCCTGTTTGATATAGTTTTGGATCTGATCAAACGCAATACGCTCTTGTTGCATGCTATCGCGATGTCGTACGGTAACCGACTGATCTTCTGCGCTTTGGTAGTCATAGGTAAAGCAAAATGGCGTACCGATTTCATCTTGCCGGCGATACCGCTTACCAATCGAACCAGAACTATCAAACTGCACTTCAATTCCCTGCATACGAAGCTCACGCGCAAGTTGCCTAAACGGTTCACCGAGGCTATCAACCAACGGCAACAATGCCGCTTTTACAGGCGCAATACGTGGATGTAAGCGCAACACCGTACGTGTTTCTTTCTCTAGCTGTTCTTCACTATACGCGTCAAACAACAAAGTCAAAAAGAGTCGGTCGACGCCAACGGAGCATTCGACAACATCAGGAACATATGAGCTTTTAGTTGCATCATCAAAGACCGCCAACTCTTTACCCGAAAATTTACTGTGCTGAGAAAGATCATAATTACCGCGATGCGCAATACCTTCAAGCTCCTTCCAACCAAAGGGAAACTCATATTCAACGTCAGACGTCGCTGATGAGTAATGCGAAAGCTCGGTTTGTTCATGGGCGCGTAAACGCAACTTTTCTGGCGTGATGCCAATGTGACTAAAAAAGTTCAAACGTTCCGTACGCCAAAATTCAAAAAGATTTTGTGCATCTTCGTGCTTGCAGAAAAATTCCATCTCCATCTGTTCAAATTCGCGCATACGAAACAAAAACTGCTTGGGCGTTATTTCGTTACGAAACGCTTTGCCAATTTGTGCCACACCAAAAGGAATCTTTACGCGGCTGCTGGAGATAATGTTTTTAAAATTAACAAAAATGCTTTGGGCGGTTTCTGGACGCAGATATGCAGCGGAAGCCTGCTCAACGGACGCACCAAGTTGTGTTTTAAACATCATATGAAATTCACGCGACTCGGACCAATCCTTTTTTCCACAGCGCGTACACGCTTTATTAAGATCAACATCATCGGTACGAAAACGCGCATTGCAAGCCTTGCATTCAACAAGTGGATCATGAAAATTCTCAATATGTCCTGATGCACGCCACATAGCTTCATTGCCTAGAATAGCCCCATCAACAAACAAAATGTCGTACGGCAGAGCGCGGAGCGATTGCTTCCATGCTTGGCGAATATTTTCCTTCATTAAGGTACCAAGCGGCCCGCTATCATATACCCCATTGAGACCGTTGTAAATATCGGCGGTTTGAAAAATAAAGCCCCGACGCTTACAAAGCGCGGTAATTTTTTCTAGCGTCACTACTGTTTCGGCCACCATGAAGTCCATCTCCTCACAAGGAAAAAGGTATGCTACAATCTCTGCAGAAAGTATACGGGTTTTATCCATATTTTAATAGCACCGCGTCAATCGCTACTATGTAACAAGGAGCTGTGTAATGCGTATCTGGGCAGGAATTGCCGCCGTCCTTGGTGTTGCAACCATTGGAATCATCGCGACAAAAACAATTAAAGAACAACAAGTACAGCGCCTCCTGATCAACCATCTTGAACATGAGCTTGCGCAACGCCCCCTTCAAAACCCACCAGGACTACCCGCAGTAAATCAAACAACCACCACAACTCGCGAGCAAGAACGTTGGAGCACAGTTCAAGATGGCCTTCGTAATGCCGTTGTACAAGTCCTTGCCTTTTGTCTTGAATTTAACTGGCTTGAACCATACAAGACGCCGGGTCAGGGAATGGGCGCTGGCAGCGGATTTTTTATCGACCAAGAAGGACATTTAATAACTAATGCGCACGTCGTAAACCAATCAGTAGCCGTTTTTATCCAAATACCTGCGTTTGGTAAGCGCCGCTTTGATGTCATCGTAGAGGGCGTTGCTCCCGAACGCGATTTAGCCGTTCTTCGCGTCGTGGCAGAAGACCTCGAAATTATTAAAGAAGGCCTTGGTGGAATGCTGCCAATAGCCACGCTTGGCAACTCAGATAACGTCAAACGTGCAAGTGAAATTCTTACCCTCGGCTTCCCCCTAGGGCAAGAATCACTCAAGAGTACCCTGGGCGTAGTAAGCGGACGACAAAATATGGATGGTAGCTCCATGATCCAGATTGACGCCCCAATCAACCCGGGCAACTCAGGCGGCCCCGCAATCAATATTCACGGAGAAGTTGTTGGAGTAAACACCTCCGGCATCATGAACGCACAAAACGTAGGATATATTATCCCGAGCAACGAGGTTAAACTCTTTCTTGATCAGCTTCCCCTCGCTCCCCTTGGCAGCGAACGGGGCATCCGCTTTTTACGCAAACCATTTCTTGGGATCATTTATAACGAAACTAACGATATTGTTGCTGACTATTTAACCAATCCACGTCCCGCAGGGCTCTACGTTGCCGATGTCTACAAAGGGGGCATGCTCGAGCGCGCTGGAATCCAAAAAGGTGACATGGTCTACCAGATCAACGGGCATCAGGTTGATAGCTTTGGTGAAATGCAAGTTTCCTGGAGCGAAGATAAGATATCCTTACTTGATTACATCTCGCGCCTAAAGATTGGAGACACCCTTCACTTAGTCTTTTACCGCTCAGGAGAGCGCAAAGAAATTACGCTTACATTTGAATTTACCCAATATCCTGCAGTCCGAACTCGCTACCCGGGGTATGAATCGATTGATCACGAGGTAATCGGCGGCTGCGTCTTCATGGACCTCTCGCTTAACCATATTCCCCTACTTATCAAACGCAACTCCCTGCTCACCCGGTACATCGAATTAGAAAATCAAGCCACAGGCCAAGTGATCCTCTCACACGTACTCCCAGACTCTGAAGCTACCCGATCCCGCATTTTAACAGCAGGAACGCTCATTAACAAGGTCAACGGCGTTGAAGTCAAGACACTCGAAGAACTTCGCACAGCGATAAAAGACCATGCCGAGACCGGATATATCACGTTTGAGATTGATGGCGGGGCTTTTGTGGTAATCTCGCTTGAGCGCGCTCTTAAAGATGAGTCCTATCTTTCTTCGCGGTATTTTTATACACTAACCCCATTAGTAAAGTCATTGCTCTACAAATAACCAAGGTATACTTCATGGCCGAAAGAAGCCGTCTCGATCTTCTTACGCAATTGCGCTATCCCGAATATAGCCGCACACAAATACAAAGTTGGGTTCTTCAAGGTGCCGTCTTAGTAAACGGCACCCCCTTAACTAAACCAGGCGCCTCCATTCCTGTTGACGCAGAGATCATAATAACTGCGGACGAGCCCAAATACGTCTCACGCGGGGGCCTTAAGCTCGAAAAAGCCCTACAAGTCTTTGCTATCAATATAGCTGGCAAGACAGCTCTTGATGCGGGCATCTCTACGGGCGGATTCACTGATTGTTTATTGCAACATAGTATTGCACATGTGTATGGAATCGATGTTGGATACGGCCAAGTACACGAAAAAATTCGTACGGACGAACGCGTAACCATCATCGAACGGACGAATGTCCGCCACTATCAGCCAGAACACGATCCTGTTGACATCATCACCTTTGACCTCTCGTTTATCTCGCTACTCAAAGTTCTTGATACGGTGGCCCGGACACTCAAACCAGGTGGCATACTGCTGCCACTCATCAAGCCACAGTTTGAAGCAGACAAAGGTAGTGTTCCTTCTGGCGGTGTTATCAAAGATGATAAATTGCGTGAGCAAATTGTTGCCCAGGTTATTGCTGGCATCGTTGCCCAGGGTTTTACTCATCATGGCTTCACCGAGTCGCCTATCCTAGGTGCAACAGGCAATAAGGAATATCTTGCATGGTTTACGCGTTAAAATTTTTTAAAAACCTCTTTGTTATCGCTATCCTCATAGCTGCTGCGATTCTGGCAATGCGATATTTTTCGCATATTTCGCGTACTCAGGAGGCTAATGCCTGGCAAGATCCTCAGACGTGGACAAATCCCGATATTGTAGAATATCTTCAAAACGCCCCAATAATTGCGCAAGAACCCATGGCTTCTTATCTTAAACGAAGTGGCTTTAAGGCTGATTTTTCTAACAAAGTATATATCGTTACCTTCGCAAACAAAGCTCAAGCTGTTTTTAAACCCGAAGAGTATGAGGTGGATCCATTACCATATGCAGAAGAAGCTGCATATAACGCATCAGTCTTCCTTGGCTTTCCCCATATTCCCCCCACAACAATTCGAACCATTAAGGACCAAACAGGCTCCCTGCAACTG
>DNBB01000044.1 GCA_003484685.1 Candidatus Babelota bacterium
TTATTGTCATGAGTTGTTCATTAGTCGCGTTTGCAGGCGCCCAGAATGGTGTTAAAAATGGTCAAGGCCAAAAACCTGCGCCAGTTGCCACTGAACAGAAAAATGGGACATTCACCCCAGCGACACGCCTTGCGGTATTAAATGTTGAGCGCGTTATGGGTGAATGCGAGCAAGCGCGTGACATCAGTATGAATATGCAGGAAGAGTTTGCAAAGCGCCAGAGAGAGATTGGTAAGCGTGTTGAAGAATTTCAAAAGCTGCGCAAAGACGGCAAAATAACGCCCGCTGAAGCTGCAAAAAAAGAATCAGAGTTTAATATTGATGCACGTGAGATTCAGGTAGAGTTTGAAGGCCGTTCAGCAGAAGCTCAGCAAATACTTTTTGCTTCGGTACAAAAGGCAGCAGAAGTTGTTGCCCAAAAACATTCTATTGATGCCTATATACCACGCTTCTTGTTCGCAAAAGAACAAGTAGATTTGACGGGTGAAGTTATTGCTGAAATGAATCGTGCCTATCGCGCTGAGAAAAGTGCAAGCAAGTTCAAAGCAGCTACACCTGCCAAGACTGCTGCGCCTGCTACACCAGCACCAGCCAAGGCTAAAAACGCATAAATAAACTATGTTTTGATTGAATAATCGGGTCTCTGCTAACTTTCAGGGACCCGATTATGTTTATGGGAAAAGGAAAGAAATGAAAGAGCCTCGTATACGGGCAATTATTGGCCTTGGTAACCCAGGACCGGCGTATGCGCGCACCCGACATAATTTTGGTTTTTTGGTTGTCGATGAGCTGGCTCGTCTGCACGGTGGCTCTTGGCGTATTAAAGGTGAGGCTGAGATAGCAGAAATAATGATTGAAAATCAACCGGTTATTCTTATAAAGCCTCAGACGTTTATGAATGCGTCAGGCCGTGTTTTGCCTTTACTTACCAAGCAAGGTATTAAATCAGAGGAAATTTTGGTTGTGCATGATGAGCTTGAATTGCCATTTGGTCGGTTTGCGATTAAACAGGGTGGAAGCGCTCGTGGGCATAATGGTCTTAAGTCGATCATTGGAACTATTGGAGATCAGTTTCACCGTCTACGCTGCGGTATTGGAAGACCAGAAAATCGCGAAGATGTTCCTGATTATGTTCTTGCTTCATTTGCCGAGTCATGGGATGTGGTCCAAAAATCGATCGCGGCAGCAGCGGACATGATTGGGAGCTTTGTTTCGACAAACAAGTAGGAAGTTTTGGGTTGCGCAATAGGACTTCATGGCAAATCTAAATGAAATAGGTGCGGTAAAATATTTTGCGCCAGAAGACCAGAAGTGGGGCAAAATAATTAATGTTATTTTGTGGTCATTTGCCTGGATATGTTTTTGGGAAGTTCCGCTTGAGATTGAAGTCGTTATAAATTTTAAAATACTTTTTTTCTGAGAGCTGGCAATATAGGTGTAATAGTTTGGGGAAATTGCCACCGCGTGGTTTATAATAGTCGGCGAGCGTTATAAACAGAGGTTCTTTACCGTGGTTTGTTGTTGCGAGAAGCCGGTCTTTTGTAGCTATATTGTTGCATTGATTTATGAGGGTGCTTATTATTTGTTCAAAATAATATAGTGAGGCTACATTCTCACCCTCGGCGCTAAATGTTTTGTTTTCCTTGTTTTTTTCAATTCTTTTTTTCTGGCATTTTAAAGATAATTCTTTAGTGTCATTATGCAATATTGTGTTGCCGTTTTTATCCTGAGCAAGTAACGCAGTACGTTTTATTCTTGTGTTGTATTGAGAAAGCAACGCTTGCATTTTTCTTTTTTGTTGCGGAAGGATTATCCCTTTATATGGTTCTATTATTGTTTCGTCTTCGTCAGTGAAATTTGTAGTACCTTGGACCTTGTTTACTGTCTCTACAATAATATTGTGTGTTTCTTCCAAAATCTTTAGAAGTTCAGCCTGGAGTTTCGTGACTTGGTATTTGTTATATGCCAGATATGCGGTACCAACAAGGCCCATTGCTCCGATCAAACTTTTGTACGGGTGTTCTTTCAGAACGGCAATAATTGAATTTATTTTGTCTGAGCTTATGACATGCGACAATTTTGTGATGTTTTGTTTGATAGAGACTTGGGTGCTATGTCCCGGAATAGGTAAAGGCATCGTTTGGCGCTCTGCATCTGCTATAACTGATGTAATGACACCGAGGAAGATGGAAGCGGCAAGTGTTATTTTCCTGTTCATAGTAGGCACCGCGGCAAAAGTTTATTTTATTTCTATGTTTAAATATTAATAGTTTTTTTTTATTTGTCCAGGATGTTTGGGTGACCGAGGTTTTGGGACACAGTCACCCGTTGTGTTTTTTATGTTTTATGCAGCAAACCAACTCGTTATTTTGTTTTCGAGTAGTTTGATATCAACGGCGCTACCACCACCTTGTATGAAATTTCCTTGAGCACGGCCCTTAAGCCCAAATTGCTCTGCAAGGTTTTTTATAATCATTTCTGGTGTGAGTGTGTTTGTGTTTATCTGAAGCGCGAACGCTGTTCCTTTTTCAGTTGATGCAAGTATGACAAGTGTGCCATTAATCTTTTTAGAAGCATCCTTAAGAATATCACGAAAGTCTTTTGGGTTGCCTTCCGTGGTAACAATCATATGGAGCGCTGTTGAGCCAGAGGTGCGATTGGAGCTACTGAGCAGTTGCGCAAGAAGCAGCTCTTTTTCTTTCTTTTGTAGTTCTTTTTCCAGTGCTAGGAGGCGTTCCTGTTTTTCCGCAAGAAGCGTTGGTAGGTCTTCGGGTTTTGCCTTGAAAAGGTTAGTTGCCGTATGCACAATTGATAAAGCTTGATCAAACGTTTCTAGTGCACCAAATCCAGTAACGGCCGTGATACGACGAATGCCGGAAGAGAGGGCGGATGATTCAGTGATTTTAAAGCACCCGATTTCGCCGGTATTTTTCACATGGGTACCACCGCATAATTCTGCTGAAACGCCGGGAACTTGCACAACACGAACAGCATCAGGATTATATTTGTCACCAAAGAATGCGATCACTCCCTTGCTTATTGCATCTTGATAGCTGGTAACATTGCAGGTAACGGGAATAGCTCGCATGATCGCTGCATTGACCAAGTGTTCTACTTCCTTGAGTACCTCTGCGGTTGGGGCACTATGATGGGTAAAATCAAAACGAGCTACGTCAGAAGAAACATAGGAGCCGGCCTGTTTGACATGCGCGCCTAATACGTTCATCAATGCGCTTTGTAATAAATGCGTAGCGGTATGGTTTCGTTGTATTGCCGCACGTCGCTCTTTGTCGATATGTAAGGTTACTGTAGCGCCAATTGCCAGATTTTTTGCTGCTTGGACTTTATGCACGATGCTTGTACCATGTTCTCTTTTGACTGCTTGTACGGGCATGATTGTCCCTTGGTATTCAAGGGTTCCGAAATCACTCACCTGTCCGCCGCCTTCAACGTAAAAAGGCGTTTGATCGGTCACGATATAGCCTTCTTCTCCTGCGGCAAGTTCTTTGACTGGTTCTCGCCCATTCGAGATAAAAATGATTTTGCTATTTGTGCTATAGGAGTCGTAACCAACAAATTTAGTCTCAGGTAAATTTGCCGGCGCAATGCTCTGTGTTGTGGTCGTTTTTTTGCCTGATTGAAGGCGCTGTTGTTCCATAGCCGCTTCAAAGCCAGAGATATCAACGGTAAAGTCTTCATCTTCTGCGAGAAGGCAGGTTAATTCCAGAGGAAAGCCGTATGTATCATAGAGCTTAAATGCTTGCTCGCCAGAAATAATCTTATCTTTCGTTGCGTTAGCAAGATAAGTTTTAAATATAGCGACGCCTTGAGTGAGATTTTGTTCAAATTTTTGAACTTCGTCTTTTACGGTTTTTTCGATGAGAGTCTTATTTGCGATAAGCTCTGGGTAAATTTCACCAAAGCTTCCAATAAAATCTTTTGCAAGGTCGGCGAACAACGTGCTAGATCCAAGTTTTTGCGCAAAAAGTGCTGCACGGCGTATGATCTTGCGAATAACGTAGCCGCGTCCCTCGTTTGATGGCATTCCGCCATCGGCGATTGCAAGGCAGGTCGAGCGAATATGGTCTGCCAGGACACGAAATGCTACCTTCTGCTCAGGTGTTGCTCGTTCGTATGAAATTCCTGAGTGCCTGCCGATTGATTTTAAAATGGGCCCAAAGACATCGCAGTCAAAAGCCGATTCTACGCCTTGCAGAAATGATACTAGTCGTTCCAGTCCCATGCCGGTA
>DNBB01000047.1 GCA_003484685.1 Candidatus Babelota bacterium
ATATGAAGTTAGCTCTCACTTGAGCAACATTATTATTGGTGTGGATCATGTTTTGAAGTTAAACCTTAACTTTGCTGTGGAAGATTTAGCCAATTTTTGGAATGAAACTTTTTGTGAGATTTATTTTAAAGAATTAGGTGCAAAATTAGGGGTTAGTTTTATTTTCAAAGTACAAGAGAAAGACTCTTTCATGCAGGTTGCTTTTCGATTAGCTGATCAGGACCTTTTAATTTTTTCTAAGGAGTTTCTTCATATAGGCATCCTCTCTATGCGCAACATAATGCCATTTAAGTTATTAAAAAACGATAAAGAGGTAAGTGAAATAGATTATTTTACTAATTTTTTGGAAACCAATGGGTTACCAGAGAGGCGAGCGCACTGTCGGTACCCTCTTTCCCTTTTTACGGGATCTTGGGAAGACTTTGATTCTAAAAACAAGGTTCGTGAACGTTTTCTTTCTGCTCATTTAAAAGGCCTTTCTTTTTTGGCGGCAATTTCTGATCAATTGGCCTGCGAGATGGAGCCAAAGTAGGTGCTTTTCTAAATCCCTATCTCAAGCTCTTTTGTGTAGATTGCGGTATGAGGGCTTGAGGAACTGATATCTTTTAAAGATTTTTGTTTTTATTTCTGGCTATTTTAAAGTCGCACTTTAAAATAGCCAGAAATGTTTTGACATAAGCTCTGAAAATGTTGAATAGTTGCTGTATAGCCTACAAAAACAATGGTTTTATTTTTCTGAGCGTTTTTTAATATGTGTTGGCTGTGGGGTATGTTCTTCTAGATTACTATTTGCTGCTTGTGCTGTGATAAAAGCGCTGCGCATCTGTTCTGTTAAGTCATTTAAGTGCGATGGCGAGTGTGGAACAAGGATGGTATTGGTCTTTGAATGGGCGCTGAGGTCCTTAAGTGTATCAAAATATTGCGTCATAAGGACTATTTGCATGACATCATGAGGCGATGATCCGGGTACATGGGCTTGAAACTCGCTGACGGATTCACTAAGCCCTTCGACAATGGCACGACGTTGGTCTGCAATGCCTTTTCCGTGCAATGCATTGCTTTCTGCTTCTGCTTCCGCTGCTTTGACGCGAAGGATTTTATCTGCTTCGCCTTTTTCTACNNATGTCGTAGCCAAAGTCGTGCATAACGTGGCTCAGTTCTTCTTTGACTGCAATAGCGATATTGTCTTTTTTTTCGAAGAGATCATCTAAGGTCAGTAGGGGAACACGGGCGCGTACTACGTCAAAAACAAATGCGGTAATCTGTGCTTCGGGGCGTACAAGCTTGTAAAAAGCTTCGTACACGCGTTCTGGATCAACAAAGTATTGAACGGAGACGATTACTAAGACAAAAACATTGTCTTGCGTTTTTGTTTCTACTTTGACATCAAGTTGTTTGATGCGCAGATTGACGCGACCAGCAATATTTTCGATGAATGGCCATTTAATTGAGAGTCCTGGTTCAGCGATTCGATCAAACTTGCCTAGGCGCTGAATAACGGTTTTGGTTTGTTGTTCAGTGGTAAAGAGCATGAGAGATGCGGCGAGTATTAGGAGCGCCAAAGCAATAGCTAATACGGCAAAGATTAGGGAAATGAACATAGAAAAGCCTTCTGGTTGATGAGGTAATATAATATTTTTTATATTCTCCCATTCCGATAGTTTTCAGTATGACGAAGAGGAGGGACTTGTCAAAGTAATTTGGTTTCTAGGTGCAATTTTATATGCCAGGGCTATTTTTTTGTGCTAAGACTAGGGATAAATCTGTGCCGTTCCCTGATACGGAGGTTGGTATGAAGAATCGTTCCCTTTTACTCATGTTACTCATAAGTGTATTAGCCCTTCCGCTGGATGCCGGCAAAAAAAAGTTAAGCGAAGCTAATACGCGTTTAAACATTGCGCGAGAGCTGCTTACTCGAGCAAAAGAAAAGGAGTCAGAGCTTTCAGATAAGCTTTCCAAAATGACTGAAACAACGCAATCTGAACGATCTGAAAAAGAGAAAGTTACTAAGCAGTTGCAAGATGCGATTCAGGCGCGCGAAAATGCGTTTTTGTATGTTGAAAATTTAAACAAGCAGATTATTGCCTTGTCTATTCGAATCAAAGCAAAAGAAGAAGAAGCCGCATCGCTTAAGGTTGAAAAAGATCAGTTATCAAAAGAAAAGAAGCAGATAGAGACTAAGTTGCAAGATGCAGTCTACAAAAATCAGCAGGTAACACAAACTAAAAAGAAACTGCAAAAAGAGACGAGCCAGTTAAAAGGGAAACTAAAAAAACTTGAAGAAGAAAAAGCTTTGTTGGAAGGGGCAACGCGAAACAAACAAAAAGAATTGCAAGAGCAGTTAAAACGACTTAAAGTCGATAAGAAAAATAACAAGATTTCTTCACAACTGATTGATGCGCGTGAAAAAGAGAATCAGCGACTCCAAGAAGAAATTAAAAAGGTGAAAGAAAATATTCAGCACGAACAAAATGCGGCACTGCAAAAGCAAGCGGCGTCACAAGAAACCATAACAAAACTGCAAGAGCAACTTTTGAGTTTTCAAGTACAGGGAAAAGAAAGCCTGGCGCAGTTTTTGGGATTACAAACAAAGGCAAATAAGTTGGCAATGTATTTTGTAGATGATTTCAAAGGGCGCTTTAATAAGGCGCTTGAGGGATTCTTAACGCAGGAAGATGCAGAAAAGCTTTCTGCTAATTGTTCCAAAGTAAAAGATCTACTTGCTGCTGATCGAAAAGAATACTATTTGTTTCTAGCTGACCTAGCTGAGGCGGGAAATACTAAGCTTATTACGCTCGTTAATGCGGGTGAACTAGAGCTTGGAATCTGTTCCGGATTAGTTGGATTGCCTGCATTTATAGCTAAGATTAAGACTTTCTCACAAAATATTTCTGATGAAATTCAGGCAATGAAGAGCCAGATTGATGTCTTTGTTGGCAGCGCAGATCAAGAAACAAATTTAATGGCTGGACTTACGACTATTTCTGTGTTACTTGAAAAAATTGCGCAGGAAAGCGAACGGGGCAAGAGCGATAAATTAATTGCCAACATGTGGCGAAATTTGCGCAGTAAAGCATTTGAAATTGGGTCCTTTAAAAACCCGGTTCGAGCAAACGCTTCTTTGACTAAATCGATTTTACAAGGGTTTTTGAAAAATGATTTTGGCACTAGCTCAATTTATATGCCAGGGCTGTTTGCTGAAAACAGTGCATTTGATTTGAGTAGTGAATTATAACTTTAAAAGATCTAAACAAAAAAGAGGACCGGGTTTTTTCCGGTCCTCTTTTTTGTTTAGGATTTATCTTTCGGCACGCTGAGCATATCGCTTAAGGATTGCGACTTCGTCATACGTTAATTCGCGCCAACCGCCTTTTGGTAGTCCGCGTGTTGATATACCGGCATATGAAGTGCGATTAAGTTTATGAACAGCATATCCAAGTGTATGGAACATTTTGCGGATAATACGATTTTGTCCACTGTGAATGCAGACGATGCATTCTCGGGGTTTGCGATCAAAAGTCATGATTTTATCTGGCTTGGTCATGCCTTCTGGAAGACCAGCCCCTGTTCTGAGCATGCGTTTATGATAATCTTTAAGTGGCACTGAAAGCACCACATGGTATCGCTTTTCGACGCCAAAACGGGGATGTGCTAACGATTGAGCAAGTTCGCCATCGTTGGTTAAAAGAATTATTCCCGTAGTCATGCAGTCAAGGCGACCAATAGGAAACAAACGAGTGTTGCCTCTGATTTTTACAAGTTCCAGGACGGTTGTGCGTCCTTCGTCATCTGCTGCGGTTGTGATCACCTCGGTTGGCTTGTTGAGTGCAATATAGACCAACTTTTTTTGCGGCGTGAGTGTCTTGCCATGACAGGTAATGGTGTCATTTTCTTGGACTCGGTAGGCCCATTGTGTTACGACGGTGCCATTAACCATAACGGCGCCAGATTTAATAAGATCTTCGGCTTTTCGACGTGCACAAATACCGCTGTGTGAAAGGTATTTGCTCAATACAATGCCAGACCTGTTATATGCATCTTGTGCATGTTCCATGGGACTGCTCCTCCCCTTTGCCTATCGAGTTTGGTATGGGTAGACTATATGTAGTAATTTTTATTACTTCTCTAAAATGAGAGCTTTTTTAGAGTAGCAGATTATTTTTTTATTGAAAATAGTGTTGGTTTTTGCGGTCAAGTAGTTCATTGTCGCGTTAGGTAATGGCATCGATCGATATAATCGTTTTTTTGGGGGTTGATGGTGGATAATATGTGGGCGATTGGGCTCCATTGGTACGGGTTTTGGATAGCATTAGGTGTAGCTGTTTGGTTTTTGTTAGTTATGTCCGATGTGCGCGTTCGTGCTCTTATTTCAAAAGATCAGATTATCAATCTCTTAAATGCTTCGATAATAGGAGGGCTTGTTGGTGGACGATTGTTGCATGTAGCAGTTAATTGGCATGATTATGCCCAATGGGTTGAGGTTCTCGCGCTTTGGCAGGGCGGACTTTCGGTGCTAGGTTCCATTATGGGCGTTTTGCTGGTTGTTTGGGGGTTTTCTTGGCGCAACCACGTAGCGCTTCTTCCTTTATTAGATAGCATTATTGTCTATGCACCACTGGCTCAGGCATTTGGGCGCGTGGGCTGTTTTTCTGCTGGCTGTTGTTATGGGTGCCCAACGAGTTGTCTGATCGGTGTTCCGGTATGTATTGAAGGCGCATATGGCATGGTACATCCGGTACAACTCTATAATGTCGCGCTTTTAGTGGCACTTTTTTTGATTGTCCGCGTGTTAACATTTTTCCCTTTACCCGCGGGTATGATAACGGGCGTTGCGCTTTTAGGGCTTTTTATTATTCGCTTTGTAACTGATTTTTGGCGCGGTGATCGTGAATGGCTTAATGTATTGCCTTGGTTATCGGTTCATCAGTGGGTTAGTCTCGTTGGAATCTTGTTTTGTGCTGGTGGGGTGCTGTGGTTTTGGCTGCGTCGGCAGCGTGAGGTGGTATGAGCAGCTCACTTTTTGATTTTGTAAAATCACAGGTACCTATCCTTGATGTTGTACGCGAATATGTTGCACTTAAGCCCGCTGGTAACTATTGGAAGGGCCCATCACCCTTTAAGCAGGAGCGTGTACCGTCATTTACGGTAACGCCGACACGCGGTATTTATTATTGTTTTAGTACGGCAACGGGCGGCGATGTAATTGATTTTGTGGCGCGGGTTGAAAATTGTTCACCGCTTGAAGCGGCATGGCACTTGGTCGAGCGATATAATATCAAGGTTCCCGAGGGTGTAGGTACGCGCGAAGACGGTGCGCGTTCGTATGCAGAGGGGCAGCGGCACGAAGTTGTATGTGCTTTTTTTGCTCAATGGTGTGGTCAGCAGTTGCGTAATTCGCCTGATGCGTTGATGTATGTTGCCAGTAGAGGCCTCGGCGATATAGTTCGTCAGGCTTTTGGTATTGGTTTTTGTCCTGGGGGGAATGCGGCTGTTCGTCGTTGTATTGAAGATGCAAGATCTGCGGGTATCTTGGCGCATGAGCTTGAAGCATCACATCTTATTAAAAAAGGCGCGCACGGAACATATCTTACTTTTGATGATCGCATAATTTTTACTATTTTTACGGCACATGGCCGGCCGTGTGGATTTGGTGGGCGTGTTTTTCGATCAGGTGATGATCGCGCCAAATATGTTAATTCTCAAGAGCACGAATTTTTTAATAAGCGTACGCTTTTATATGGGTTTTGGCAGGCGAAAAAGGTTATTCAGGAGGCAGAAGCCGTATATTTAGTTGAAGGATATACTGATTGTCTAGCAATGGTGCAACATGGGTATGTCAATACGGTTGCCACGCTGGGAACGGCATGTTCTTTAGAACATGTCACGCAGCTGGCACGACATGCGCGGCATATCTATCTTTTATATGATGGGGATGAGGCAGGACAGCGGGCTATGATGCGCCTAGTTTCGTTGTGTTGGCAGGTGCAGTTGGAGCCATTTGTTGTTTCGTTTCCGGCTGATGATGATCCTGCAACGTTTTTGGCGCGTGAAGGATCGCTTGATGCCTTACAAGAGGCGCCTAAACCATTATTTACCTTTTTTGTTGAGCGTCTAGGTCGGTCTTTTGTTAACCAAAGTTTAGCGCGCAAACTACAGGCAGCGCGCGAGGTTTTTGATGCAGTAGCGCTGGTTCCAGACCGGCTACAGCAGAATGTTTTGTTGCAGCAAGCAGCAGAGATTTTTGGTGTACCTGTTGAATCGTTATATCAAGAATTCAAGACGTTTGAGCGCCAGCTACGCTCGCGTGAGGCTCGCAATCCAGTTTCAGTACAAGAAGTACCTGGACTGGCGTTAACAGTTCTGGAGAAACGTATTTTGTTTGCTATAATGAAAAATGGACCCTTAGTTTTTTCTCAAGAAGAGTCGCTTCTTCCTTTGATATTGTCTCCGCATGCGCTTTTATTGGTTCAAAAATTGAGCGCAGTAGGGGGCTCAGTTGATACAGTGATGCGGGAACTTGAAGGCTCATTGCGACAGACCTTTCTTGAGGTAGTTACGGAGGGTGAAGTTGTGGGATCGGTTTTGGTTTCAGCGCTGCGCGATGAGATTTTTAGGCGGGCGTGGAATATTCAATTACATGATAGCAAACGCGAGCTTTGTAAAGCTCAGGCTGCTGGTGATCAGGAGCGTATGGTGCAGGCGCTTCGGCGGTTGCAAGAGGCAAAGGATCGTATGTTATCCAGGGGGAATGGATGATTAAAAAAGTAAAGCGTGAGCGGGGTTCGCATATTGATGAACTCGTCGAACGTGGGCGAAAAGATGGCTCGATTAGCTATGAAGAGGTTGTTGCTTTTGGCAACGAACATGCGCTTTCTGAAGAAGAAATGGATCAACTTATTAAGCGTCTTGAAAAAGAACATATAGAGGTGTCCTTAGAAGCTGAAGATATTGCGCAGGATACGGCTATGGATGAGCGCGTTGGGGACGCTGCACTTGAAGCAATATCATCGATATCTTCGTCAGATGAAGACATCGATGAGGAGTCTGAGCCCGAAGAAGAAGACGAGGAAGACGCCCGTATTTCTGATGCGGCGCAGATTGCTGATGG
>DNBB01000016.1:0-17724 GCA_003484685.1 Candidatus Babelota bacterium
AACGTTGTTTTTTTACCAGGAGAAAGGGGTACCGTTGTTTTTTCGCCTGATTTTGCGTTTTGCAAGGTCTTTTTAAGAACACTTACCGGTCGTTTTTTAGATTCAACTCCCGCAACTAAACGCAATTCTTTAAACACAAAAGGCGCAAGCAAAGCCCCATTGGTAAGAAAATCTGCAAGTGCTGGTGGCTGCCACTCTCTCAGATCAGGGTTAATAAGCTCTGCAGAGCACGATAATAGAAGTTCGTTGCCAAATGCAAGTGAAAAGGTAGCGCGCGCATCAAGATCAAAAAGTGAGAAGATCCCGCCAATATCTGCCCGTCGCGCAGCTAAATTTACTTCAACATCAACTTCACGAAGCGTTACTCCCCATAACGTAATCATCTGGTTTTCATTTACCAACGAACCCGTAAGCTCAAACCCTTTTTGAGAAGACCACTGCAACAGCCCAGAAAAAGCAAGTGCACCAAAAACATCTTCAGGTAGCCATGGTACATAGGCCAAAATGTTTTCCGCTTTGACCGCTCCTTGAAAGACAAGACCTGCACCCTTTTCTAACGCACCTTTAAAAAAAATATTTGAACCAAAGCCCTGACCCTGAGCTTCCAGTGATGGCCCCTTCTTTCGGTCTAACGCAAAGCGAAACTTTTCCAGAATAATCGGCTCATCAAAAAGTGGATTAATATTCCACCCTGCATTCCCATTAGCATCGAATAAATCACCCTCAACCAAGGCGCCGGTAGCTGAATCGAGCTCAACTTTTCCCGAAAATTTTAATGTTTCTATTGGCAACCCGGCAAAAAGAGCCCGCCCATGAGGCACCAATGCAAAGGGATCAATCTTTTCACCAAGGAGTGTAACCTGTACCGCATTATCTTGTGCACGTAATGCAGCACGTGCCTCAACCCGTTGCCCTCCTAGCTCAATAAAAAACTTCAGATACGGCGATTTTTTATACTCAAATACCAGCTGTGCTTCGCGCAACTGAAACAGCGCTTGTTCGCCCACGCTAATGGCAAAAAAACCATTTTCAGGACGCACTGAGAACACTGCTTCTTTGATGGCAAGACTTCCAGAGGGCGAAGATCTTAATGAACCTGCCGTCTCCTTGTCTTCTTCGGTTAGAAAAAGCAGACGTGCAAGGCTAACACGAACGGCTGTCCCAGCAATTGCACCTCTTCCTTGGTAAGAAAGCGCCCCATCCGGAAGCATTTCAAATCTTCCTGAGTCCAACTGTAACAACCCAAGCGCAACTCCTGCTCCCTCCACGGGAAACTCACCTTCTACGCGAGAAGAACCATCTTCCAAAACGGTAGCAGACAATCGCACGGTGCCTAATCCAGGAACAACTAACTCAACGGTAGAAACATCGCGTACTCGTTCAACGGGAATAATCTCAACACGCAAATCTGCAAGATCATCATCGATAGGCATACCCGAATAAATTTGTTGCCTCTCATCGGCAAAAAGACCGCTCAAAACCCCAAGAAAGAGCCACATCAGACTTTGCATCTTCACCAGCGCTACCCCTTTTCTATGCTATTGACCTTTAGAAAAAAATAGCGCGGTTACTGCTCGAAACTCAAGGGATAAGACCGAGGATCAACTACCCCCCAATAAAGTAGAGTCGTATGTTAAACCATTGTCGTGATTTTAGTAACAACATAAAACCCAAACCGATCAGCGGCATAACCCAGAGCCAATAGGCAACGGTCCAGAGCAGTAGATATGCGATGGATTCTGGGCAAAAATAAACAATTGCATAGCTAAACAGGTAATACAGAGCTCCACACACAGAAAAAACAACCAATGTCTGAACGCTTGATCGAAGGAAAAAAGGAAGAAGTCGTTCCGGATAAAATAAAAAATTGTAACGCTTGTGCAGCACCCATAAGCAATACAGAACTTTGAGAGTCATGGAAACAACAAGTGCAAAAATAATTGCCCAGAGCCCCCAGTACCAAATTAAGGCAACGCTTAAAATCGTATTAATTACTGCACTAAGAAGCGTAGCAATAGTAGGAGTACGCATATCATGACGCGCATACAGCAAACTAACCACGATTTTGTCTAACGCAAAAAAGAAAAGCCCCGTAATAAACCAAGACAGCAAAGAAGCTGCCTGATATACCCGCTCAATCGGAAACCGATCACAAAAATAAAAAGTATAAAAAATCTTATACGAAAAGAGCATCATCACGATCATGGAAGGCAAACAAACCCACCAAACAAATTTAATCGCTTCAAAAAAATAGAAATTCATCCGCTTAGGAGAATGGGCATAAACCCGCGCAAACTGCGGCAACAANNCCAAGGCATGCCGGTAGAAATTTCGCAAAAATTTTACGGACATACTCCCAAGTTTTTTGACTTGGACGAGCAAAGCGAAAACCCGCATACCGATATAAAGAGGCTGCAAACGCCAAGACCAGAATACTATCCATAATCACAAAAGACGCTAACCAAAAAACCGAAAGCTTAGTCTTAATCAAGAAATAAAACTGAAAGCTCAACATAATATTGGTTAACAACTGCGAAAAAACCAATACCGAAAAGAAATTCACTAGCTGTAGCGTGACGCCTAAGAGCGTTGATGCTGAGGTGAAAACAATAAAAAAGATTAAAATACGCAACAGCGATGCAGTTAGCACAAGCCGGTCAACGTCAAGGTCATGCGACCAGCCAGGAACAATCATGCTTATCACCGAAGGAGACAACCATGCGATCACGACTGAAACAATAAGAAGAATCGCCTGTACCAAGATCAGCAACATCGTTACAACGCGTGAAACTTCATGCTCACCATCAGTGCGATACACATGCGTCAATGTCGGCACCACAGCCCCAGCAAATGCACCCTCTGCAAAAATTTTTCGTAAAGAACTTGGCAAACGATATGCAGCAAAATATGCATCGGCAATTACCCCAACGCCCAAATAACGCGCGGTTAACATCTCTCGAACAAAGCCAATGCCTTTATTTACAATCGTCGAAAAACCTAACTGCACAGTTTTTTTAATCACTGCGGCTCGAGATAAACGCTTACTCACAATAATCACCTATGTTTCAATAATCGCCTATTTTGTAAGCAAAACAAATGAGGAGCAACGCCATGGACGCGAGGGTCATGTGAAACTAAACAAACCCCCAAGTTGTAATCAAAGCGCGCTTTATCTAACAATTGCATAAACTGCATCGTTGCTTGATCATCCAATGCAGAAGTTGGTTCATCCGCAAGCAGATAGCGCGGTGACATAAACAGCGCACGAGCCAGCGCAACACGTTGTTGCTCACCACCCGATAGCCCACTTACCATACGATTAAGAAGCGGTTTGATCCCAAGATAACTACCTAATCCCTCTGCGCGCTCGTATGCTTCATTGCGCGACATACCAGCAACAAAACCTTTAAGTGCAATATTTTCCCACACTAAAAATTCTGGAATTAACAAGGCATCTTGAAAAACTATGCCTAAAACATTACCCCAAAGATGCTCACGCTCACTATGCTTCAAGCTTCCCACAACGCGACCATCAATATCAACATGCCCCTCGTTCGGGTTATCAACTCCCATAATGAGATGCAAAAGTGTTGTTTTACCAGTGCCAGAAGCACCAATTATGCAACAAAAATCGCCCGGGGACAAAGAGAATGAAACCTCTTTGAATAAAGTTTCACTACCGTACGACTTTGATACATTAACAATTTTGATCATGCGACACTGCAAACAAAATCTGCAACCTTCTGAGCTATACGCTCACCTTGAGGTCCAAATACATCAAAATCCTCGTCGTAAGTGATCTTCAAGACTGGCACACTGCAAAGCTCTTTGCAGTTAGATCGATCGCACAAAAAACGCTCGTGTTGCTGGTGCAGCTGCTCCAAATACGCCATAGACATTGTAGATTCAGCGGCACGCGCACGCTGTTTAACACGACGATATGCAGTCCTTGGCGAAACCTGCAAATAGATAAACCCTTGGGGCGCAAGCATCTGCTGTTCAACGCAACGATTAAAGATATCACGACAGAGTGCCCACTCAAGATTGTTTAAGAATCCTTGCTCGTAGCTATTTTTTGCAAAAATGTAATACCCAGAAAAAACTGACCGCTCCACAATAAGACGCCCCGTATCGCTCGCTTGCAACGAGGCAGCTTCTTGTAATCGGCACATCATCGTATAGGTCTCTAGGGTTAACCCCCAACGTGTGGGGCTTTCCATAAACCGGCCCAAGAGCGATGCCGCGCCCGCACCATCCCAGCGATCTACTGGTTCCCGATACACCTGCAGAGAAGGCTGCCAATGTGCCAACAACGACAAAAAGGTTGACTTACCTGCGCCAATATTTCCTTCGAGAAAAAACATTCAAACACCCTTATACGATAATACGTGGCAACAAATCAGATAACCGTGTAAAAAGATCAAGTTCGCCCACACCGAGTAAACGTGCAAGACGCGATACCGACTGCTCGCCATTCCCGCCTAACAACAATACCTCATCACCAACCAAAACGTCAGGACACTCAGTACCATCAACCGCAAGGACATTCATGCTCACCAAGCCTGCAACGGGAGCCTTCCGGCCTCCAACCAAAACCCAGCCACCAGGATAAAATTCACGTGCATATCCGTCCGCATACCCAACAGGAAGTAGTAAAAGCTTTGTCCTGCGTTGTGCAACAAAACGTCCCTGGTACCCAACGGCACTACCAGCAGGTAAATCCTTAACTTGCATAACCCGTGTCTTCCAGTGCAAAACAGGTTGCAAGAAGGCACCCTGATGCTGCATCGTAACGTCGTGTTGCTGCTCACAGGACTTCCAGATTCCTGTCCAAGCCGTCCCAATACGAGCAAAATTCTCAGATGCTGAATCCATATGAATAAACCCACCCGAAGCCGCTGCATGACGTAAAGGAAAGGAAATACCTTTGCTCAAAAACGTCCTAATACATTCTCCATAGACCGCTCGCTGCACAAACATTGTTGTATGGTCAGCAGTCCCTGACTGAGCATAATGTGTCATACAACCACGTAAAGAAAGAAGATCTTTATTGGCCTCCAGCAGCTCAACAAGTTCACCAAGCTGTTCCGGCAAAAAACCTAAACGCCCTAAACCCGTGTCTATTTTAATATGGACAAGCGCCTTTTTCCCTATATGGCGGGCGGATTCAACAACCGCCTTAAGGAAATCAAATGAATAGACGACCAGTTCTATGTTAGATGCTATAGCCTCACTGAGCAATGTCCGCTCTACCGGAATTAATGCCACAATCTGTTGCGCAGGATTAAGCGAGCGCAAATAGAATGCTTCTTGCAAAGTACTGACAAACAAATGCGAAATGCACGAATGACAAGAAGCAAATCGTGCAACTTGCGCCAGTCCATGCCCATATGCATTCGCCTTAACTACGAGACCCAGCGTTTCAGCTGGGCCCCTCATTTTATACAGCTCTTGAACATTATGATCAAACGATCCTTGATGCAATTCAATCCAAGAATAATAATCGCTGCTATTTGAGCTCATTTTCAAATTCATGATCGGTATCAGTCTGACTTTCTTTATAACTCAGGACTTGTGGACAGCTCTTCTCCACCCGAGAACCTGGTTTGTTTTTCTTGATTTCAATCTTCTTTTGCAAATATTTGAGTATTTGCACCGTGAGAACACCATTTTCTAATTCAATCACCGGGTCAACAGATAAATTAATTTGGGCAGGCAACGAAACCATACTTGACGACTTAAATGCTTGCTTTGTGTAGACTTCAGTCCCTTCTTTTTTAGGACCGCGAGAGCGAAACTCGTTCATCCCAAAAACAGCCCGTTGTGCATCTACCTCAAGGCGACCTGCTAGTTCTTTATTCTGCATAGTTACGACCAAACGGCCAGAACGAAGCTCAGCCGAAACATCCTCAGCAGCAAACAATTTTCCAAATTCTAGATACAGATACAAATACTGCTCATCCTCTTTGACGCTTATACCCGCCTGAAAAGTCGATTTCGTCAGCTCGCCCGTTGTTTCCACCTTTCGATCAGAAAAACCTTCCGCAAAAAGCATATTCATTTGAGCAGTAAACTGCTTGGCTGCACGATCAATCTTTTCAAATTCTCGATCCACCAAGGAAAAATCAAAACAAGCCGATGCGCACGCCCCATATAAAAAAGAACAACCAACAAGCAAGATCTGCTTTTTCATAAAAACCTCCGGTTTTTTGAAGGAACAATATTGACCATAAGTATATCGCCACTGAGTAGAAAAATCACTCTCAATCAAGTAATCCCAATTCTTTAAAAAAAAGCGAAAGCTCTGGGCGAGTTCCACAAAAATCTTCGAGCATATCAAACGGGTCTCTAGAGCCTCCACGCGATAAAAGGGCATCTATCAAACGTGCACCTGTTGCAGAATCAAATAATCCCATCTTTTTGACATACGAAAACAAGATAACCGCATAAACCTTCGACCACAAATAGCTGTAATACCGTGAACCATAGCCACTTATATGGTTAAACGATGCAATAAAATGACCTCGGCTGTCAAACAAAACGTACGGTTGATATTCGTCCCACACCACTTTGTGAAGTTGATCAATGTCAAAGTCCGTACCCCCACTAAAAAGGCGCAAGGCTATTTGTGCTAATGCAGACTGACGCTGAATAAAACTTCCCATTCCAAAAGAACGCAATACACAAAGTCCGCGTATGGTATCCTCAGGCAACGGCTCGCCCGTGAGAACGTGGCAACTAAGTTGACGCAGTACTGCTGGTTCATGAAGCCACTCCTCAAACATCTGCGAAGGCACTTCAACAAAATCACGCGGAACGTTTGTACCCGAAAATGACGCCGCTTTGGTTGCGCCCAAAATCGAGTGCATCGCATGACCAAATTCATGAAAAAAGGTTTTGACCTCATTAAAAGAAAGCAGCGCAGGCTGACCATCGGCTCCCGCTTTAGGAAAATTAGCAATAATCGCTACAACCGCAGGGATAATACCACCATCCTTATCAATTAACGCAGGTAATAAGCCAATTTGGCACGCATGAGTATATTTAAAATCACGAGGATAAAGGTCAAGAAAGAGGTGCCCTAAAAGCTCACCGGATCGGTATACTCCAATATACCGAACACTTTCGTCCCACACACCATCGACCGCCTCTTGCCGAAATTCCAATCCCAAAAATTGCTCATACAAAGAGAGCATCTCATCAACCGTCCGCTGTACCGGAAAATAATTTTTAATCACTTGCTGGTCAAGCAAAAGCACTCTTTTTTTATATGCTTCCGTAAGATATGCAAAATCCCATGACGCGCATTTGTTATCAGTTAGTTTTACCCCATCGGGCAACTGCTCAACCCAAGTTGCAAATTCTTTTGCTGCAGCAGGCTCTCCGCAAACACCTAACTCTTTCAAGAAACTTTGAACCGTCTCAGGGTTTTTTGCCATTTGATCGTCTGTTTCAAAATGAGCATACGAAGAAAAGCCGAGTTCTTTTGCTAACTGGTCGCGCAAGGTAATAATCTGTGAAAGAAGCTCATAATTTTGAGGATATGCACGATTACTGTACAATTCCCAACAGGCTTCGCGCGTTTTTGCCACCGAACAATACTCACTTATCCGGCTAAAAGTAGGCATATCGAGGCGCACCACAAGAAGATCTTCGTCATTACGTGGGAGTTGCTGAATAAAGGAGTTTTCGAGCCCAACAAGGTCATCTTCTTGGCACAAAAACGTCTTAACGTCTTTATTTATATTCAATTCAAAATCAAGCAGCAGTTTTTGCAGCTCTTTTTTTAACTCATTAACACGGAGCAAATCATCATTTGGCAGGCTAAGCCCCTCACGCTCGAACTCTTTAAGCATGTCCTGCAAAAGCCGTTGTTCCTCAGCATCCAAATTATCTTGGCCTGCACGCTGCTCTGCATAGGCCCGCACCATAAGGTACAGAGGCTTATTCCCCCCTATTACATCCACTAACGCAGAGGTAATACGCAAAACACCATCCTGGGCAGCCGCTCGAATTGCCTCGCTAGAATATACCATCGTGACAAAATACAACCGAGAGGCTACATATTTTACTGAGGTTGTAACCTGATCAATGGCATCAATAAGATTAAAATAGGTCTGCTCCGCAACCGGACGCCTAACAATTAAATCCACTTCTTCTTCTAAGAGGCAAATTGCGTCCTCTGCCATACGCTCAACATCGCGTACCGAAGTCGGAAAGATCGACGTAACCGTCTGATGTGAATGTCGTTCAAAAAATTTTTTATCCATATGATGAGCAATTTCGTTAGTACAAGAATTCAACATTAAAATCGCCATCAGCGTAGCAAAAATAGGATATAAACGCACCAACTCTCTCCAAATATTGACAAATAAAAAATGATTTTTATAGGATATAGCTAGCAATAATACTCAATAACGGTGTGGAGGATATCATGAATGAATTTATCTATCAAAAGCAGGAAGAGGTAATCGTTGCGCGCGCAATTCCGCTCTTGTTTCTTTTTTTTCTACTTATGCGCAGCTTCGGGCTCCATGCAGAGATGTTCCAAACTGGAGCATTTAAAACACGACAAGGAATTCCACAGATTCCCTATTACCCACGCATATGTTCAGCACCTACAAAACCAGCAACATTAGATGAAAGCAATACCTTTAACGAAGTTGTCGTTTGGCTGGCCCAAGACGCCAATGGCTCGCCAATCATCTGTACGCGACAGGCCGAAGACATAATGTACGGACAAGAACCGGATGAATATTGCAGCCCAGCTAAACCACTCTCGCCAGAAAAAATACCGGCTCATATTCCTCAAGGTAGTTGCTGCTGGGAATCAGATGAATACCTGTTATGCATACAACCCGATAACAAAGTTTTGGTTTTCAAAAAAAGCTCGACATAACTATAAACGTGGCGCCCAAAAAACTTTTTTGGGCGCACACCAACCAATCAGATCCACTCAGCTAAAGTATCGACTAATGAAAAATCCATGTTCTCATATCCTTCAAGCCAATCACATCTTAAACCAATCAAGAATCAACAACATGCTCAGGTGCGTGGCCACAACAACGTGAGCATATTTTCCAGCAAACACCTTTATCTGTTTTTTTAATTTTCAGACAAGCTATTATCCGCCTGCATAAAACAAAGTTTTTTGACAAAAAAACAAAAAATGGTACATTCAGGTTATAAAAAAACCAAAATCTAACAGAAGGCAGTGATTTTTATGAACATCTCAAAATGGACCTATCTATTCATTTCGCTATTCGTCAGCGCAATTTCTTATACACACATCCTGCCAACAGATAAAAAATTAATCATAATAGTTTATGCGAACGATATCGAAAAAGGTTGTCTTAAATGTGTGCAAACAGAATTAAAAAAGGCATATGATAAAGCAAATGACCCCGCCGACTATAAAACATTTGACGAAGTATTTGAAATAAAAACCGTATCCGGTGAGGAATTTAGAAATTCATTAGATGCCAAGCCAGAAAATATTGTTTGTTTTTTTTCTGATATACCATCAAGAGCGGAGGATTATAAACCTAGTGATGAAAGCAACACCATTTATTTATTACTTGCTTTTGAGAAGACGAAGATTGAGGCTTTGCCTGAAGATCATCATAATAAAGTATTTAATAACAATTGTCTTTTTGATGTGATCAATTACAGCGAGGGTAAAGCAGAAATTTTTCATTTATCAAAAATGATTGCTAACATAAAAGAAGAAAAAGCAGAAAAAAAACTAGAAAAAGCTAGCGCCATCAGCTGGAAACAAGCTGGCCTGCTCACGGGCGGTGTCACCGTAGTCGCATTAGGCGCGTATTTGATGATGCGCTACAACAACCAAAAATCAACACACTCTTCGCTAAACCTTAATACCGATAAAAACAATGTCTGTAATACCGCAGCTTACTTGCTCCCCGCAGATGACGTACAATTGCTCATAAAAAACAGCCCAAAACAAAGCATGGTGGATTTTAAATAAATCCATTCCGCACCAGTTAAGAAAAAATCAAAAACAGTTTAACAATCAAGACGTTGATCAGGTTTACAACTGAACTACTTCGTTGCGCACGCCTCTTCTTGTAACCGTCGTTCCATAATCTTTTGTAAGTTTTCTTTACGGCGGACACGTGATGGATATCCTTGATAAAAACGCTTGGCTATAGCATCAAAGCCAGGAATTTTATAATAAAATGGCCTATAGTCATCTTCCCCTTGCTCAAGCCATTCAATAAACTTAGCAATTGCCTCTGGGTTTTCTGTATGCTCCGCTGCAAAAGTATCTGCATACAACTCTGCGCGGTGGTGCCATATTGGCTGACCCACAAGATGCGATTCTATAGCCATCAAAGCAGCACCTAAACTAGCAGTAAAAGGATGAGTTACCATTCCTCGGATCGATTTGTGGTGCATGAGCTGAAGTGCACCAAATCCTACGATTGTGACCGTCAACGCCGGCAAAAGCGCCTGAGTTTCCGCAAGCCAATGGTTAACAACAGGATCAACTAAGTGTCCCAACTCATGAAGCAGTATGATCTCTACCAATTCTTCGTCCTGGTACCAAAGATCCCTATCACAAAAAATAATGCCGGTATCAGGCCGTGTAAATGCAAGCCGTGGGTACGAGCTTAAACCGACAAAGACCCGCAGCTTTTGCGCAAATTTATGATTTTTTTCCTGTAAAACTGCACGAAACTTTTTCTGTAATGCATCAATTCGCTCGCTGCTCTTAGCATCCTCAAGACACGGCATATGAAGAATTTCTGAACCAACAACACCTGGCGACTTATGCGTCTTAATGAGTACATATGATCTAAGAGATTTTGCAACAGCCCCATAATACGAAAGCCATGCGGGCGAAGCATTTATCTTATATGCACTGCCGCCCGAGCATTTTTCTATATAAGGCAGCTCAACATGCCATTCGAACCCATCAAAAAAACGTTTCACTAAAAGGCGTACTATCTCTTTCGCTGAACGATTTTTAACGCCCTTGTTATCAGCAACCTGAGAAGGTTTTACCTCTTCAATAGCACCTGACTCTAGCCCCGCTACACGATCCTCAGCAGATACATATACGAAAAAGCCCAATGCGAGCAGGCACCAAAAAAAATTTTTCATTTTCATACGCACACCAAAACTTAAAAAGAATGCCGAGACCTATGTTAGCCTCGGCAGAAATTAGAGATTATTATCATAAACTTTGCAAAAAACTTCTGCCCTACTTACGCGGTTTTTTCCGACGTTCAGCGCGCGAAAGCTTAGGTTCCTGTCCGGTGGTATCCCCGCCTCCGGCCATCTTTATTTCTTCAAGCTCTTGAATACGCCGTGCTTCGATAGCCGCTTTGTTAAAGTGATCCAGATCTAAGTGGAATATATGATGAACAATTTCGGAGCGAACAGAGCGCATCATATCAACAAAGAGATCAAAAGCTTCTTTTTTGTACTCAATCAAAGGATTCTTATTACCCCAGCCGCGCAGTCCGATACCTTCACGCAGTGAATCAAGATTTACCATATGCTGTTTCCATGCTTGATCAATCGACTCGAGCATCAACCACTTTTGCGCTTCATGCATCATAGAAAGCCTCATTGCCCGATCATCCTCATCCCCGCCGCCTTGAACAGAGTTCAAATAAAGGTCATAGCGCATAAGCAGATAATCAAGTAAATCTTTTTTGAGTACTTCTACATTGGTCTTGTTAAACGGTTGTTGCAATAACTCATCAGGATTAATATTCAAAAGCTTTGACAAAGCCAGAGCAATAGCATGATACGCCTCGGGTGAAACCGTCTGCCGCACTACATATGCAGAAACCACGTCAGAGACCGTATCAGCACATAGATCCCTAAAAAGCGATGCTATTTCATCCGCCCCTTCCAACACGCTACGGCGATACGAATACACCACCAAGCGTTGCTGGTTTAAGACATCGTCATACTCAAGAACATTTTTGCGCATCTCAAAATTACGCTTTTCTACCATCTCTTGAGCACGCGCAATCGCCTTGGTAAACCACTTATCTTCAATAATCTCATCTTCAGTCATGCCAAAACGCTTAAGATTATTATGAAACGAGTCACCCCCAAAAATGCGAAGTAGATCGTCTTCTGCTGACAAGTAGAAGCGCGATTCACCAGGATCGCCTTGACGTCCCGCACGACCACGCAGCTGGTTATCAATACGACGGCTCTCATGACGCTCAGTACCAAGGATATACAAACCACCGCATGACTTAGTTTCGTCTGTTAGTTTAATATCAGTTCCTCGGCCCGCCATGTTAGTTGCAATCGTCACCGCACCACGCTGTCCAGCGCCTGCAACAATATCTGCTTCTCGCTCATGCTGTTTAGCATTAAGAACTGCATGAGGGATGCCTTGTCGCGTAAAAATAGCGCTCAAGTATTCAGATGTTTCAACCGCTACAGTACCAATCAAAATCGGCTGGCCCTTCTGATGACGTTCAGCAACATCTTTCACAATTGCTGTATATTTGCCGGCCCGACCCAAGAAGACTAAGTCCTGTTGATCAATACGCGCAATGGGACGATTAGTGGGAATCGTTACTACTTCAAGCTTGTAGGTACGATAAAACTCTTCGCCCTCAGTGGCTGCAGTACCCGTCATACCCGCAAGTTTTTTGTAGAGCCTAAAATAGTTTTGCAGAGTGATCGTTGCCAACGTCTGACTCTCAGCTTGGATGTCGACACCTTCTTTTGCTTCAAGCGCTTGGTGAAGCCCATCGCTATAGCGACGTCCAGACAAAATACGACCCGTAAACTCATCAACAATTAACACTTGTTCATCGGCAACAATATAATCCACGTCTTTTTTAAAGAGTGCATGTGCCTTGAGCGCCTGATTAACATGATGGAGTAATTTGATATTTTCAACGGCAAAAAGATTTTGAATATTAAGGGCATGCTCAACTTTATCCACGCCCAATTCGGTCAATGTCGCTTGCCGATCCTTCTCGTCAACCTCAAAATCAACATTCTTAATCAATGAACGAATAATGCGATCGGTAGATTCGTATAGCTTGCTGCTTTCATCTGTTGCGCCCGAAATAATCAGCGGTGTGCGCGCCTCATCAATTAAAATTGAGTCTACCTCGTCAACTATCGCGTAATGCAACTCCCGTTGGACATAATCAGAAAGTCGAAACTTCATATTATCGCGCAAATAGTCAAACCCAAGCTCATTGTTGGTCGCATATAAAATATCCGTTTGATATGCCGCTTCGCGATCTTCGTCAGACATATCGTTTTGGAGTATTCCAACGGTCAGACCAAGCGTTTCGAATACCGGACGCATCCATTCGCCATCACGCCGAGCAAGATAATCATTCACGGTAACCAGATGCGCTCCCTTGCCAGTCAACGCATTAAGATAAAGCGGAAGCGTGGCAACCAAAGTTTTACCTTCGCCCGTACGCATTTCGGCAATTTTGCCTTCGTGCAAAACAATGCCACCAACCAGCTGCACGTCATAGTGGCGTTCACCAAGAACACGCCTGGCAGACTCTCGTACCAAAGCAAAAGCCTCAGGAAGTAAACTATCAAGTGATTCGCCACGGCTGCACCGTTCACGAAACTCATTTGTTTTGGCCACCATGCCGTCCGCATCAAGCTTTTGCATAACTGGTTCAAGAGAATTAATCTTTTCAACAATTGGCCCAATGCGGCGCAACTCCCGCTCATTCCTTGTTCCAAATACTCGCGCCAAAACTGCTGCAATCATGCCTTAACCCCACTGCTAATACACGGTAGATCTTACCCAACAAGCATAAACTATCTGCTTAGTAATAAAAACAATGATACCATTGCCCCGGCTATATTCGCAAGGACCGACGAAACGGTAGCCAAAAAGAATCTTTTAACCTTACAAAATAAAAATAATTGAAAATATTCTTGACTCTTTTTCTATTTGAACTAATATATAAATACCATCTACTACTTACTTTCCCTTGGATACCTTTTCTTACCCCCCCCTAAAAAGAAAAAAGTACCCAGTACAAACGGGGAATGGAGGACGAAGAGTAGCTGCCGCTCGGTAGCTACTCTTCTTTTTTATGCCTGTTCTTGTTCGCTGTTAGAGCTTTTTTGCCGTAATATCGCTGGCATATCAAGGGGATCACACGGAATATCACTTACCGGCAATTCCTTGGTTGTAACGATTGGCTCTGTTATCGAAATAACCTGCGCTGCTTTTGCCGTCGCAAGATCTACAGCTGCCGTTCGGCCACAAACAACGCCTGGCATGCTGTTCCGCAGAGAAGCAACTCCAGAAGATAGGTGTGCACGCGCTCCTGCAAAACCTGTTGCTATCAAGGTTACGCAAAGCATATCTTCCAGGTCATCGTCAATAACAGATCCAAGCACAATATTGGCCTCTGAATCAACTTGTTCATAAATAATATTCATCACCGAGCTAACTTCATGCAATCCTAATTGACTGCTCCCCGCAATGTTCACTAAAACACCGCGTGCTCCCGCTACCCCGTTTTCCTCTAGTAGATTACACGAAACAGCCTGCAATGTTGCCTCTTCGGCGCGATTTGGCCCTGATGCCTCACCAAAGCCCATAATCGCACTGCCGGAATTGCGCATGATTGCCTGAATATCAGCAAAATCAACATTAATATGGCCTGAATTCATAATGATATCAGCGATACTTTTGACAAAGCGCCCTACAAAACTATTCAGCCGCTCAAAGGCATCCAAAAGAGAAAGATTGGCATCCGAAAGATCAATTAATCGTTGATTAGGCAATACAATAAAAGTATCAACAACACTTTTAAGAAGTTCAAGAGCCTCATCAGCAACTGCAGAGCGGCGCCGTCCTTCAAATGCAAATGGCTTGGTTACCACCGCAACCGTCAAAATTCCACGCTCACGCAATGCCCGAGCTATCACCGGAATACCCCCTGAACCTGTTCCCCCACCAAGACCTGCCGTAAGAAACACAACGTCTGCATCGGCGACAACATTATAGATCGTCTCAAGATCCTCTTCGGTTGCACGACGCCCGATCTCTGGATTGGTGCCGCTACCCAGCCCGCGGGTCAACTTGTTGCCAAGGCGAATAACATGATGGGCAGATGAGTTTTCCAGCGCTTGAGCATCAGTATTCGCCGCAATAAATTCAACGTAGTCAAACCCCGAACGCACCATACTGTTTACAGTGTTGCCCCCTGCACCACCAACGCCAATCACCTTAATTTTGGTTGTCACCGAACTTTCTATGAGAAGCTCCCGCTCATCGACCAAACGAATCATAACCCCTACTCCTTTTATTGGTAGACCACCAACCAGAACATCTTGTCGGGTACTCTACCAAAGGCACCAGCTTTGGCAAAATCGCGTCCAATTTTTCTCTCTCCATCTATACAACCCTTGATTTTTTAGTCGCAAAAAACATATTCTAATTGAATAAATATGTTAATAAATAAAATAGAGGAATACCGTATGAAAAACGTATCACGCGTCTCACTAATGCTGGGGCTTCTGCTCATCGGTGCCCTTGCAACGTTTGCGCCCAGCAAGGTAACTGCTGAGGAAGCAGTAAAAACTGACTTCTCGCTGCTTGAAAAGTATTCCGAGCTCATTAAAAGTTGGCATGAAGAAGAACAATCTGATCAAGAGGACGAGGGCGCAGAACAGCCAAAACCTATTGACCTGATCGCCCGCCTTATCGCCCTGCCCAGTGGAGAGGTACGAGACACCCAGGCAACGACTAACGCCAAGGTTGATGCAATCATACAGCTTGAGGAACTCTTGGGTGAATATGACACAGAACAAAAACTCGATCTAACTGACATATCCGTCGAACAAGCCCAACAGTTGCTTGATGCAGCTGAGCTACTCCAATTACCCCCCGACTTTTCTGCGCAACTTATTGCACCGCTTGCAACATGGCTTGCCGACGATTTTCAAGCAAAAATCAATAGCCCCGAACTGAAAAAGCAACTCGCTCGTTTTACCGGCCTCCTTGGTGGTGATGAACCAACCCAAGAAATCCTAGCACCCTGGAATGTCTCAGCAATCACCTCTCAAACACTCACCGACCATACCTATGGAGTAAACAGTGTTGCCTTTAGCCCTGATGGCAAATACCTCGCTACCGGATCCGTAGATTACACTGCCAAAATATGGGACGTGAAAACTGGCACCTGCATACAAACACTCACCGCCCCAAACGACCATACCGATGGAGTAACCAGTGTTGCCTTTAGCCCCGATGGTAAATACCTCGCTACTGGATCCTGGGATAACACTGCCAAAATATGGGATGTCGCCACCGGCACCTGCATACAAACACTCACCGCCCCAAACGGCCATACACGCTGGGTAACCAGCGTTGCCTTTAGCCCCGATGGTCACTACCTTGCTACCGGCTCAAACGATTATACCGCCAAAATATGGAATGTGGCAACCGGCACCTGCATACAAACACTCACCGCCCCAAACGGCCATACAAACGGAATAAAAAGTGTTGCCTTTAGCCCCGATGGTAAATACCTCGCTACCGGATACGGGGATACCGCTGCCAAAATATGGGATGTAGACACTGGCACCTGCATAAAAACACTCACCGGCCATAGATACTGGGTAACCAGCGTTGCCTTTAGCCCCGATGGTCACTACCTTGCTACCGGATCCGAGGATCACACTGCCCGGATATGGCGTAGAATAGGCAATTTAATGATTACGCCAGCAGAAAAAATAATCTACGAAGCATTTCAACAATCGAGCCTTAAATCAGTCACACTCTATCAACCATTGAGCTACGGCGCACAGATCATCAAAAAACTAAACAGCCGAAGCACGAGCAACGATCCCATCATCCCCGAAAAGACCATGAGCTGGGGTACCAGCGCCCTCGGCGAACTTGCGACATGGTGGCATGGNNAATAACCTCGGCCGTCTTTTATCTAACAAGTTCTAAAAAACGTCAGAGATCCACGACTTCATACGCCAAAATACCCGTTGTGGCAGCGGAAGAGAATTTTGCAGCGCCGCTGATTTTGTCTGCTGGTTAATATAATGCTGTATCAAACCACAGCCAGTCGCATACAACGGCTTTGATAACTCTTCTTTAAATGGTGATGCAACCTTTGGCGTTCCGATGCGCACGGGAATTCCTAAACGTTTTTGCGCTAATTCTGCAAGGCCAGAAAGCAAGGCTCCTCCACCCGTCAACACCAGACCAGTCTTCATAAGCGGGCGCACATTGTATTGGCTCAGGACACCATCAAGCTGGTCCAAAAGCTCGTTTGAGCGAGCTTGAAGAATTTCTTTGACCATCGAAACTTCAACAGAACGCATGCGATACCCGTCCACGTCACGCACTTCAATAACCGTATCGTCCCCCCTCTCAATTACTGAGCCATGCTCATGTTTGATTCGCTCAGCTTCTTCACGCGATACACGCAAGCAAATCGCCAAGTCATTGGTAAACAAGGTTCCCGCGATCGGTAAAATTTTGGTAAAGCAAAGCTTGTCCTGCTGATAAATAGCAAAATCTGCTGTTCCACCACCAATATCAAGCAACCCTACCCCCAGCTCACGTTCATCCGCTGTAAGTACTGCGGCCGCAGATGCAACTGGCTCAAGGATAACATCATCAACCCGCAAACCCGCTAGTTGGCAACATTCTACGACATTTTTTACCATCGTTACGTTGCCCGTAATAATATGCGATTTGCACTCAAGCCG
>DNBB01000016.1:17767-28536 GCA_003484685.1 Candidatus Babelota bacterium
CCGGAGACGCCGACCAATACGGAAGAAATTGAACATCCTGCCAATAATTCTGCTTCTGCTACCGCCAACTTGATTGATTGCACAGCAGGTGCAATGTCAACGACCACACCGCGAGAAAGTCCCGCTGAAGGAACTCT
Source organism: Candidatus Babelota bacterium (assembly GCA_003484685.1). Classification (GTDB taxonomy): domain Bacteria; phylum Babelota; class Babeliae; order Babelales; family Babelaceae; genus UBA12474. The sequence continues at coordinate 17,905 of DNBB01000016.1, forward strand.
ACCAATACCAATAATCTCGCAATGATCGTTACTCAAACGTTGAGCAACCAATACCCCAATCTTGGTCGTCCCCACGTCTACGGCTACTACTATATTGGATGGGTGGATACGTTTTTTCATCGCCCCCCTCCTTTCCTATTTTTTTGTGCATTGCGCTGCACAACCATTCCATCATATCGGAGGTCAAAAACTGGCACATCGCCACGCTTAGTTTTGGTGCAGGCGCTTATCAAATCATTCATCCGCAAACTCAGGGTAGCATCAAGGTTTTGTTCCTGAGTTATCAAAAAGCGCGGTCCCGGTTCAGCATTTTTTACTTCCAAATAAATCGTGTGCTCGTCGCGCCACGAAACCAGAACGCTATCAAGAAGAGCTGGATCCTGTTTGCGTAACCACGCAAGGCCACGCCCAACTTTTTCCGCTGACATTGCGCAACTCATTAACCCGCGCACATAATCTTGATCAAAAAAAGAAGCGGTACACCAAGAGCTACTTTGCAAGGGCGTTGCAAAAACCCCTGCGCTGGTACGCAAAAGACATGCAGGCGGCTGGCAAACAACGCGATAAACATTGTCGCCACCAACACGCTGTATCCGTACAATCTTCTGTATCGGAAACGCTGCAGAACAAAAAGCCCGGTATATCTTTTCTATCGGTTTATTGACAGAATCAGCACGCCTAATAAAGTTTGATATCGCATGCTGTGCACGCGCACTCAAAAATGAATCTAATTCAACCAAGACATGCGCCCTAACACCACGCGCTGGTACCAGTGCGCAGATCAAGAGTGCCAAAAACCCCCAAGCCATACCCCCTCCATAGATAGCTTCCCCTATATCGAGGTATACTATGGGTATCTCGCTCAAAGCAAGAGTCTTATCTTTTTAGATGAGATGATGTTTAGTCGAAACCAAAAACATCATCAAGCCAGCCGCTACCGAAGCATTATAAGAAACATCAGCGCTTTGCTGCGGCAACATAATCCGTGTACTCAACTTCTGAATTTGCGACGATACTCCCTCGCCTTCATTGCCAACAACAAGAACAGCTGGCAACTGAATATCAACTTCAGAAATACGCGTACCACCAAGTGCGCCAGAATATAGTGTATACCCCGCCTTAATCAAATTCTTTGCTGCTTCTAATGGCGACGGTTCAATAAGTATCTCTAGGCGCTCGGCAAGTCCAGCCGAAGCACGATGAGCTGTACCACTCAACGGCGCTGTCTGTCGACCTGCAAAAACAACACCGCTACACCCCGTACAATATGCTGAACGCAAGATAGCCCCTAAATTACGTGGGTCTTGGACACTGTCTAAAAAAACAACAAGTGGGGTACGTTCTGGAGCAAAAAGCTTTTTACGAAATGGAAATGGCGCAACTGCCGCCACCACACCCTGATGATCAGGGGTACCAGCAAGCTTGTTCAATGTTGTTCGCTCAACAAACGAAACAGGAATGCGTGAAGGAAGAACACCTTTAACCTGGCGGAAGGCCTTTGATTCTTGTTTTGTCGTAAAGATACGCTCTACGCGGCGGCGATTATTTTTAAGGACTTCGCACACCGAATGTGCACCAAATACAACGGTCGATATATCTTGGTTCATAGGTATCTATTTCTTGGCAAAAATTATTTCAACTGCAACGCTATCAGGTGTTTAGTATACCGCAAAAAGAAGTTTATATGAAAAGCGGCTCCCGCATACAAAGAATAATTTTTTCAATTTTCTTCCCGCTTTTTTTATATCCAATTGCACCAGAAAATAATGCGCCACAAATTACTTCGCTCTTTAGCAGTCACGATGCATTACAAGCCGAACTGCTTACTCTTATTGCACAAGAAACCCAAAAAATACAAATTGCTGTATTCCGCCTCTCTGACAAGCTCATAGCTAACGCCCTGCTGGAAAAAAAGAAACAAGGTATCAAAATTGAAATCGTCACTGATGCCGGAAGTCTTGATAGCCGAATTAATCAAATCTTGAATCTCCATCAGCATGGCATACCAATTTATATTTATCCTCCAGGAGATAATACTGGCCTTCGCGGTCTTATGCATCATAAATTTTGTCTATTTTTTGCCAACACAGCCCAACACAAGCGCATCATCTGGACAGGGTCCTACAACTTTACCAAGGCAGCAGCAACCAGCAATCAAGAAAATGCGCTGATCCTGCTCGACAACAAAACCTGGAAAAAATTTGCTCAAGAATTTCGAACACTAAAAAAATCTTCTCAGCGCCTATAAAAGAAAACAAAAGTAGGGCCGGGNNCCCGGCCCTACTTTTGTTTTCTTTACGCTTTAGCGTATTATGATGCAATCGCTGCTAGTTGCCCTTGAACACGCGCAACATTTTGCCGTGCAAGGTCACCAAGCTCTTGGACCTTGGCTTTGGCAAGCGCTTTCATTTCTTCTACTGATTTACCGGTTGTTTGCTCAAGCTGCTTGACACCATCAGCTCCACGAGCCTTAACGATTTCAACCCATTCTTCAGGGGTCTTTCCGGTACGATCGATAATAATAGCCCGAGCTTCAGTCAAGGCTTGTTGACCCAAGCGACGCAAAGCACCAACTTCTGGAGCAAATTTCTGTTCCATGCGATCCCAGAATCCTGGGGTCTTAAGTTGTGCAATACCATTGCGAATTGCATCGAGCACTTCTTTATTTTGCAATGCCTTAAGTACCTGTACTAAGGCATAATCAATATTTGCAACATTAATCGTACCACCAAAGCCACGCTGCGCTGCAAAATCCGAGAGCAAAAGCTTTAGATGGCGCCCCTCAATAGAATCTTTAAGCTCAGCAAGTATTTGAATCAAGCGAGGATGGTAGTTAAAGATAACTTCAAAAATATCGCCCGATTTGATAATCAGCGCATCACCGACACGAGCAACACCATCAAAGTTGCCTTCAGCTAGTGGCTGCACGAGACGGAATACTTCACGCAGTTGTGGCCCAAGATCCAACGCTAAATCTTTTGCCATTGGTAACACCTTGTCCCAACTAACTTTAGCTAATTGAGTTATTAAGTCACTGTTTTGGGCAAGCACAATAAGCGCATCCCGAACCTCTTTTGGCAACACAAAAAAGCGGTTTAGATTGTCAACCGCCTGAACCGCCATCTCTTTTACTTTTGCAGGATCTACCGGAAGTGGCATTGGCTGAACAACTGGCATGATAGTCTCCACAGCCCCAGCTGGATCACTCCATTCACTTGCCATGAGCAACTCTTGTGCTCCTGGCGTTACTACCTCTTCTACGACCTGTTCAGCTTGCAAACCCGCCACCATCAAAAGCGCCAGACTTGCCCCAAGAATATACCGTTTCATACTACTCTCCTATTATTCCCCACTATGTATCCTACTAGTAGGCAGGTTCTCGCCTGTACAACAGATTGGGCTCCTATTGCACAACGGGGGAAATGTGGCCAGAACCATGCCATACGTTCTTCTATTCTCTAACAGAATACCTTTTTTAAATTTCGATTAGCAATAAAATCGTAACATTAGTCAAAAAAAATTTTGAGCTACAAGAGTTGCAACTATTCTATTGGCCCATAGGAAAGGAATCTGTATGAGAAAAATCTTTTAGTTTTTTGGCGTATTTGCTGGAATAGCAAGCGCTATGCCTACGCGCACCCCACGGCCTAATGACCAAGCGGTCAAGCCAAATTTGGGGAGAAATAACATCTTACAGTTCTAGCGGTGCAGTCGTCTCACCAGTCGCCTGTGTTTATCTACAAAGAACAACAACGGCATCAGCGTAACATCGCAACAGGGGGAACGTATGTCCGCTCCCCCTCGACCATAAAAATTCGCTGCCTTTTGGTTGCCACCCAATTAAAAACTGTTATAATTGTAATAAAAGAAACAGCGACGCATTGGAGGCTCAATGTTTAAATTACATGCACCCTTTCCACCCGCAGGGGACCAGCCACAGGCTATTGCGGAGCTATCCAGTCAACGCCCAGGAAAATCAACGCTCCTTGGAGTTACCGGGTCAGGTAAAACCTATACAATCGCCAACGTTATTGCTCAACAAAAAAAACCCGTCTTGATCCTCTCTCCCAATAAGACGCTTGCTGCCCAATTGTATGAAGAATTTTCCCTGTTTTTCCCTGAAAACAAAGTTGGCTATTTTGTCAGTTATTACGACTACTACCAGCCCGAATCTTATCTTCCTGCACAGGATCTCTATATTCCCAAAGAAACCCGCATTAACAGCGAAATCGAGCGCCTGCGCATTGAGGCTACGGCCTCAATTATCAACCGACCCGACACGATTATCATCGCTTCCGTCTCATGCATTTACTCATTAGGTAATCCATACGACTACAAAAATCTTTCCTTTAAGCTTTCAGTCGGACAAAACATCTCACGCTCAGCGCTACTTCATCAATTAATCGCGATACAGTACGAACGCAATGATATTGAAAAAGATGCGGGCTCCTTTCAGGTGTATGGTCCAGTCGTTGAGGTACAACTGCCCTACCAACGCGAAGTACTTGCCATCGAACTTGAGGGATCAACAATCGTTCGCCTAACCTGGAATGACAAACAAAACCACCAAGTAATCAAGGAACTTGATTCAGCGCTTATCTTTCCGGCAAAACATTTTGTCACGACCGAAGAAAAAAAGGTCAAAGCATTTGCCAGTATCAAAGAAGAACTGGAAGCCTATTTACCAACTGTAGAAAACCTTACCGTGCGCGAACGCCTCAAAACCCGGGTTGAGTACGACTTAGAAATGATCAAAGAATTTGGTTATTGCTCAGGCATCGAAAACTATTCGGTCCATTTTGACGATCGATCATCGGGCGAAGCGCCGTACTGCCTCTTCGATTTCTTTGAAAACTTTCTTCTGGTAATCGATGAATCTCATATCGCCATTCCGCAACTTCGCGGTATGTACGCAGGCGATGCGGCACGTAAAAAGTCTCTTATCGAATATGGATTTCGTCTACCATCGGCACGTGACAATCGGCCCTTGAAATTCGAAGAAATTGAAACCTATTTTAGTGATGTCATCTTTGTCTCTGCAACGCCAGGCGACTATGAAATCAGTAAGTCACAAAAAGTTGTAGAACAAATCATTCGACCAACCGGACTGGTTGATCCAGAAATTCATATTCATCCACGCGAGGGGCAGCTTGATCGACTCATCAGCGAAATACGCGCGACCTCAGCACAAAGTTTTCGCACTCTGATTACCGTCATGACCAAAAAACAAGCCGAAGAGCTCGCACGAGCGCTCGAAGAACGACAACTACGCGTCTGCTACCTGCATCATGCCCTTAAAACACCCGAGCGCACAGAAATTTTACACAAATTACGTACTGGCGTATTTGAATGCTTAGTCGGTATCAACCTGCTACGCGAAGGTCTTGATCTACCTGAGGTAGCACTCGTAGCTATCATGGATGCTGACTTAGAAAGCTTTTTACGCGACAAACGCTCCCTTATTCAGACAATCGGCCGAGCGGCTCGCAACAGCCACTCAAAGGTATTGTTCTTCGCTGACCGAATAACCAAATCCATGCAAGCGGCACTTGATGAAACAGCACGCCGACGCGAAAAACAGATGGCCTACAACAAAGAACACTCCATCACACCTACAAGCACAGCGCGAAGCGTAACCAAGAGCATCACGAATAAAGTAGAATTTGGCAAACGAGCGAAACCAAAAAAGACTGCAACCCCAATACTTTCGCAAGAAGCACGTGAACAAGAACTAAAAGACCTTGAAACAAAAATGCAAGAAGCCGCAGCTCGGCTTGATTTTGAAGAAGCAATTCGACTGCGACAACGCTGGTTTGATCTACAAAAAAATATCTAGCGAGGGCTAAAAAAAGCCCCCGCTCTATGCTTTCGGTTAGTTTAATTCATGAGGCGCTTTGTAATTAACGACATATACCTTCATACCGCTTTTTTTGATCAATTCTTGCATGTCATCAAGCTCTAAGATTTCTTTGACCCAGAAAGCCTTATTACCAAATGCACCGCACCCTAAACAGGTTAAAAAGAGTTCTTTCACTTTTAAATTAGCGGCCGCAACAATCGTACCGCGGTACATGGCATATAAAAGCTTTTTAGCAAAGTTTTCATAATTCTGCGCAAAAGCAGCCTGATTTTTTACTACAAGATCTTTGTACTCTCTGCTATGAGCCAAATCAAAGGCAGCAGTAAAAATTTGATGAACGCGAGGCAATTCTGAAGCTATAACCCCATTGTAGATATAAAAATTATACTGATTACTCCCCCGCCAACGATTTTCATTAATAACGCTATTTTTTCTAAACCAATCGGCATATTTTAAACCCGCACCCTTTTGAACATCTTTTGAATATGCACTTGAAACTGGATCATAATATCCCGAAGTCACTGCGACATCTTTGTGTACTCCAACACTCACATAGTCGAGTATCTCATCTGACTTATCGCTCAAAAAGTCTGCATTAAGCGCTTTTGCCCCCGGTAAAATCTTCGCGCCATCTATGCGCCAATACCGATCCGAAAAGTTTCCAGTAAAGCCTTTTCCAGAGCTGTGCAGCATTAATCGTTCATCTCTATCTATGCAATATTTACGAATGATTGCCGCACCGATAGTCCCAAGAACCGCGTTTTCCCCCTGTACCGCACCATACTGCATATTTTCAAGCCGTTCATGTTCCATGCCACCTTCAAGGCAATCAATATTTGATGCGATCTGAAACGCAGCGCCTGGGCGGGTTGCCTGCAAGTACCTAATATCAGTATCGCGAACCGCAAGACGACGGGACTCTTCTTTATCAAAGCCCTTTCCTCGATACAAGTCATATTGAGCTTTTGTATCAAATGAAACCAGATCAACAGCACCGTCAACTTTGGCTAATTTTTTTAATGACGCACTACTTGGCACCAGATAAAATTCAGAGCCGAGCAAAGCCGATCGCAAAGGAAAGGCCTCAAGTTCTTGGGTTATTGGTTTCGGAAGCTTTTTAAAAACCGAGTCTCCGTCATTTTCTTTGATCGCTTGTAACAATGGAAAGCGAGAAAAATCAGGATACTTTTTAATCAGTCGCTCAAACTCAACTTCCATAAGTCCCATTACAGAAAAGAATAGAAAGGGACGCGCAACACCTTTCCCATCAGGCGAAAAGATTGGGGGCATTGCCTCAAGTTTTTTAGCAACCTTTTCTCCATCAGCAAGCATAACAATTGGGCTACCAGCCTCGTCGCGGCCCAAAGTTGCAGGGATATATTTCCATGCTGGCTGCAAAGAACGAATACTAGCTGCTGCTGGCTCCGTACCTGCAATATAGTAAATGCGCCCCGCAACTGACCCTTCATTTTTTATTCGTGGAAGCCCCGCATCTGTCAGATAAGGTGAAAATGGATATTCTTGCTTGTTATAAAACCAGGTTTTTGGAAACCAAAATGACTCTTTCTTAGCGGTCTCCTCTTCTTCGACCAAAGCAACCGTTTTAGTTTTTTTGTGTCGTTGCTTTTCTGGTTTTATTGGCTGTTGTTCTTTTTCTCCAAAGTCGACCAACTCCTCTTCTTTCTCCGAACTTAATGCCGGCGCAAGCGTACGCGAAGTATTCGAGTATGCCTCTTGTTCTTGCATTTGTTGGGCAATCATCTTTTGCTGTTCTGCTAATTTTTTTTGTTGCTCCTGTTCAAAAAGATACGCACGATATTGTTTAATATAATTAGCTAANNTCCATATCCCTGTTGAGCGCTAGGAGCACTTGAATATGAAGCAGTACCATAGCTACTTGGATAGGTTGGTTGCGAAAAATAAGATTGAGACGGCACTTGCTGCTGCGGATACCCCGGATATTGAGGCTGCTGAAACGAACCCCCATATCCACCAGGACCACCCTGGCTTTGATATGGCGCGTTTGGCGCATATCCCATCGATGATGGCGGCGCGCCTCTGCCATAATATGGCTGCTGCTGATACGGATGATAGGACCCAAAAGCCCCCACAAACCCAAGGCTCATCAGTGCTAAACTAAGCCTTGAAACAAAAAACAACACCTTCATACGACGCTCCTGCATATAGTAATTTTTTTCTATACTGTATTTAAAATATATCAAAATAGAAAATAAAATTAAAAGAGTTCTCAAAACACATTCTCAGCACTAATTGGGATACAGGCCCCTATGTAGCACACAGCGTAATAAAAAAAAATTGAGGACACCTAAAAATTAGGTGTCCTCAATTTACTCAATCATAATCAAAAAATACGCGAAGCTTAATCGACTACCTCAGTACAAGACACTATACGTTCATTTTGCTTGCACCACTCGTCTAACAAGCCATTTACAAAACGAAATGCGTTATCTTCAGCAAAGCCTTTAGCTAGCTCAACAGCTTCGTTAATCACAACTGAGGCCGGCGTATCGGTATACATAAGCTCCCAAAGCGCATACCGCATCAAGAGACGAGTAATCATCCCCAAACGCTCAAATCGCCAATTTGCCAGCAATTTCTTTATTTCCTCATCAACAATTTCACGAGACGAAATAACAGATCGGGCTGTAATAAAAACCTGGTCGTGAGGAAAAATAAGACATCCATACTCGCGACTAAAATTTTCTGCTATTGACTCAAGGCTCGACTCGTACTCAGATGCATCCATAGCGTATAAGAGCTGAAAAACTAACGAACGCTGATCTCGCTGTGATAACTCACTACATGAAGCTGGCATGGTTGACTGAGGCAACCCCAAATTTTCAGTCACACAGATCTCCATTATCGTTGCACCCGTTCTATATATTTATCTTCGCGCGTATCAACCTTGATGATATCGCCGATATTCACAAACAATGGCACCTGTAGCACCAAGCCCGTTTCAAGCGTAGCCGGCTTAGAGCCACCCTGCGCTGTATCACCTTTAACACCAGGTGGCGTATCGGTTACCTCAAGCTCCATATGAATCGGAGCATTAACATCTAAAAGACGTGCTCCCCAATAAAAGAGCGTGTACATTTCTTGCTCTTTTAGGTACTTAAGCGCGTCTTCAACCAGCGCCTTTTCAAGCTCAATCTGCTCAAACGAATCTTGATCCATAAAGACATAATGTTCACCATCTTGATAAAGATATTGAACATTCTTGTAGTTTAGATCTGGCTCTTCAAAACGCTCTTCTGGACGAAAGGTTTGCTCAAATTGTGAACCATTGAGTAGGTTGCGCAGTTTTAAACGGACAAACGCGGCCCCTTTTCCTGGTTTTGTATGTTGATATTCAACAACAATATGCGGTTCATTGCGATATAAAATCTTAGCACCGCGCTTGCAATCGCCTGCTTCTTTCATCCTAACATAGCTCCGTTTCTCATTTGAAAAGTCTGACTTTGTATAGTTTACTAAGTTTTAAAAAACCCGTGAAGCTTACCGTAAAAGCTCCCCCTGACCAAAAGGACGGCTATGAACCACCTGCAACAACTACTCAGTTACGTACAGCAAGAAACAAGGCGCCAACAGAAGACCATTAGTCTGATTGCCTCAGAAAATTACGCGCCCGTAGCCATACGAAAACTTGTTGGTTCTGAGCTTATGAATAAATACGCCGAGGGAACACCGGGAAATCGGTACTACAGCGGTTGTACAATCATAGACGAGATAGAGAAAGCCACATACACCGCATGCTGCGAACTTTTTGGGGGCGAATATGCAAACGTACAACCTCATTCTGGCTCTCAAGCAAATCAAGCCGTTTTTCTAGCTGCGCTCAAGCCTGGAGACAAGATCCTCGGCATGAATCTAAGCTCAGGAGGTCATCTCAGCCATGGTTATGGAAAAAATTTCTCGGGAATCTTTTATCATACTACATCTTATGAACTTGACCCGACAACCAACCTCATCGATTTTTCCCAACTTGAAGACCTTATCAAAAAGGAGCGGCCAAAACTCGTGATTGCCGGAGCCTCTGCTTATTCACGACAAATTGACTTTAAAACATTTGCCGAAATAGCCCATCGTTATGGCGCGCTACTTCTTGCTGATATTGCACATATTGGCGGACTCGTTGCCACGGGGCTTCACCCATCACCTCTTCCTCACGCTGATTTTGTTACAGGAACAACACATAAAACACTCCGCGGCCCCCGCGGCGGATTTATTTTAACATCTAAAGAATGGGGCAAGAAAATTGATCGCGCCCTCATGCCTGGCATACAGGGAGGACCGCATCTCAACAGCATCGCCGCAAAAGGCGCATGCTTTGCTCTTGCTGCAGAACCAAGCTTTATCCAATACCAACAACAAATCATCCGCAATGCTCAAACACTCGTCCAAGAGCTGCAACATTATGGCTTTTCTTGCCTTACTGGCGGAACTGACAATCATCTTCTCATCCTTGACACATACCAACATAAGATTACGGGCAAAACAGCAGAAGAACGACTTGAAGAGATTGGCATTACTTCTTCACGCAGCGCCATACCAGGCGAAAGGCTCAGCCCATCTATCGGAAGCGGCCTTCGCCTAGGAACCCCCGCTGTTACAACACGAGATATGAAAGAAGGGGAAATGAAGAAAATCGCCCAAATTATATTCAGCGCCCTGTTAGAGCAACAAGCCAACAAAACTCAACTTCAAGACAAAGTCAAAACACTCACGCAATGTTTCCCAATCCCCGAATA
>DNBB01000016.1:28558-29725 GCA_003484685.1 Candidatus Babelota bacterium
ATGCCCCTTGGCATGGGAACACACCTCGATGCCCCAGCGCATGCACACCCCTTAAAAAAAACAATCGACGCAATTCCTCTGGCCGAACTTATTCTCCCACTTGTTGTGGTTGATTGTACAAAGGTTCAAACGCGCGAATATCTAAAAATAGACGTGCACGAACTTGAATTGTTTGAATCAATCAATGGAGTTATACCAGAACAAAGCTTTGTCTACCTGTATACTGGGTGGTCTTCTTTTTGGAATCAACCCGACCAATACCGCAACAAACAATCTGATGGAAGTTTTTGTTATCCCACGCTAACTAACAATGCCATTGAACGACTAATTGCACGGCAAATCAAAGGGATTGGAATCGATACCCTCTCGCCAGATACCGCGCCTGACTTTTATGCACACGCACAGCTTTTGTCACGCAATATTCTGATTGTCGAAAATCTTGCAAAACCAGAAAACATACCTGCAACAGGCGCCTTAATTGGTATATTTCCAATAAAACTCGAGGGTGCAACCGAAAGCCCCGCCCGCGTCGTTGTCTTAGTTAGAAACAATGTTTTGTAATAAATACTGGTAGCAACTCGTACCTCTTTTTGGTAAGCTCCCAGCAATCTTTCGGGTCAGCTGTTTTCTACCAAAAAGGATGAGAGTATGAAAAAAACATTATACGCCTATGCGGCGCTCATAGCCTGTGCTTTACTTGTGAACACAGCGCCAGTACACGCAAAAATCTTTATGAACCAAATTTCAAACCAAGAGTACAAGTTTACCGTAACTTCCCCGCGTCCGAGCTGGAACCTTGGCACCTGGAAGACTGATAGTATTAATGGTGCATTTATCGGATTTTATTATGAGACTGAACACCGAGCAACTATCTTATCCAAAGGTGTTTATAACAGCTCAGTTGAAGAAGAATACACCCTTGCAACAACCGAATATGTACCGGTAGATGCCGTTCACCATGAGCAACAATTAACGCCATGGGGTACCATTGACGCATACTATTGGAACGGCGAAAAGAATGGAGGAGTCGTCAATGTACGTCTTTATGCCATTACACGCGATACCATTACGTATGCGACTATTTGCGCCTGCCCTACGGATAAAGTTGCTGAATTTGAACCAACCTTTAACACGTATGTTCAAAGCCTAATATTGAACTAAAAATAA
>DNBB01000006.1:0-32277 GCA_003484685.1 Candidatus Babelota bacterium
AGCGCCCATAACAAATTTGGCACAGCATCAATTCGACAAGTAGCCCACGCCATTGCAACAAAACTTTCCCCAAACCATGAGCTTATTCGACAGCTCTATTGGCGGGATTTTTTTTTGTATCTTTTGTTTCATTATCCCACCATGCTGACCAATTCAGCGCGGCCGCAATATGAGACTAAAACATGGAACACCAATAAAAAACTCTTTGAAGCCTGGTGCCAAGGCCGCACCGGTATCCCGATCATTGATGCGGGCATACGCGAGCTTAACCAGACAGGCTATATCCACAATCGGGTTCGAATGCTAACCGCTTCGTTCTTGGTTAAAAATCTTGGCATAGATTGGCGCAAAGGCGCCCAATATTTTGCACAAAAACTTGTTGATTATGATCCCGCCGTCAATGCAGGAAATTGGCAGTGGATAAGTTCAACAGGGTATGATGCCCAACCATACTTTCGCGTCTTTAACCCCTGGATCCAACAAAAAAAATTTGACCGCGAATGTCGGTATATTAAACAATGGATCCCAGAACTTAGCTCTTTTACGCCCGCACAAATCCACAATCCAAAAACTAACTACGCCGATACGTACCCATCTCCCCTGGTCGATACAACGGCGCAAGCAAAAGAATATATTGCGCTCATCAAATTCCGCCTACAAAAATATAGCGATTAGCACAAAATACCAGGTAATCTCACCCTGTTAACCTGGTATTTCCAGTACTTCTCCAGCAGGAGCAGCCGGACAAAAAAACTTATATTGGCTATGCTAGAAAATCCCCATATAATTCCAAATTTATAACCGAAAGCTTCCCGATTCATGAAAACTTCACTTCCTATTTTCTCGCGCATTTTTGTCTTTTTTCTAATGCTAACCATTCCCCTTCTTAGGGCGAGTAACAACGCTGATATTGACACATCAAAAACAGCCGGCGCTCATTGTACAGACAAACCATGTATCACCAGAGAGATGCTGTACCAACCAACGACTTTAATTAAAGCAACGCTCTGGAAAAAAATACCTGCGATTCCACAAAAAAACTCATCACTAAAACTACAAGGAACAACTTCTAAGAAGAAAAAAGCAAGAGAGCTCCCACAAGGACTAACACCAGAGAGCAACAACAAAACATCAGTGCTTCAAAAATCCCCACTCAAAGACAATACTGAAAAAATTCAACAACTTGCTATGGCCTTAAAAAAGCTCCTCCAAGCCAAAGTCGATCAGCACCTAACTACCGAGCTGATAGAAAAGTTCGAAAATGAAAATGTAAAAAACGTTCAAAAACTGCACTGCACACTCATGCAGTCGGTAAAATTACCCAAGGAAGCAATTCTTTACCTGGTTGGTGACTTGCATGGAGATACTGGCCCAATCAAAGCATTACTCAAAAAACTCACAGCCGAAAATGCGTACAATGCAGAGACTGGTAAAATTTCAAACATGATCTATATCGCACTCTTGGGCGATTATATTGATAGAGGGCGCAGCAGCCTAGGTGTTCTTGATCAAATAACCAAATTAATAACTGTAAATCCTGACCAAATTATTTTGCTGCGCGGCAACCATGAATGCAAAGATATGGCATTGCACGAAGAGGGTTTTTTATCGTGTTTAAAAAAATTTATCACCGATAGCCAAAAGGCAAAAGACATCCTCAACGAATTCTTGCAGGTTTTTTGGCGACTCCCTGTAGCCGTATTTATCGAGCATGGCGATCAGAAGCATCGCTTTGCCCTTGTTCATGGCTGCGTTAATCCAATAATGCCCGCCAAACAAGCAGATATCATCAAAAGCAAGCTAAATTCATCAGAAACATCCCTATATTGGGCCCTCGAAAAAGGCGCCGCCTCTACGTATCTCTGGAGTGATGTTGCATACAGCGACCAGGAAATTGCCTTTCCTCAAAAAAACCAAAATCGAGGAGATTATGGATTCCTGCTCTACAAAAATCACGTACGCGAGTGGCTAAAAAAATTCGAACTTCAGCACCTGTTCCGCGCCCATCAACAACAAAATGATCTATTTTTGTATACGAAGGTACTCAAATTTCCCTACCTAATGTTCAGCGGGGGACCCCACAAAGGCGTCGGCTCCTGGAATGGCCTTGCCACAACCCTTAACCTTGCACCAGATACGGGTTATTACGATAACACCGAGTTTTTTGAAGAAAATGATTTTTACTGCAAACATGGCACCTTCATCCGCGTGCATCGAACCATTAAGAAAACGGAAAGTGATCCTTCTACACCCGCGGCCACTGCAGCAACCAAGCGGAACAGTAGACTGACCATGCCTCCTTTTATCCCTGGCATAGAAGTGGAGTGTATCAACTTTGACCCAAAAACACATCTGATTCTCACGCCCACAGCTTGCTAGATTTTGCTAGCCGAATGACTGCCATGGCATTGCGCCTAAACCACCTGCTCACCACAAAAACCTTATTGACAAATGTGCAAAATATATTAAAATAAAACACCTCCTCTTACGACGGTTCCTCAACTAACACTTGACCTCACTATGCTTCAACAGCCAGTTGCAAACGCAGCAGAGGTCGGCAAGAAACTAGTCTAACCAAATTTTCTTACCAGTTATCACTGCTTGATGGCCTGAGCAAGTAAGCTCAGGCCATATCTGTTTTGCAGCTTGACGCAAAAACAATAAAGACCATACATTGAATGGTACAAGTTATGGCACGAATTGGAGATATAAGTAGCACCTAACACCCAAGATAAAAAAGAGGAGCATGTAAAATGAGCACTTTCCTGCGCTATGCAACCGCACTCATCATATCCATGGGGAATTTATATCTACCATTGCCCTCTGCTCAAGCACCGTGGCAAACCATTGAAGGCGTACAAGACACAGCAAAACGTCTTAAAAGTGCGCTAAAAAGCGATCTTCAAAGCTGCCCAAATATCATCAAGGAGCTCCTTGATGATCCCTATCAAACTGACACACTTGTTACATACAAAGCGCTCCCAAACAACGCAAAACTTTATGTGCTCGGTGATCTGCATGGCGACTTTGGTCCCATCAATGCCTTAATGAATTATCTAGAAAAAAAGGGGTACTACAATAAGACCTCTTTCGCTCTTGCACCTGCCATCTATGTTGCACTTTTGGGTGACTACATTGACCGTGGACCTGATAGCCTCAAGAATCTGTGGTACCTCAGCAAGTTAAAAGAGGCCAACCAGCAGCAGGTACTTTTAATACGTGGCAACCACGAAACCGAGATTGTCATGGAAAACGAATTCAAAAACACGCTTCATAGCCTAAGCAATAAAATAACCACCGCCACAGTCCTCTTTGCACGATTTTTAAAAGCCTTTACGCTACTGCCCGCAATTACCTTGCTTACGACCCAAAATAACGGCGGCAAAAAAATTGCCCTACTACATGGGGGCTTTGATGCACAAAACGAGTCCTTAATTGGCCCCAACCCTAAAAATAATCTAACACCTAAATTGTTCTCACTCGATGCCAAACATGTACTTTGGAACGATATGCACAACGATGGCATCAGCCAATGTGTCCCCAACTTTGGCCGCGGCCTTGGCCTTATTATCGATAAAATACGTATGCTCGAATGGATGAATAACAATAATATCGCCATTGTTCTACGTGGGCACCAGCAAACAGATGAAACATACACCAAATCAACCGGTGAGCGGTTTCGTTTGTTTTCACAAGGACCAATACCGGGCATTGCAACACGCTGGAAGCGGGTATTGACTCTTAACGTTGCCCCAAATACCCGCAAATACGGACGCTATAATGGATTTTTTAACGACTTTGGCGTCATTCTCCGTATAAACTCAGGCTCTGACAACAGCAACGAAAAAAACGAATTTTCGGAGAAACTCCAAGAGCTAAATGGCTACCTGGCTACACCCATATATTTTATGCCACAAGAACCAAATACCATCGTTGATGCATCAAGCGTAAAGGCACATCTTGCAGCACTGGCAAAAGCTAAAGCCGCCAAGAAAAAGGCTGACGCCGAATCAGAGAGCATAATAATGGCCGGGTATATGGTACAAAAAGGGCCTCATGACGATTTTTACGAATCTAACGAAACCATGGTAAACCTCCAATAACCCGATTGTAAAACCGCACACCATAAACGGTAAGGCCTTTATCACATTCGCTGACCAGGAAATGCCATTGGGTATAAAATCTATCTAAAACACCTCATCATTGGGTATATACGCACAAAGCAGTCAAACACTTGAGTTCCCCCTGGTGCCTTGGCTAGGTTGGTTTTAGGGGTGTAATACCGGTTGTATTACACAAGTATAAAAGGGGGGATACAATGAAAATAACAGACGTCTCGATCTGCGAATCCGTACCTCGGCGTCTGCCTGTGGTACCAACGATCGATGTCGTGGTTTTTCCACGCATGATCGTACCGCTGCTTGTCGTTGATGAGCGGATTATCACTGGGGTCAACCATGTTGTCGAACAAAACCAAAAAACCATCTTACTCTTAGCCGCTAAAGAAGCGAACCAAGAGGCAACCATTGGCACTGAAGACCTCTACCGTGTTGGCACCGTCGCCTCGATTATGCGTATCATCAAAATGCCAGACAACACGATCAAGATTTTGGTACAAGGCTTATGCAAGGCTCGAGTACAAGACCTTTCGTCTCAAGAAGATATGCTGTTTGCTGACATAGAACCCATCATCACTGATATTGATACCGCAACATCAGAAATAACAGCACAATTGCGCAATATTAAATCCATTTCTGAACAAATGTCGATATCAGGCAAGTCACCGACACCCGACTTTCATCACATACTTTCACGCATGAGTGATCCAGAAAAAATTATCGACTTTATCATATCTCACCTGAACCTCTCAGTTGCAGAATCTCAAGCACTCCTTGAAGAAACTGGCTGTGCACAATACCTAGAGATGCTTTATCAGCACCTATCCAAAGAGATCGAAGTTGCCGAAGTTCAAGAACAAATTAAGAATCGGGCACGAGATTCGATGAACCAATCCCAGCGCGAATACTACCTGAGAGAACAGCTCAAGGCAATTCGCACAGAATTGGGCGAAGGCAGAGAAGAAGACGACATCCAAGAGCTTTATCAATGCCTCGAAACGAGCAATATGCCCGAGGCAACCTGTCAGGAAGTTGCCAAACAGATCAAACGACTTGAACGGCTTTCTGGTGATTCAGTCGAAGCTGGAGTTCTCAGGAACTACATCGACTTGGTCCTTGGGCTTCCCTGGGGCGCCTGTACCGAAGATAATCTCGATCTAGCACATGCTAAAGAAGTTCTTGACGCAGACCATTATGGCATGAAGGAGATCAAAGAACGCATTCTTGATTTTCTTTCAGTTAAAAAGCTTAACACCTGTGGTAACACACCAATCCTCTGCCTCTTTGGTCCTCCCGGAACCGGTAAAACCTCACTTGGTCAATCCATTGCTCGCGCCATTGGCAGAAACTACGTACGTATCGCACTTGGCGGCGTTAAGGATGAATCAGAGATTCGAGGCCATAGAAGAACCTATGTAGGCGCTATGCCCGGACGTTTTATCCAAGGCATTAAAAAGGCTCAATCGCTCAATCCCGTGATGATCATTGATGAGATCGATAAACTTGGCCAAGATTACAAGAATGATCCTTCTGCCGCTATGCTCGAAGTACTTGATCCAGAACAAAACAAAACATTCTATGACAACTTCTTAGGTATTCCGTTTGACCTATCTCAAGTCTTCTTCATCGCAACAGCCAACGATCTAACAAGCATCCCTGCCCCACTCAAAGATCGCCTTGAAATTATTGAACTTTCGGGATACACCCTGGAAGAAAAATGTGCTATTGCAGAACACCATTTGATCAAAAAAACATGTGAAGAAACAGGAATCTGTATCGAACAACTAGCTCTAACACGTGAGCTACTTGAAGACATAATTGCTAATTATACGCGCGAATCTGGTGTACGTGAACTTGAACGACTCATCAAAAAACTCTGCTCAAAGGTAGCGCGCGCCCTGGTAGAGAACAACGAGCTTGTCACATTCACGCCACAAAGCATTGAAAAATACTTAGGTCCACGCAGATTTGACGATCTTGAAAGCAATCACACCAATAACATCGGTATTACCAACGGCCTTGCCTGGACTAGCTTTGGCGGTGAAATGATCCAGATAGAAGCAGTCATTATGCCAGGGAGCGGCAAGCTGATTTTAACCGGACGCCTGGGTGAAGTCATGAAAGAATCCGCACAAGCAGCCCTGAGCTATGCCCGCGCACATGCAGAAAGTTTTGGAATCTCAGCAGATCGATTTACCGCATATGATATTCACATCCATGTACCCGCGGGAGCCGTCCCCAAAGATGGACCTTCTGCCGGCGTAACCATCCTTTCATCACTGCTATCAGCTCTTACACAACGACCAATCAATGCAGAATACGCTATGACTGGAGAAATTGACCTGCAAGGAATTGTGATGCCAATTGGCGGCGTTAAAGAAAAGATATTAGCGGCCAAGCGCAATAAAATCAAAACAGTGCTACTGCCACTCAAAAACAAAAAAGACACAATCGGCCTAGAAGAACTCTTTACCGGCCTTGAAATTAAATTTGTCGAACACGCCGAAGAAGTTCTCCGCGAGGTCCTTCTGCCTGCATGACCATTTTCGGGGTGCGTGCAACACCCCGTCATTAACTAACCTAAGCAATAAAGCCATTTCAACTTGCCAACTATGCTGCAACATGCTTTTCTACCACAAACAAGTTCGTTTCTTTACCAGGCACCGCTATGAACGCCGTAACTATTGGAAGCGCCGTGTGCGATGTAACCCTTTCAGGGACCGCCCTACAATCCCATGCCTACCTTTCGCACCACGCAGGTAGCAAGGTCCCAATTGAGGAAGTAATCATGCGAGCTGGCGGCGGCGCAATCAACAGCGCACTCATTATGCATAAATTGGGCATACAAACATATCCTGTATGCTGCTTTGGAACAGACCCCTTCAGCAACACCATTCAAACAACACTTACTCAAAACAACATTTATGTCGACTATGTAAAAATATCAGACAAAAGCAAAACAGCACTCTCATTTTTGTTACCACATGAGAGCAATCAAACAACAATCCTAACCTACAAAGGGGCCGGCACTACTCTCGACTATCAATGGGCTGAGACCATCACCAATCGTTCGTGGGACATCGTATATATCGCCCCAATTTCCGGACCACTTAACCAGCACCTTGTGGCTTTGGTTAATAAAATCAGACACCACAATCCAGATTGCATCGTAGCTCACAACCCAAATCCGCATCAGCTGACAACAACCATGGCCGAACAAAAAAAACTACTCCCGCTACTTAATCTATACATTCTCAATTACCAAGAAGCAGAAATTGCCTGGCACCAAGAACATTCCACCCCTTTCAATCTCGACCAGTACCTTAAAGAAATCAGTACACTCGCACCAAAATGCATTATCGTAGTCACTCAAGGCGCACGCGGTCTTGAGTGGCGCCAGGACACAAGTCGGGCCCATATCGATGCACAACCAATTAACCAATTACATAGCGTTGGCGCTGGAGACAGTTGTGGGGCAACTATCGCAGCCGCACTTGCCCATAAACACAACACAAAAGATTCCATAGAGCTGGGAATGCGCATAGCTGAAAAAGTCCTTTCTCACACCAGTATAGAAGCTGTTATTGATCTAGAAAATTTAGAGCAAAGAGAACCCTACAAGTAGACAAAAAAGTCGAAACTGGCATCGTGAAAACCATGTAAGATAAAAGCAAAGGGCTCTAAAATGACCAGTAAATTCTGCACTCTATGTTTCGTATTTTGTTATGGTGTTGCGTCATTGAATGCAAGCTTGCCGAAAAACACTCCATTGCCTGTAAAAATCCTTCATACCCTTCCTAAAGATTTTCACAAAAACACTCATTGGGGCTGGAGCCCCAATGGCCAATTTTTTGCCTATGCCGTTGACCATATAATCACGCTCTTTTCAACTTCAACTAAAAAAACCGTTCCATTAAATAGCATTTTTGACCTACCTTGTTCAGAAAAAAGTCCCATAAAATGCTTTAGTTTTACTCGAGACAGCAAATCTCTTGCTATTGTGCATCAAAATGGAACGTTAACCTGGTATGCGCTTCAACCTGAATGCAAAGAGCTTTCTTTTCAAAAATCTGCCCTGTCGCCCTATACCAAATCGATTATCTGTTCACCGTCTAGAGAATACATTGCCACAAGCACCGAGCTCGATCCCGACCAGCAGATTGCAAAAATCAGCATATTCCAGAAAAAAGGCAATACGTACCTACTTTCAAAAGAACTAGACCCGACCAAATATTATGGCATCATACAGCACATAGAATTCAGCAAAAACGATGCCGAACTTCTAATCTGTTTTTACGATGGAAGAGTGCTAATAAGCCAAACCAAAGACAATGGAAAGCTCTTCTATGTTCAAGACAAACAAATAGCACCAATGAGTACCGAAGGATTAACTAAATATAAATTTTCTTCTGAACAACGCCTCTTTGCCACCGCCCGCACGGCAAACACCAATACCCTCCTATATGCACTTCCTAAAGGATTAGGAACTCAACAATGGTCTATCCAGAGCAAAAACCAAGAGGGTATAAAGCATTGGGGAGAAATCACCGGCAGAGCGCTCACCAGCATCACGTGCAACAAAACAGAATCTAAAATTGCAGCATCGAATGAAAAAGGTCTTATTTATGTGCTTGACCAAATAGGCGCTATTCAAATCCTACGCCATCCCGGTTTTTTCAGAGAAGCAAAAGGAGGCGATATCAGCCGGAGTTTTAGGCGCCTCTGGTTTGATGATAAAAAAAATCTTTTGTATGGCCTAACAAATGGCCGAGAGTTTTACTGTTGGGACCTAGAAACGCAGCAATTCATGCTCCTTTCGAATAATATTTCTTGGCTCAGTGCTGTTGCATTGTATAAATCCGGAAACCTCTATATTCGTGGTAAAATGGGACGCAACCTTGTTGAATTTTCTTATAACCCTAAAGCAATTCCCCCGGCTGCTTTTGCTTCAAATCAATCTACTTGTGAGATGCCCGCTTGCAAATCAACAAATAAATGTCTCACAATGTAAAAATCAATCAAAGCCTCACAACACCTGATATGATCGAATGAGCGTATAAATCGACTAACATCCTGAATAATCACGCAACTTTTGAGATACAAAAAAAAGGAGTAGACTACCAAGGTGTTCACAAATTTTTGCAATATCCAAGGATCAACGTATGTTACCCTCTGCGTTATCTCACCACGAATCTCATAGCACCATCGCTCCCGATGAAGGGGTCGTTATTCGTGTTAGCGGAACCGTTATTGACATCGAATTCGCGCCAGAGTACGAACCAACCGTCAACAACCGCGTCGACGTTCTCATTCCCCGGCCGGGCCAAGATCAAGAAGATCGTGCAAGCCTGGAAGTTGCACAACAACTAGGTGATGGAATCATACGATGCATAGCATTAGAGAACGTCTTTGGTATCAGCCGAGGCATGCGGGTCATCAATACAAAATCCCCAATCAAAGTACCCGTTGGATCCCAAACCCTGGGAAGAATTTTTGACGTACTTGGTAACACAATCGACGGCAAAGGCCCAATTACAGCAGACGAATACTGGCCTATCCACCGCGAAGCACCAACGCTAAGCGAGCAACGCGTCGAAAACGATATTCAAGAGACTGGCATCAAGGTAATCGATCTTATTTGCCCTTATCTAAAAGGCTCAAAGATCGGCCTTTTTGGCGGCGCTGGCGTCGGCAAAACAATCTTGGTAACCGAACTTATTCGTAATATTGCTATCGAACATGAAGGCGTATCGGTCTTTACGGGTGTTGGTGAACGAACCCGAGAAGGTAACGAGCTGTGGCTAGAAATGCAACGCTTTGGCGTTCTTGACAAAGCCGTACTGGTGTTCGGGCAGATGGGCGAAGTACCAGGAGCTCGGCTTCGCGTAGGCCTTACTGGCTTAACCATGGCCGAATACTTCCGCGATAAGCAGAAAAAAGACGTGCTCTTTTTTGTTGATAATATCTTCCGCCTCGTCCAAGCTGGCTCTGAAGTATCATCGCTCCTTGGTCGCATGCCTTCCGCAGTCGGATACCAACCAACGCTTGCAACTGAATTGGGCGCATTCCAAGAGCGCATTGCAAATACAATTAACGGGGCCATTACCTCAATCCAAGCTGTATACGTTCCCGCTGATGACATCACTGACCCTGCACCAGCAACAACCTTTATGCATCTTGACTCCAATACTGTGCTATCACGCAAACTCGTTGAGCTTGGTATTTATCCTGCTATTGATCCTTTAGCTTCATCATCCAAGGGACTTGATCCCAATGTCGTCGGCGAGCGTCACTACACCATTGCACGCGCTGTACAAAAAGTTTTGCAGCGCTACAAAGAACTTCAAGATATCATCGCAATCCTTGGTATCGAAGAACTTTCTGATGAAGACAAACTCCTTGTTAAACGCGCACAACGCATCCAAAAATTCTTAACTCAGCCACTTTTTTCTGCCGAATTTTCAACCGGCATGGAAGGAACCTACATCCCGCTACATAAATCTTTGGATGATTTTGAAAAGATTATTAATGGTGAGTGTGACCATCTACCTGAGCAAGCGTTTTATATGGTAGGCACCTTAGAAGATGTCTACAAAAAAGCCGAATCGCTCATGCAACAAGCAAGAAGGTAAGGCCCCCATGCAAGATCAGATAACCTTACACCTCATTTATCCAACAAAAACCACCACGCAACAAATTCGTGAACTTGAACTAGAAACTGCAACAGGAACCCGAGTTATTCTCCCTGGCCATGCCCCACTGTATGCCGCGCTCAAACATGGATCAATGATCAACTTTATTGATGCTACGGGAACCTTGCAATCAGAGCACATAGGTAGCGCCCTTGCTGCAATCAATCGGTCTGAGATACGCATTATTATGAGCCATACGTAACGCTTATGAACGAGTACGAACTAGGAACCATCGTATCAGGATCACTGTCCCAAGGCTTTTTGATGCGCATCAATCCACAATATGACGTCGAAGAGCTAAAAAGCGGACGCTTTGTTTCGATCCAAGGAGCACATACAACCTTTTTTTCGCTACTCACCGATATCCGGCTTGACCCGATCCCCAACTACACTACTTTTGCATATCCCGAACGAAAAAGCATTGCCCATGAAGTCATACAAGCAATCGCATGCAGCGCCCATGCCACGATACGGCCACTCATTGCGCTTACCCATGACAAGCAAATCACCCCAGTCAAAAGTATACCTAAGCATTTTGCGCCAGTGCTTCCCGCAACCAATCAGGATATTGCCTACATCTTTGGCAGCGAACACCAAACACCCGGAAAAGTTTTTGCTATCGGCAAACCATTAGACATGCATGCAGATGTATGTATCGATCTTGAAAAATTCACCGAACGAAGCAGCGGAGTATTCGGTAAAACAGGTACCGGTAAGACATTTATTACCAGACTTTTACTTGCCGGACTGCTTAAACACCAACGAGCAACCTGCCTTATCTTTGATATGCATAGCGAATATGGCCTTCAAGCAAGAAATGAAAACAGCAATGCACCATTTGTTAAAGGATTAAAAACCCTCTTCCCTGCACAAAGTGCCATCTTTTCGCTTGATCCGCAGGCAACCAGACGCCGGGGTGGAAACCCAGACATCTGCCTCACCATACCGTTACAAAGCATAAGCGTCGGAGACATCTTAGCCCTCTCTACCGAACTTAATCTTCATCCAACCGCCTGCGAAGCTGCATACCTTCTCGCGGCACGATACAAAAAAGATTGGCTCATTCAGCTCCTTGATCGAGGAAATCAAGCAGCTGAACTTGCCCAAGAAATCGGTGCCCATGCAGAATCTATTGCAGCACTATATCGCAAACTCCGTATAATCGAAAGATTCCCCTTCTTCACACGCAGTAATCAAGGATTACAAAGCCCAATTCAAACGCTCATGGAGCATTTGGAGCGCGACCTATCAGTAATTATTGAGTTTGGAACCTATTCATCTACTTTTTGTTACCTCCTACTTGCTAATATCATTACTCGTCGTATTCATGCGCAATATATCGAAAAAACTGAGCAGTTTTTGGCATCACAACACCCCGAAGATGAGCCCAAAAAGCTTCTCATTGTAATTGAAGAAGCCCACAAATTCCTCAACCCCGCTGCCGCGCAACAGACAATTTTTGGTACGATTGCGCGCGAAATGCGAAAATATTATGTCTCATTAATGATCGTTGATCAGCGCCCATCCGGCATCGATCCCGAAATTTTGTCACAAATTGGTACCAAATTTATCGCGCAACTTCATGACGAAAAAGATATTAGCGCTGTACTCTGCGGCATAGCAGGAGCACAAGAACTTAAAACCGTACTTGCGACATTAAGTAGCAAACAGCAAGCACTAGTCTTAGGGCATGCTATCACTACCCCTATTGTTATTGAAACCCGGCGATATGACGAAAATTTTTATGCGACACTCGCGCATACCGCTGACGCGAAAAAGATAAACCAGTTATTCTAGTCTCTATCGCAATTGCCCCACATACCCCATATAAAAGCATCATCCTCGCTCCAAGATATTTGAGTTGGTATTATCTCCCTGGAAAATTGCGCATTTAGTTTATTTATGAGACGAATACCATACGCATTTGCATTTTTAATTTCAACGGGCTGCTTACCATAAGTCTTACAATAGGCCAGATAAGATAAGAAAATAATTTTTTCTTGAGAGGTTACGCAGGGGGCAAGCTCCCATTCAACAAATTTCCATTGGTAGCCTTCAAAAAAAGAAGTCAACAGGGTTTTGTTATCGCTCCCAAACATCAAGGGTTTTGCCTTGCTATACTGCGGTGCAAGTGCAAATAACTGTTTGCCCGATTTCACTTCCCATGTCTGCACCAATAGTTCGTCTTTTAAAGATGAACATGGATACGGTTGCATAACTCCTGTTGCACAACAGGCTCCATCAGCACTAAAAATCACGGACGATTGAGCTTTATCATTAAGCTTTAACACGCTTACAACCGCACCTGTGGCAAGATTACAAATTCTAACACCTTCATATGGAATACTAATAGCCACATATGCACCATCTGGACTAACAACAAACCCCATCGGTTGTTCAGAGCCCTTATCAACCATATACCCCTTGCCCGACCCAATATGCAAAACACGAATCACTTTTTTATCTTTTGTTTTTGCATCAAAAAGAGAATAAACAAGTATCGAAGCATCAAGACCAAACGCAGCAACGCAGGCCGCCGGGGAGTCTATTGTGCGCAATTCTTTGCCTGTTTTTGTTTCTAACACACTTATACCTCCCTGCGGGAGTGCTACCAAAAGATATTTTCCATCCTTATTAAATGCAGCGCACAGGGGGACGCGAGGGTACCGTACACACACAACATGCTTTCCTTGAACAATATCCCATACACGTACCGTCCGATCATCCGCAACCGTAACCATGCGGGAACTATCAGCGCTAAAATTTCCACTACACACCTTACCAGTGCGCCCTATCAATATTGTAGGCATTTTATTTTTTAGATCCCAAACTATGATCTTATTTTCTGAAGAATCAACAGCAAAAAGAGTTCCGTTGCTAAAGCTTACCTTCTCAAGTGTTTTTGTAGGCAAAACAGAGCGGGCTTGTGGCGGCAACACAGCGTTTTGTCCATCGCCACCCAACAAGGGAAGAACCTTTTTTAATTTTTTCTTTAGAACGCTCCCATTAGCCCTATCCGGAAATTTTTTTGCAATCGAACCAATCAAACGGTGCGCAAGATGCCACCTAAAATCCAAGGGCAAAGGCAATGCATCTGAAAGCCGCAGTATCTGAAACCATGAAACGGGGCTGCCCTTCTTTGCTCTAAGAGGAAGCTCGCTACACTCAAAAACCAGTTGCTTCGTCGCTTTTTTCTCAAAGAGCGCAAAAAGCGACTCTGTTTTCCCCATTAACAGTTCGACAACATTTTCGTTACCCTGATATAATGATCCAACTAAAGCTTTTGGACTTGGCACTGGCGCGACTGTTGCGAGCTTCTCATTGCCTAGTTTTTGACCCAACCGCATTGATAGTGCCGCGGAATTCTGAAGATATTTGCAAATGTAGGGATAAGCAGCACACTCTTGTAGCGTAGCAACCGGTACATTTTTTTTCATGAAATCAGCCGCCTGACCAGGCTCGACAAGAATGCAGAGCGACAATATTGTCCAACAAAAAAACCGAAAAGCCATCCAAACTCCTTACGAATATAATCTTTGAGCAGAGATCAAAATTTACTGGGTAATATGCAAGCAGACCCTTGGTATAAACCAAATAAAACAGGTAGTTGTTCTACAACTAAACCTTCGTGCATATCTCTTCTATGATATTTCCGATATTGCACGTTTGATGATAATTTCCGAATCATTTTTATTTAAAGCCGGTCTTTTAGTCTCACCGATACAAGATTTTAATCAAGTTAAAACGAAGGTAACTCAAAGTCATCACCAGGACCTTCTGCCCAAAAGTCTATTCGCTCAATTTTATTTTTCAGTAGGAATTGCTGGAAAGCTTTCATCAAAACGATAATTAATACGCTCAATTACCTGGGTGATATATGCGCCTTTTTGTAGGTTTGTAACACAAGGATACTTGCACTTTGATTCTTTTGCCCACGTTTTAAATGCAGTGCAAACTAGCTCTTCTTCAGGTGTTACCAGTGGGCAAAGGTCCCATTCAAGAAACCGCCACGAAGACGCATCTCGCCACAACGAAATCAACTTTTTCCCGTCTGGACTAAACTGGACACGAAGGATTTTTCCATCTGCATAAGTAGGAACAAGCCGATGAACCTCTCCACCTGTAGCAAGATCCCATAGGCGGATAGCCTTACCCGATACCGTCGCAAGATACTTTTCATCAGAACTAAAAGCCCAATCATCAACAAGCGTTTGGTAATTATCGAGCACGTGCTTTAACGCACATGAAGCGGCATCCCATATTCTTATCGTGCCATCTTTGGATGCTGTTACTGCATAGGTGCCTTTAGGACTAAAACGTGCAAAAACTATTTTTTGTGTATGCCCAACAAGCGCATAGCTCTTGTTCTTTTCTAAATCTATAACCACTGCTGCATTAGAAAGCTTTGGATCTGGGGAAGATGCTATTACCTTAGTCCCATCAGCATTAAATTGTGCAGCAAATGCCTTTGCTGCCTTCTTAACGAGGATCTTACTCCACCCCCCACACATACCCTGTAAATGGACCGCTCCATTAGCAGTAGTAATCAAAAGTTCTTCTCCATCAGAGCTAAAGCAAAAAGAGTCAATTCCCTTCGCTATTTTTCCGAGCGAAAATCGTTCTTTTTGTGATGCAACATCAACGATAGAAATTGAGCCATCAGAAAGCATAGCTGCTATGTTTGCGCCCTGTGGATCAAATTTGGCGTAACAAGGCTTTGCCCCACCAAAATAATCGATCCACCCGTTTGCAAAGCTACTCTGAGTATCCCACAAATAAATCCATCCGCCAGCCGTTGAACTGGTAAGGATCATCGTGCCGTCCAAACTAATATCGACGCAATTTACTTCTTCATCTCGGCCAAAAAGCTTGTGGCTTTTCCCGCTATTTAGGTCCATGACTAAAGGAACAGAACTTTCATAGAAAGGCAAAACAACCACCACCCCCTGCTGATGGAAAGAAAGGCTTTTAGTGGCACCCCAATGCTGGATCAGCGTCTTACTAACCTGCGGTGAAATTGGCACTTTAAACGCTGCTTCATCAATCTTTTTACCCTGACCTAATAACGCAGCAACAAGCTTGAGGTCTTCCACGGACTCCTTTTTATTCATGTGACGGGCAAAGTTGTGAACAAGCCCTAGTTCATCAACAAATGGTTCTGCCAAGTTACGTGCAAACAGCCAGGGAAATTCAAAGCCATACGCCAACTTAAGAAACTGAAGCGCAACAACCGTACTGGAATTGGTACTTTTTTTAAAAGGAATTTTAGCAATTTTCGCAGATAACATCTGCTTCTTTTTCTTGTCAAATAACCTTAGCATTCGCTCAGTCTTATAAAGCACCAATGCAAGATCTTCATCAGCTGGTATCGGGGTTGTTTTTTTGCCGTTTGATATCTCCTGCTCTACGTTGCAAAGCAGCTGCTTTGCAATTTCAAAAAACCCAGGCAAAACACCGGACTTGCCTTTGCTCTGCTTCGAATTTTTTTGCTGCAATTTCGCATAGTATCCAGAATACTTGATAATATACGGGTATCGCTGCTGCTGCAGACCAGAATCGAAAGTTTTTCGATCTCGCTTTTTTGATGCACAAAACAAGGGGAAATTAAACAAAGTCATTACAGTAAAAGCACATACTAAAAACAACCTCACCACAACTCCTATCACCGCTAGCAAGAACACTTTTCAATTCCATTTTCAACAATACAGTTACTAAGTCAAATAAAAGGATGGCCTGAAGTTTAAAAACATCGACCACAAAGTCAAAGGCTTATACCAAAGCAACCAAGCGCCTGGAAATCATTTTCGATTTCATATAGAATGGCCGTCAACAGGCCAAGCAGAATTGTTAAAAGCGCAAAAAGGAGACCAAATGAAAATGTATCATCTATTCTTACTAACAATCGCAACTCCACTACTCGGATGGGAACAAAACAAGGAAGAATACCAGAAAAAAAACCTCAAAAAAATAGAGACGCTCGCGCCATATTTACCCAAAGGATCACAGGATTTTATCAGCAAACAAAAAGAAAATGCCAAGGATGACCTGCAAAAAACAATAGCTCTAAAAAAATACACGGCCCTTTCACTCAAGCTCCACCAAACATTTTATTTGCCTTCATTCATTAACGCCGTCAAGCTACTTTCACCCGAAGAAAAGACTCAAATACTGCAAGAAAACACCTTCTACTTTTTAAATCCTGAATTCAAACGCAATAAAGAAGCGCTCGTAAAGCTATTTCAGCTTCTTAACACCATCCCCGAAGCTAAAAACTTAAAAGAAGATATCCGGATTACCTTTTTGGAAGATATACTTACACCCCTACCGCTCCAAAGGAACTATCAAGAAAAGCTTGCTGAACAAGATAATTGCCTTGAAGCTCTAAACACGTTAACATCTCCCATTCTCAGGGCATTTGTTCGCCGCCTGGTGGAAAAAAACAAGCACGCTATTTTTTTCAAAACACAAAGCGCACACCCGCCTATGCCACAAATATGTACAAACCTCAAAAAACAACTTACCAATTTTAGGGAAGAAGCACCCACGGCCCAAGCAAAAATAGCCTTTTTAAATGATTTTGATGCTAGCGATGTTCAAAACAAAGGCCAATTAAGCGAAGAATTTGGCGCACTTGCCTGCGGTGATATGTCTATGGAGTTTTTCAAAATCCTTTTTCAAAGCACTGCAAACCTCAGGGAAGAAGAAACCATCAAAGCTCTTGAAAACTTTATCTGGAAATGGTTGAACCTTCACGTTCACAGCACCAACGAACTCACGACCTTTCTCAAAGCTTTGAAAAAAAACCAATTCTCAAAACAAGTCCGCGCCGACACACTACGCAACCTCCTTCCCGAGCTTTTAAAAATAAAGAGTGAACTTAAAGTTGGCGGCGCATTATTTGAAAACATCCTCTGTCTACCTAGCAAGACTGAACAAAAAGAGTTGCTTGCATACGCAACGCTACAACATACAAATGACAATATATTTTCAGACGAGTTTGCTGAGATATATACCCAGCTCTGCAAGTCGCTAGAGCTCTTCAGTGAAGAACAAAAAGACTGATAAAGCGCAGGGCTTTTCGTATCAAAGCTTCTTGATATACTAAAAAGACAGCAAAACTTGAGGTTAGCCTACTTCCCACAAAAATACGAAAAGCCATGCATTGCTAGCCAATCTTATTTACGAAGCATTTTTTCCACGACGGCCACTCACCACCTGTTTGCTAGGACAACCAAAAAGGACGTAGTATTTCGCTTTTGTTATATTTAGCAATGCCCTTTACTTGAAAGTGATCAAATGGTGGCAAAGACAAAAAAATACTGGTTCCTTTTAACAAGTCTATTTTCAGCGTTTGCCTGGGGAGCTTTCCCATTTGTAAACGATCCAAACACGGTGTTTTTCTATCAGACAGAAACAAGCTTAGAACATGAATCAGAAGACCAGTTTACCTCGGATGAAATTGGACAGATGTATCAATGGCTCGGCTCCCCGCTAGTAAAAAATATAAACAAGCCAAAAAAACCAAAATCTCTTTCTATAAATAAAAAATACGAAGACAAAACAGTCCAAGAAACACTTTCAATACTCCTTACCGTAGAAGAAAAAGGTAAGAAAGCTGGGCGGTACACCAAGTTCTTGGCAGAACAGAAACTTTGTAGTGATATCGCTGAATTATTTAGCCAAAAACGATACTGTGATGCCGAAACTCTTATTAAAATCGCCACGACTATATATCAACCCATCAGCAGATTTTTTCTTATTAAAGAAGATAATCCCGAAGAAATTGGCTGGCAAAATTTTCATGACTTAGAAATGCTTTTGCCTTTTGCTCGAACTTTCAAATTTTCCTTACGACCAACCCGAGATATCACTGCACTAGTTTGCACTGCGTCAAAGAAGATCTTATTTGTTGGATATGAAGATGGTTTTGTAATACGTACCAGTAAGTCTAATTCTCCAGAAATTCTAGGGATTAGCAAAAGCCCTATACAAAAGCTCTTTTTAAATGAGAATAAAGAAGTGTTATTCTCTCTAAACAGCAAAGGCCTTTTTAATATTTGGCATCTACCTACCAGAGAAAAAATCGCGACCCACAATCTACAAATACAACCCAAATACGCCACAATCAACCTAGAAAAAACAAAACTAAAAATTGTGGATGAAAAGAACAACATTCATATCTGGACCCTAAAGTCACTTACTGCTCATGAAGCACTATTTTTCAAAAGTTGCCAGATGGCCCTAGGTAAAAACAAGAAACACATTGAGCTCCCCCAAAAAGGTTTCTTGAGAGAACTCTTCATAAGCACTTGCCCACTAATCTCTCAAAAAAAACAAAAATACATCACCGTAGCATCTTTGGGGCAACCCAATAATCAATCAGACCTAATTTCACAAATATCAAATACAAGGACACCCCTTGAACAAAAAACATAAGTAGGGAATTAAAAAATCTCTGACTTTACAAACACCCCTTTTTTGATATATTAATACAAATAAAAATAAATAATTATTCAAAACCGGAGAATGTCTATGACTATTTTCGCCTTACGCACGAACCTTTTTATCTCTTTGGCTTTGCTTTCTCTTTCGCTTGGCGCTGGATCATTTTTTTTTGAAGAAAGTCCCTATTGTATTACAAACAAGCCAGATGCCTATTTTAAGAGTTTTCTTAAACGAGCTCCCGAAGCTCATTTTCGCATTGATTCACGCTATTTTCCTTCTAAATCAACTAAAAGCGATTATTTTTCAACAAAAGAGATCCATTACTTAAACTCATTACTCGGCACTGGTTTGCTCGCTACTCTAAATGCTCCACCTATTCCCAAACCCCCAATAATTCAATCAGTTTTTCATAGTGCGTCCAACGAAGAAGTTCTTGCTACACTTCGCCTGAGCCAACAATTAAATTTTCCTGCACATGAAACAGCCTGGCGTGAAACAGAAAACGAACTGTATCGACGCATCGGAGCGCTGCTAAGAGCAGGCTGTGAGAGCGACACGAAACAGTTTATTGAAAAATCAGCAAACGATTACCAACCGTTCCCCATTTACACCGTCAAAGAATCAGCAGAAGAAACGACCGATATCTTTGATACATCAGACGATGTGACAGAAGAAAATAAAACTAGAATTGCAGGTTTTTTATCCAAATTTACTACGTCACGCCCAAATGACCAAATCGTTGCATTTACCAAGAACATGGACAAAGAGGAAATCTTTGTTGCGTACGAAGATGGCTCGATCGTCCGTTATTACGGGAACTACCAAACTGAAATATTAGCGACCGTAACAAAAAAAATACTGCTTCTCTTCTTAGATAAAGAAAAACAGATGCTATTTTGTTTAAACAATAAAGGACTCCTACACAGCTGGCACCTATCCACAAACAAGGAAGCGCCGGTTGTTAACTTTAAACAAAGTTTTAAAACAGCCCAAGTAAACCTTGCACGGACAAAAATACAAATCCTTAATTCAGAGGAACAAACCAACACCTGGGAAATAAACAAACTAAGCCCACAGGAAATCTACTTCCTCAAGGGATATCGCAGCGCATGCTGCAAAAAGAAACAAAAAATTAAAATCCCCGAAAGTAGTATTCTTCTCTCTTGGTTTTCAAACGTCAAAGAGCTCCTATCGGGCAACAAACAAAATCGACTTATTGTTACCAAGAAAGCGCCCAGCTCAACAAAGCTTGCGAAGTTGCCGACACAGACCATCCTCAATATAAAACAAGCAAAATCACTAACTCTATAAATGGAATCACTATGAAAATAAATGTATTACTCGTATTATTAGCAACATTGCCAATCTTTAATCCTGGAATAGCAATGCAACCTAATAACCCATTTAACGAACAAAAGCTTGTATTAGAAGCTAACACAAAACTCTTTCAGCTATACGAAAAAAGCCCTGACATCAAGCCAACTCAGAAGCCTTCGCCACTGACCATGTGCCTAACAAACACCGCAATCACTGCTTACACAGATCGAGCAACCATTGTATTAAGGAAACTTAGTAAAACTGCGAGCACGGAGCGAAACAATCGTCTGTATACGTTTATCTTTGAATTAGCTAATCTTTGTGATCACATCGAAAACCAAGCTTTAGCAAAAACCAAATTAGAACTACGCTGCATACTTGCCGCAGCAATCAAATTTGCACAAACAGTGTACGATGAAGATAAAAAGAACGCATAACTAAAAACCTTACGGAAAGGGCCCGAGGTGAGTAATTCACCTCGGGCCCTTTATTTTTACCTAAATAACGGCGTTATAGGTTCGGGAAAAACAATCCCAACTCAAATGCCGCAGTCTCAGGCGCATCAGAACCATGCGTAGCATTGCTTCCAATATGCGTGCCGAACATACGACGAATTGTGCCCAGCGAAGCTTTTTTAGGGTCTGTA
Organism: Candidatus Babelota bacterium; assembly: GCA_003484685.1. GTDB lineage: Bacteria > Babelota > Babeliae > Babelales > Babelaceae > UBA12474. Next base: position 21,219 of record DNBB01000006.1, read on the forward strand.
GCACCCATAAGCTCACGCCATGAGCTAATCGCCCCATCACGTTGCAACGCCATTACAACAACAGGACCAGAAGTCATGTACTCAACAAGCTCACCAAAAAATGGTTTGCTTTGATGAATACCATAAAACTGCTCTGCCATTTCGCGGGTAATTTGGCGCTTTTCCATGCGTAGAATATCAAAACCATTAAGCTCAATTAAACGAATAATATCACCCGCATGACCAGCTTTTACCGCATCTGGCTTAATAATTGCAAATGTACGTTCCATAAAATCTCCTACTCAGCATCTTCTGATGAAGCAACTTCATCACCAGCTGCAGCCGCGTGCTTTTCAAGCTCAAGCTGTAACTGTGACTTAACACGAACCGCAGGACGACTCGTTGCCTCAGAAGCTACGCGTTCACGACGTGCAGGACGATCTTCTTTTGATTGACGTTCACGCTTTGGACGTTCAGCAGATTTTGGTCGTAAACTCAGGCCAAGCTTATGCTCTTCCTGGTTCACCTTAATAACACGGAACTGGCGCTTATCGCCGACACGTAAGATATCACCCACATTTTCAACGTTATCACCAGATAACTCGGAGATATGAACCAAGCCTTCGATTCCACTTGGAAGACGAACAAATGCGCCAAAATCAGTAATCTTGGTAACTTCGCCTTCAACGTTTGAATCAACCGGATATTTGGTCTCAAGGTTTTCCCAAGGGTTTTCTTCAAGCTGCTTAACACCCAAAGAAATCTTGCGCTTATCTTTGTTAACATCAGTAATAATCGCACGAACCTCGTCACCTTTTTTGAAGAGATCTGCAGGATGCTTGATATGCTCGGTCCAAGAAAGGTCAGAGATGTGAATTAAACCATCAACACCCGGCGCCAACTGCACAAAAATACCAAAATCGGTAATATTGCGTACGGTTCCTGTGACAATTTTGCCAATTTCAAGTTCCCCTGCAACCGCATCCCATGGATTTGCTTGCATTTGCTTGACACTCAACGACATACGGCGAATTTCTTTATCAAGAGAAACCACCAATGCTTCGATTTCTTGGCCAACCTTAAAGTGACGATGCAAATCGTTAATGCGATCTGTCCATGAAACTTCAGAAATATGCACCAAACCTTCGACACCAGGCGCAACTTCAACAAAAAGTCCGTAATCGGTAATACTTGAGATGGTTCCTTTGATCTTCTCACCAACTTTGATCGACTCAGGAATTTCGCCCCATGGATTTTCGCTCAACTGCTTCATGCCAAGAGAAATTTTCTCATTGACTGCATCAAATGAGAGTACCTTAACCGAAACAGTATCACCAATCTTAACGACTTCACTTGGATGCGCAATGCGACCCCAAGTCATATCCGTAATGTGCAATAGTCCATCAACACCACCGATGTCGACAAACGCACCGTAGCTGGTGATATTCTTAACAACACCTTGGATAATCTGGTCTAACTGAAGCGTTTCAAGTACTTTCTTGCGAACCTCAGAACGCTGCTCATTAAGATACTTACGGCGAGAAATGATAACATTTCCCCGCTTCTGATTAACCTTGATTACATAGGCAGTAACCTTTTGACCAACAAAACGATCAAAATCAGTTACACGCTGAACATCTACCTGTGAGCCTGGCAAGAATGCAGGGATACCGATATCAACGCTCAAGCCACCCTTAACTTTGTGCGAAACAATACCTTCAACAGGCTTGCCTTCGTCAAAGAGGGCCATAATTTCTTTCCATGCTTGACGCGCCTTAGCCTTTTCGTACGAAAGGACAACTTCGCCATCATAATTTTCGAGCTCATCGATCACAACATTGATCTTTTCGCCCTTCTTCAAGCCTTTAAGTTCGTGTTCATTAAACTCATAGAGTGCAATAAGACCCGTAGATTTAAAACCGACATCAACCAAAACACCATTGCCTGCGATATCAAGCACGGTGCCTTCTACGATAGCATCAGATTTAAAATTAACAGTTCCTGTATCGTATAATGACGCAAGGTCAGCAGCAGCTGCCGAGCTCATTACTTCTTCTTCATCACCCAACAAAGCCGAAACGCGAAACTGAGATGACTTGATAATCTCTTTTGACATACATTCTCCACCAGGAAATCTATTTTCTGCAAAAAATAGCCTGAGAATTAAATAAAGACGTTAAACATACACGGTCTTTTTTAGGGTACTATAAAGAAAAAATATTTCTAGAAACACGCCTTTTTCTCGTTACAGAATTTTGCCCGCTCCAATATTTGCATTGACAAATAGATAAAAAGTCGAATACTAAATATAAACAAATAATTCTCTCAAAAGGACTGTCTCATGATTCCAAAGCTTTTTTCTGCGGCGCTCCCCCTACTACTCTTTTTGCCCACATCAGCAGCATCGCAACTGCCAACCCTGGTAAATAGCATCTCGAGTCAAAACCCAACCCAGCAGCACTCGCAAATCAGCGTAAAAGATACAATTGACACCTTACTTACCAGCATGCAAAACAATAAAATCAAAACTATGCTCGGCATTTCGGCTCTCACTAGCATAATCACTTACCGACAACAAGTTACCGGAGCAGCAAAAAGCTCGTACACCAACATGCATTTGCTTAACAAAAACTTAACCACCGGCGACAAGATTAAGCTGGGACTCTTTTTTGCCGCACCCGCAGTCAGCGGATATCTACTTAAAGCCCCAGGAGAAAGCCTTTGGAGCGCTATTAGATACCAAACCCTTATGACTTTGGCAACGGCTATTCCTCAGATTATTTGGATGGGGAATACCATGAACAAGATCAGCCTTGCGCTAACCACCGAATTCCCGGAAATGGATATTTCAAGAGTAGAAGATATCAATCACTATACACCCAACCAGAAATTCCTTACCAATTGTTCCCTCGAAGAAAATCCAACAGAAAAAGCCAACAAAGCAAACGAAGAAAAAGAGATCGAAGAACTGATACAAAGACTAAACACCAATGAAGAATCCAAAAAGAAATTTGATCAGTACATAGAGCTTCAAACAAGCATTCAAAAAGCGCAAGAACAAGTAGAAAAGGCAAATAGCGACTATCAAAGGGCCTTTAAAACCAGCCTACTCGAAAACAATGATCCAAACGAAGACCAAAAAGTCAAAAACAAAGAAGCGCTCCTAACAACAGCGAACAACGACCTAGAAGATACAAAAACCACTCTCACAAAATTTTTAAACACAGACGAAAGCAAATCCTATACAAAACTTTTCGAAAAACAAAATCAACTCAAAAAATTTATCAACTCATCGCTTTCCCTCCCTCATGCCGTGCTCATCGAAGGCTCCACCGGCAGCGGCAAAACTGAGGCCGTCCTTCAACTAGCCAAAAAAAACTGCCGCAATCTGCTAATTTATGAATACCCAAAGAACAATGCCGAAAACCCTGAAATCATACAACTCTTCAAAAGCTTTATTATCACTCAAGCAGAAAAAACGGGCAAACATGTCATCGTACTCATTGATGAATTTGACCAACTCGCAGCAGAACGAAAAGGCGCAAGCGAAAGCCAAGAACGATCATCAAATTTCCTTTCCGTATTCTTGGGTGGCAACACTGGCAACTTGGTCCCCGACCATGGAAAAGCAAATTCAAAGATACACTTAATCGCCATAACCAACACGTTGGAAACAATAGACAAGGCAACACTAGAACGCTTTAAAAAACACAGCTTCGCCAACAGCGGAAATAAGATCCTGCATTTTGGAAACTGGAAAGACCAAGAATCCTTTTTAAACTTCATTAAAGACAAACTTGAATTGGCAACCACATCAAAAGAAATAGAAAAGGATTCGTCAGACAAAAATCGCGAACTACTTGAGATTTGTCGTAAATATAGCTATTTACCGGGCATGAACTGGCGTGCTATAGAACGATTTATCACAGACACATCAAAAGCATCGGATAAAGCTGCGACCGCTAAAAACACACTAGCTAAAGAAACCGAGGAAATTAAAAAGCGGCTTCAAAACCAAAACAGCATTGAAAGGCGCTTAGGCGCGCTAAGCCAACAAGCAGGAAAAGCTGGAAAAACCAATGCCAAACTTGTCGAAGAAATTAATAAACTCAAAGAACAACTACAGCAACTGAGCCAGTTGAAAAGGCACAGGACTACAAGAAGATACAACTTTAAGCGCTTTAACCTCAAAAAAAGAGCCTTAAGATGAAACAGAGAGCAAAAACTTTTATACTTGCCGCGGGGCTGCTATCAACTACTTTTTCTATGCACACGACACATGCCACATCACTGCCATCGCTTCAAGAAATAAAAGCTACTATCACATCATTACCAGACACAATAACAGGTTTAAAAAGCAACATAAAAAATTCTGAATTAGCCAAGAAATTTAGCTATGCACAAATACCACGCCGCGAACTTTTGCTCAGCGCTGGTGCATCGGCCCTATTTCTTTTCGGACCAACGCTTTTAGTCTCTTCCAGGATTTTCGCTGATCTTCCTTCTGAAGAATCTCCTGAATCGCTTCGCGAAGAAAGTTTTGCGGCCAGGCAAGAGCGATTAATAAAAAATAAACCATGGTTTATTAGGTACGGATACCTTGGAATATACACCGCCACACACATCTTTGAATCTTTGGCGCTTAGAACCATCAACAAAGCAATTACAAAAATATTTGATACAGAAATTACCTATATTGCCCCAGCTGAGGACATCGCTCATTCGAAAACATTCGCCAGCAAACAACAAAAAAAAATATTAGAAACCTCTTTTGTGGATTTACCAAACCTTATCTTTTCAGGACCACCGGGGACGGGAAAAACCCAAACACTACGGGCCTATGCAGCGCAACACCCGGAGATTAAGCTTATCGAAATCCCCCAAAACCTGTTTCAAGAAATTAAAACAACAATGGAAATAGGAAACAACTCGCCAAGGTTGCCTTCAATGTATGTAGAGCTTTTAAGAAAAATAAAACGATACGTTACCCAATTACTCGACGAAGCAGAAAAACATTGCGCACAAAACCCAAATAATGGGGTTATCTTTATCCTCGACGAGGCTGAAACGCTTAAATTTCCGTTTGTCTCAAAGTTATCTGCGGCGATCACCCCTCCGCCAAAAAAACATACACACAAGTGGACCTTTGATGAAAACAACAACGGCAAAATCAAAAATGTTAGAAGTTTTAATGTTAGAAGTTTTTATGTCAAAAATGACATGGCTGCCCCAAAGTTCGGGGCTGATATCTTAAGGCTCCAGGAAAAAATCTACAACCAATTAACCGATAAAGAAATTCCAGGCTTTACATTTTTTACCGCGTTGGCTTTTATTGGGGTTGACGGGTTTATTTCCCGAGTAGCAGCTGGGGACGCATCTTATGGTAAAATAAGCTCCGCGGTACAATTCATAAGCAAAAACATCCTCAAGCTACCGATAGACACTTCCTTTAACGCCCAAACACCAGGGAACCAAGAACAAATCCTACTAGAAATCTTATACCCGCTCCTAAAATTTGCCGTTCCCTATTTTTTAATAGCCCCGCTGTCAAAACCAATTCGGTTGAGGGCTGACTCGCCGCCACTCGAAACGATGTTTCTCAATATTGCAGATCGCTTCTCCAGAGTTAAATCATTAGGAAAAATTATAAACTCCCCTCTTCTCATGGCCAACGTCGACTTTCCATACAAAAAGCAGATTCGACTTGCATTAATTACCAATGACTCTAACCTACTCGACCCGATCTTTACCAGCGAAAACCATTTGGGCTGCCACTTTAAACATTATAAATACAGGCTCCCAATTAAAGAAGAGTTTGAAGCAAGTTTTAAACAAAAACTTTTAGACGCTCAAGTACGCGAACCTGAATGCGATAGATATTTCACTAAATTTGCTAGCCTGGGTCTCTCTTTCAGAGAAGTAGAAACCATCATAGAAAACGCAACCAAAGACAAAACGCAACCATGCCAACTTAGCATCAACACCGCCATTAAAGAATGCAAAAGAGCGCACCAAGAATAAAAAACGAAATTAAAATTGACAAAACGTCAAAAATAATTACACTGAAATGCATACAAAAATAGAATACAAAAAAACCAAAAGGTCCCAAACTATGAAACTTCACCCGCTTTTTTCGCTCCTGCTCATTGCAAGTAGCACATGTATGGGTATGCAGGACAATAGCCAACAGCTAATCGTCACAACACTACCCCACCTACTCCCCAATCAGCCAACAAATTTTATACCGAACACTTTCCAGTTTGTAGGTAGCCTTGCCTCGAAAAAAAATGCCGTTATCGCCGGAACCGCTATTGCTGGCGTTCTGGCCGCAAAATACGGCGCTCCATTTGCTCGCGAAGCAAAGGATAAAGCATCCAATACCCTTTATTCTTTGGACAAAAATGACTGGCTGCAGCTTGGCGGCGTAGGAAGCCTCGCAATAATTGGTGGTTTGCTCACCAAAGACAAAGATGAGACGTTATTGCGCGCATCGGGACGTACCTTTGGCATGTTCCTTCTCGCAACGCTTCCGCAAGTAATCGACCGTATGACGACTATGAAAAAAATTGGTGATGCACTCAGCACGTCATTTGAAAAACGGCAACTTATGGATACCCAAACATTCAAACAAATGGAACAAGATTTTGAGCCGGAAGATCCAGCAGCCGAAAGCAAAGCTACTGAAGCGCAAAAACGCATTTTAAATTGCAAACTCAGCACAACACCCGAAGAAGCAAAGGACCTCCGTGAAAAGGAGACCGCAATAAAAACAGCACGGAATACCGCACGTACAAAAAATTCCGCCACTTACGAAAAATATAGCAGGCTAGAGGCAGAACTCGAACAAGCAAAAATCAACAAGAAAAAAGCTTTGAAGGATATTTGCACCTCACAAGGCGAACTCCTTGTTATTGACTACGAAATTAACAACAAAAAAACAAAAAATGACGCCGATGCCTTAGAAGCGCTCAGAAGAAACAAAGAAAAAGAAGAAAGATTAATAACTGAAAACGAAAAAACTGTACAAGCAGCAGAAGAAACCATAAAAAAACACGAGCCTGAAGAAGACAGCATTGCCGAAGAAGGCAGCATCGCAAAGCTATTAAAAAACGAAGAAGCTTTACGGGAAGAAGAACGGGTAATAACCAATCTCATAAACGCCAAAAAAACATATGAAAAAGCTCTACAACAAAATCGACAACTACCGTCATTAGTAATACTAAATGGCCCTCCAGGAACAGGTAAAACTCAAATCGTCGACTACTATGCAAAAAAATACAAAGAGGAAGCTATTACTTATAATTTCCCCAAGCCTACCAAAACCGAAGATCTCGGACAATACGAGCTCTTTAAAAGACGCTTAGAACAAGAAGCCCACGCTACCGGAAAACATATTATCGCTTTCATCGATGAATTTGAGGATATTGCACCAGAGCGAGCTTCAGGATCAGGCAATCAACAAGAAAAAAGTTCAGCATTCCTGGCTAACTTCTTGCCAATTCTTGAAAACAAAAACCCAAAAATCCACATTTTTGCAGCAACCAACCATTATGCCTTAATTGATATGGCAACACGAAGCCGAGCATTCGGCAACGGCCTCCTTGACCCAGAGGGTCCAGTGATAGAATTTGAACAGCCATTTACCTCGATGGCCAACGCAATCAAAAATACTATTACTGAGTTATACAAGAAAAAGTACGATAAAGAGTCTGAAAACGAACATGCTCAGGCGATTACAAATTTCGCTGAAAACACTTCCCATATCCCTCAGATAGATTGGCGCCAAATTCAGTGGGCAATGGGAGCAATTGAAAAAAAACAGTCTGAATCAGATACATTCTGTAACTACCTTTCAGAAATGCTGCTTCCTACCCTCATAGAAACATATATTCAAGCGCGAGATGGAAAAAACTCCACAACACAAAATGCATTATTTTGTGAAATAAAAAACCTTAAATCCACCATTCAAGAACAAAAAAACATCATTGAAAAAGTACGCAAAAACCAAAACAATCTTGAGGTAAAAGTTCGTGAACATACAGAAGAACTTGAAAAACAAGGGTAAAAAAGTGAAAATATTCAACAACGCTTTAACTCTTTTCCTTGTTTTCGTTGGAACAAACCTCACACCTATGCAGCCCGTTGAAACTAGGCAGGCATCGTGGATGCCAAAACTACAGCCACTATGGGGCCATATGAGCCAATCTGTAAAAAGCTGTAAGCCAGTCTTTACTCAGACTGCTACACAACTTGCTGCAACTTCATTGCCCTGGAAAGAAATCGGGGTCTTTGGCGTCAGCGCCGCTCTCACATACTTTTGGCCATGGACTCATGCCACTGCAAAGAAAACAATATATCAACCAATAATCGCTCCCCTGACGAAATACTGTAAAACAAAACTTTATACGTCTCCGCCAACCACAGAAACAGTACCTATACAGGTAAAGGCATACTCTGCATTTTGGTACTTGCACCAAAATGTAAAAAACAACGTTTATCGGCCAATCTTATCACCTTATGTTGTCCGCTTTAAGGCGGCTTCGGTATCCTGGCAAGAAATAACCTGGTGGCGTATCGGATCACTTGCCGTCTCATACAAAGAGTGGATCAAAGCAGCATTAAACGCAAAAAACCCCATAGACTGGTTTACCTCAGGACTTAAAAACACCATGGTACAGACAGCAGCAGAGACCAAGGGAGTCGAAATCTATAAACGCTTCTTTGTCCCGGAAACTAAAGAAACGCGTCTTGTTCCCCTTTCGGATGAAGAATTCGATGAATTTGACACCAAAAAAACTCAACAACAAGAAGATTTTCTTAAACAAGAATTTAGTGACTTACAAAATACGATACTCTATGGCCCCCCGGGAATGGGAAAGACAACGCTTTTGCGCGCATATGCTAAAAAGCACAAAGAAGTGATGCTTATTCGCTTTCCTACTGAGCTTTTTGATGAATTTGATAAATGGTATAGCCAGCCTTATACATTCTTTCAAACAGCCCAAGTAAACGAAAAGATGGACTTGATCATTAACCAGCTTCTTGAAAAAGCAAAAAAGTACTGCGATAAAGACGATAGAAACCGCGTAATATTTTTTGTGGAAGAAGCTGATGCGGTGAGAGTGTCAAAGTTGCTAGAAACAGTAACAAAAAGTGATATACAAGAAGCCCTTAAACTACAAAGCTCAGAAGAATCAACAACTGTTTACTCAGAAGATTTCACCAATGCAATACTCCAACTCATGGAAACCTTTGCCCATCACCTACCAGAAAACGCACGCGATCTAAAGGAATCTTTAAATGGCATTGTAACCCGCACAAGGGCCAAACAAAAAGAAATAAACGAAAATCCTGAATTAAGCCTCACGCAGAAAATTAAAGAAGAGGAACAAAAAATAGCGAACTTTATTATTAAAATCTCAGAAAGGGTATGCAAGGAGCCAGCAGAAAAATTAATAAAAGAACTAAAACGGGACTGGCGGAAAATAGGTTATACCTTAACCTGCCAAGCTGAAGAGTTGTGGAATTTCACCACCATCGAAGAATATTTGGCCAATTTACCCATTCTTCAAAACATTTTAATACAAAGAATCCTGCCACTTGAAAAAATAGAAAGCGTCATCAAAATGGTCGAAGAGACGGCTAATCTAAACATCGAAGACAAGAAACTCCTTTTAGATCTTTTCAAGAAACGAAAACAAGAACTTGCTGAAAAAATTGGCCAAATAAAAGGCTTTATTACTGCCCAAACGATTTGGAAAAACATCTACCAAAACAACCTCGCTCACGTACTCGAGCGCTGGGTAATATTGTTAGCAAAATCTCCCGCAATCGCAGCAAAGTCACAAGACATCTACGACCTCGTTAAGGCATGGGTATTTGGCGAAGAAGCGTCAACCCAAACAAGAACACGGGAAACTCCGATCGAAAACATAGAACAAATTATTAAGCTGCTTTACGGACCTATAACGATATCAATTAAAGAATTGAGCGCTTGGAGACTAAAAAACAAGATTTTTGGACTTATAAATCAAGAGCTAACCGCACAGAAAGAAACCAAGGTCTCAGACTTTAAAAAAAATATTGTTAACAGCCCAATTCCATTTGTAAAAACACTCCACCTTACCAACCAAATCATTAAGGTTCTTAACGAGCTCACTCCCGAGCTGTCTTTCATTTCGCCAACCATCCGCATGTGCAAAAAGCTTCTCAGTGGTTTTAACGATCCCGCGGAAACAATTTCCCCAAACCTTCTTTCGGTCTTGGAAAAAACCCGTGTTATTATGACCACCAATCACCTCAACGCGCTAGATCCCCTTTTTCTAAACAATAACGCCTATGGAGACGCTTTCGAGAAAATTGAAATCGGCAACCCCAGGGCAAATGATATTTTCAAAACTTTAAAAGAGCATCTCTCTGTTGATATGGATAAAGAAACAATTTATGAATTTGCGCAAAAATTTGAGGATGCGGAATGCGATTTTCGAGAAATTACTTGGGCCGTCAACACTGCCCTTCAACATTGTCCATCCAGAGGCACCCTAGAACAATGCATCCAAATTATACGCGACGCCCATACGGCAATTAAAACTCGCAAATTTGATCGATCCTATACCCTTAGCTCCTTAATCGAAAAGTTCGCAAAAAAGAAACAAAATCTCTTACCAACTCACTAGCGTCGCCAGAAGTTTTTGACAAAAAATAAAATTTATTTAAAATGATACGTAAGATACGAAATTAAGAAGTATATCTATTTATTACCATTCTCTATAGCGCTGTATTCTGTTGGCGGCTGCGACATATTATGTTGTTCATGACAGGAGACGGTGCATAGACAATCTACCGTAAGGACCTGCATGGAAACATCGTATGAAACAACTCCTGTCACCGCAACAAACGAAACATTGTTCGGCGAAATCAATCTTGCACTCCCTGTGCAAGCAAAACTACAAGAACTAGGCTTTTCAAAGCCAACAGAAATTCAAAAACACGCTATTCCTATTTTACTAGAAAAAGGAACTACCAATTTTCATGGACAAGCACAAACGGGAACAGGTAAAACCCTTGCGTTTGGTCTCCC
>DNBB01000006.1:32436-56677 GCA_003484685.1 Candidatus Babelota bacterium
ATTATGAATTACACTCCACATGATCGCGAAATATGGCTCTTCTCCGCAACAGTCAAAAGCGGTATTCGTGATATCATTTCAAAATATATGCCTGATGTGCAGTCAATTTCTGCGAGCAAAACCCAGATTGGCGCTTCAACAACAAAACAATATTTTTGCATGGTTCCGTCACATAGCCGCTTGGATGCGCTTTGCCGGTTTATCGAATGCGCGCCAGACTTTTATGGTTTTATATTCTGCCAAACGAAGATGTTAACCAGCGAAATCGCTGACCAGTTAGCTCGCCGCGGCCTTATCGTAGGTGCCCTTCATGGTGACTTAAGCCAAACACAACGCAACAGCGTAATCAAAAAGTTCAAAAGCCGTGATTATTCTATTGTTGTTGCAACCGACGTTGCAGGACGAGGAATTGACATCCAGGATCTTACCCACGTAATTAACTACTCTCTCCCCGAGGACTTTGAAAGCTATGTGCATCGGACTGGACGCACCGGACGTGCGGGCAAAGAAGGAATCGCCATCAGCTTTATCAATCGATCCCAAGCTAAGGATATTAATACCATCGAACGTAAATTTAAAATCACGATTAACCCAATTGAGGTCCCAACTCGTGATCAAATCATCGCACAGCGCTTAGCGCATGTTGCTGAATATGCACAGGAAAAACTTGTCGAATCAGTTGAGGAAACCATACCTGGCCAAGCGCAGCGCGCAATAAGCACTACACTTGCTCACCTTACCGCCGAACAATGGCAAACATTAGCGGCTCACTTAATTTATGAAAAACACTTAAAATCCGCATTCGAATCAAAAAAAGATATCGCATCCTACGCAACAAAAGAGCGCAGCGACGAAAACTCAGAGCAAGTAGATGAAATCATGTTCCATATTGGTCTTGATGACAACTTGACTGAACAAGAATTTCGCACAGTGCTACTAAGCAAAACCCTGATACAAGAGAATCAAATTCTCAAAATTCGAATGATACGTCGCCGTACCTTTGTACGGGTTCTTCCTGAATGCATTGAACAAGTAATTTCAGCGCTCAAAGACGAAGAGCTTGCGGGCCGCAAACTTCGTGGCACCGTCTACAAAGAAGAACGCAATCGCACTCCACGCCGCACCGAACACTCCTCTAACGAACGCACAAGCCGTGGATATCAGGGCGGCTCTCGCCGAGAAACTCGTGGTGGTTATCAATCAGAACGCTCCTCCTCTTTCCGCCCCGCACGTCGTAGCGAAAATCGCGGCGAACGTAGCGAGGGTAGTCGCTTTGGCAGTGAAGGTCGTGAGCGCGGCACAGGTTCATCCTCCCGCTTTGGTGGTGAAAGTCGTGAGCGCAGCACAGGCTCTTCTCGCTTTGGCAGTGAAGGTCGTGAGCGTAGCACAGGTTCATCCCGCTTTGGTGGTGAAAATCGTGAACGCAGCACAGGCTCTTCTCGCTTCGGCAGTGAAGGTCGTGAGCGCGGGGAAAGTTCCCGATTTAGCAACGAAAACCGTGAAAATAGAGCAGGAAGTCGATTTTCTTCAGAAAATCGTGATCGCCGCGGAAGCGAAAAATTCGGCGAAAGTCGTGATCGCTTCGAAGAAAAAACATTCAAGAAAAGCTGGAACAAAGACTTTTAAAAAACAGTAAAAGTTCCAAGGCTCTTTTAAGTACTGTTGTAGAGATAGAGGCTTATGCTTCTATCTCTACATTTGTTATCATGAGAGGAAAGTAAATCATTTACGTGGGGGATAAAATAGTGGCTATACTACATAAAAAAGACCGGTGCTCATCTGGAGCAATATCCATGAAAACACGCCAAAACATCCTCATCGCCCTGGCCGTTGCCACAACGCTGGGTATCCCGTATGGCATCTATCGCTATCAAAAACTTTTAAATCTCAGCAAAACTAACAACCCAACGCACCAACAAACTCATACTCCCGGGATAAAACCCGCAGTCGAAGGGTTAACGGTTTTTATACACGGGACCACGGGAAGTTCGCTCAATTTTTGCGACCCGGTGCACTGTTTTACCCAAAGCGCCTCGCTTGATGAAGCCCCTTTGAACCAATCGAAAAAAAACCGAGCAGAAAAAATTGTCGAATCGTATCGTAATCACCCTGCCATGACCTATGATCAACTTCTCGACAACGAAGGACTTGTTATCTGGAAACCAGAAGCAACTTCTGACCGTCAGGCAGCAACCTATCTTATTCCTGCATACAAAAAAATGGCTAAAATTACCCAAACAAGCGCACGTAACGAAACATATGCGCTCTTTGGATGGAATGGAATACTCTCACAAAAAGCTCGTAAAGATGCAGGTTACCGCCTTTACCATGCGCTTATTGACTATCAAAAGCAACAACAACTAAATGGCCAAATAGAAGCACGAATCCGGCTTATCACCCATAGCCACGGAGGCAACGTCGCTCTTTGGCTCGCTGAGGCGGAAGCATTGTACAAAAAAGGGCTTGTAATAGAGACTTTAATTATGTTGGGAGCTCCAATTCAGGAAGAAACAATAGAATTTATTCAAAGTTCAATCTTTCGCAACATTCACCTTTGTTACTCAACCGGAGACAGTGTTCAACGATCAGACTGCATCTCTACGGGTTGTCACAAAAGCTTTGCGCGCATGCAAGACCTTGTTGATTTAGAAGCTATCACCAAAAAAAATCCCGCGCTCAAGCGGCATGACATTCTCCTGGGAATCAATCAAAAGGCTGAACAAGTCACGCATATTAATATGTGGTTAAGTGGCCGTTCACTAAAACTTTCGCCTGCCTTTGGTCCACTTCCTTTTATGGTCTTGTTACCAGTATTAATCAAAGCAACCGAGGTCGATGACATCCCCTGCCAAAGCAAGCTATCAGTAGATGTCATCAAAGGCGCTCTATACTTTAATTTTTATCACAACCAATTCACATCCCATTTACAACGGAGCGTATCCTGGGAAGAGGAGAACCTGTTTTACACGTATGCCGAGGCACCAAAAGAAGTATTCACGATACTTTCATACTGGGCAAACCGCATGAATGAGGAATGGCGCCCCTACGACAAATCTCGCAATCTGTTTTGGAATAAGAAAAATCTAGAAATACTTAAATCTGCACTCTGGTAATAGAACAAATTTCACTACTCCGATTCCCAGCAATAGAACCGTATTTTGCTCGACGTTGGATAAGATGTTCCATTACCAAAGAAGACCAACTCTCCATCTCACTCATGCATGAGCAACATTGTGCAAAGTTCATCAATTCACCAGAAGCCAGTTCGGATCGTATTGAAATATCAGCAGAATCCCCATGCACAAGAAACACAACCCCCATATGAACACGCCCCACGGCGTTAGTATCGTCATTAATAAAACCAAGCAATTCGCCATCTAATATACCGGCATAACAAACTTCTTCGCGAAACTCACGCAACCCCCACTCAAAAATTGTTGGGGTAGACTTTGTATCTTCCGAACGAATGTGGCCACCAATACCCAACGTCATCTTGCTCGCCAAACGAGTCTCGTTAGCTGAGGCAGCGCGTTGCATCAAAAAAAGCTTTTCATCTGTATGAAAAATGAAGTACGGAATAATTTGTTTAAATCGCTCATCATGTTCCGCGGTAGCACGATCCATAAAAAATCCGTGTTTACTAATTGCATCCATAATAGGCGACAATGCCTCAGCCGATATTCCATAAAAAGCCTTACCGATTGGTGGCAATATTTCCTGGCGCGATACGACCAAAACGTTTTCATTAATCACAGCCGACTCCCTATATAAATGTCATACGGTTAAGAGTAACGCAAATAAAAAAAATAATAAAACCAAGCGCGAGAAACTCGATTAATTCGAGCAATGCAAAGCATGAAAGAGGGATGAACTTGTAAAATAGGACATTTTTGTCATACTTAACAGATGTTACAAATAAATTTTGATATTTCTGCAAAAAAACAGACAGCGCCGCATTCTCTGGGCGGCATGACGTGTTAACCCCATCAAACTGGGAGATTATCCATGAGAAAGAGTCTCATATTTTCAAGCATACTTACCACCAGTCTTACCATTTTTGCTATGTTGTTTGGCGCCGGAAACCTTATCTTCCCTTTGCGACTTGGTGTTGATTGCCAAGGCAACATACTTCCCGTCTTTCTCGGCTTTACTACCACGGGAATTTTGCTTCCAGTACTAGGTCTCATTGGCATCGTGCTTTTTGATGGCAACTACACAGCGTTTTTTGGCCGCCTCGGCAATATCTGGGGCCAACTTCTTATTCTTTTGTGTATGATCATCATTGGTCCCGGTGTTGTCATGCCCCGCATTACCGGATTTGTGTATGAAATGACCCGACCATTTTTGTTTGGTACACCACTTTGGGGCTTTGTTATAGGATTTTCCCTTATCGTCTTTTTAGCTACATATCGGCTAAACCGCGTCCTTGATATCATCGGCAAATTTCTCAGTCCCGCAAAACTCACCAGTATTATTGGACTTATCACCGTTGGCGCCGCAGTAGGTGGCACACTGGTAAAAGAACCTATAAATACTACCCAACTCTTTCTAACTGCCTTTAAGGGCGGATATATGACGCTTGATCTCTTGGGCACCATATTTTTTGGCGCCATTATTGTTAAGCTTCTTGCTAACTACGGCGAAGCTAGCATTAATCGACACAAAGCGGCCATTATAACAGGCTTGTCTGGCGTTATTGCCGGCATAATCCTAGGAATAGTCTATTTGGGTATAACCTTACTGGGTGCATGGCACGGGCGAGGCCTGGAGCTTTTGAACCCTGGAGAAATTTTCAACATCATTGCATTCCGCATTCTCGGCAACTGGGGAGCAGCGGCTGTTGCACTTATTATAGCGCTTGCGGGATTAACCACGCTTGTCTCACTCACCCTTGTAGTCAGCGATTATTTGCAACGCATGCTCAAAGGGCGCCTATCTTTCCAGGCTATCGTCCTATTGGTCCTTGTTTTTTCAGGTATACTAGCAAGTTTTGGTCTTGGAGAAATTCTTATAAAATCAGAACCAGTTATCCTCTTGCTCTATCCATTGATCATTGCGGTAACGATTTGTAATATACTGTACAAGTTGATTGGCTTTACCTGGATCAAAACACCCGTCCTCTTAACCGGGATCGCAACCGTTTGGTTTATGTTTTTTTCTGGTATCTAACACCTGTTACCCATTCTAAGGTTTTTTATGAGCTACGATTTTAAGTCGATCGAAAAAAAGTGGCAAACGCGCTGGCAGGAGAATTCTCCTGCCACGACCAAACCAGCCGGCAGCGGCAAAAAGTATTACTGCTTAGACATGTTCCCATATCCGTCAGGCTCTGGGCTACACGTCGGGCACTGGCGCGGCTATGTCCTTTCGGACGTATATACCCGTGTTAAACAGCTTCAGGGATACAATATCTTGCACCCAATGGGCTGGGATGCGTTTGGCCTACCGGCAGAAGTCTATGCTCTTAAAACAGGAGTTCACCCACGCGTAAGCACGGCACAAAACATTGCCAACTTTAAATCGCAGCTCCGCTCAATTGGTGCACTTTATGATTGGTCAAAAGAAATTGATACCACCGATCCTGACTACTACAAATGGACACAATGGATCTTTTTGCAGATGTACAAAGCAGGTCTTGCCTACGAAGCCGATATGGAAGTCAATTGGTGCCCCATACTAAAGACCGTTGTCGCTAACGAAGAAGTCATTAATGGCCGATGTGAGCGTTCTGGTGCGCTAGTAGAAAAGAAAAAAGTTCGCCAGTGGATGCTGCGTATAACCAAGTATGCAGAAAAACTTTTGCAAGGGCTTGATAAACTCGATTGGCCAGAACGCGTTAAAACTATGCAGCGCAACTGGATTGGCAAAAGCGAAGGTGCTCTTGTTCAATTTTCTGTTGAAGGAGGCGAAAAAACAATCCAAGTATTCACCACCCGTATTGACACTATCTTTGGTGTTGCGTTTATCGCACTTGCGCCTGATCACGAATACGCAGAAGATCTTGTTTCAACAGATAAAAAAGCCGAATATGAGACGTTTAAAAAACACTTAAAACAAGAAGTAACGCAGGACTGGAATAAAGAAAAAATCGGCTTCTTTACCGGCTCCTATGCACTAAACCCCGTTAATCAAGAAAGAATACCAGTTTATCTTGCAAATTTTGTTATCAAAACATACGGAACTGGCGCACTCATGGGTGTTCCCGCGCACGATGAACGTGATCATGAGTTTGCCACAACCTATAATCTCCCCATCCATACCGTGATACAAAACCCAGTTGGAGAAGTATCCGGTGCATACACCGGCGACGGAATCATGGTAAATAGCGGCAACTTTGATGGCATGGATTCCAAAAAAGCCCGCCAAGAAATTTTGCAACGCCTTCAAGAACGGAGTATTGCTAAGAAAGAAACCAGCTACAGCTTGCGCGATTGGATATTTTCACGCCAACGATACTGGGGTGAGCCGATACCGCTTGTGCATTGTCCTTCATGCGGCACAGTTCCTGTTCCTGAAGATCAACTTCCGGTAGCGCTGCCTGATGTTGAGCGGTATGAACCAACCGGTACTGGTGAATCACCTTTAGCTGGCATTGAATCATGGGTTAACACCACCTGCCCCACGTGCGGCGGTGCGGCAAAGCGCGAGACTAATACGATGCCACAATGGGCCGGCTCTTCATGGTACTTTCTACGATATCCAAATCCGCANNATCGAGCACGCAATTCTTCATTTACTCTATGCACGTTTTTATACCAAAGTCCTCTATGACCTTGGGTACCTGCCATTTGACGAACCGTTTAAACAGCTTTTTAACCAAGGCATGATTAATCGATATTCAGAAAAAAGTGGGCTAGTCGAAAAAATGTCTAAATCAAAAGGCAATGTCGTCAACCCTGATGATATCGTTGCTAATTACGGTTCTGATGTGCTTCGTCTTTATATCCTTTTCATGGGTCCCCCTGAACTAGACTGCGAATGGCAAGATAGCGGACTTGATGGGGTTAAACGCTTCTTGAACCGCTTTTACAGCTTTGTAATCAAAGAAGGAACATGCGCTGAGGGAGTCAATGAGAGCCTTGAAGCTCGACGTAGTGTGCATCGCTTACTCAAAGCAGTACAAGAACGGCTTGAACTATTCAAACCAAACACGATCGTTTCTGCATTCATGGAATGGCTCAACGAGGCACAAGATAATAAATTCTGCTTTTCACCGCAATCATTAGAACGGGTTATTACGGCATTTTCGATTCTTGCACCGCACCTTTCGAGTGAATTACTCGAGCAGCTCTTTGGAAAAAACCTCGAAACCCAAGCATGGCCAGAATACGATCCAACACTTGCCATTACCTCCCAAATTGTGATTTCAATCCAAGTTAACGGCAAGATGCGAGGAACCATTCAAGTAGATCGCGGCACGGGACAGGCGGAAATTGAAACCGAAGCACGAGCCGCGGTAAGCAAATGGCTGGAAAACGTGGAAACAATACGAACTATATTTGTTCCCGGGCGAATGATCAATTTCGTCGTAAAATAATACCCATACCGAAGGTAGAGTTTACACAAGACGAGCAGATGTAAAAAAATCGTCTGCTCGTATCCCCAAAAGGAACAACCATGAAAACAACACTACTTCTTGGCGCCCACGTTTCAACTGCAGGCGGTTTGATCACAGCAATTGAAGAAGGAACCGCTCTTAATTGCACAGCAATTCAAATTTTTACCAAAAACAACCGACAATGGTCTTACAGCACATTTTCAGAATTAGATGCTGCCACATTCAAGGAGGCACAAAAAAATAGCGCTATCAAGATCGTCGTAAGCCATGCAAGCTATTTGATCAATATTGGCTCACCAAATCTTGACGTCTATCAAAAATCTCTGCACGCTCTTGCGGCTGAACTACAACGTTGCCATCAGCTTAAAATACCTTTTCTTGTTCTTCACCCAGGTGCCTTTGTAGCAGGAACGAAGGATGAGGCAATCACTCAGATCGCCAAAAGCCTTGACCACGTCCTTGAGCACAACCCAGGAACCACTAAAATTTTGCTCGAAAACATGGCAGGACAAGGAACAACAATTGGTTCAACATTTGAAGAACTTGGGGCAATTTACGAACAATGTAAAAACAAGTCAAAGATTGGCTTTTGTTTTGATACGTGTCACGCATGTGCCGCCGGCTACAACCTTGTTTCGGAATCTGCATACAACAATGTATTCGCAGAGTTTGACCGGATCCTGAGCCTTAAAAACTTGCAGGTTTTTCACCTCAACGATTCAAAAAAACCGTGCGGCTCGCACCTTGATCGTCACGAAGCAATCGGAAAAGGCGCCCTAGGACTTGCAGTGTTTAAACGCATCATGAATGATAAGCGGTTTAGTCACATCAGCAAAATCATTGAAACCCCACGCACAACACTTGATGATCATGCAGAAAACCTCAACGTTTTGCGCCAACTAATCGCGCAACAGAAATAAACAACAAACAACTCGCAACAATCAAGTAATATTCATCCCGAACCCGTAAAGTACATTCTCTCTAAATTTTTCTTGACGACCGAATTCTAACAATAACACCTTCCAAGGGCGGCCTCTTGTTGAGCGCAAAAAGCTCTTCTTTCTAAGAGTCTCTCTTGTAACTTTCATAAATCATGAGAGATATTAAAAAACTCGTCTCACTCCAAAACCACAAAGGGACAGCGCTTCTGATTCGTAGTTTTAACCAAGACATAGCTAACTTCTTTCAACAACGCTCATCAGTCCATGCTATTTCAATACTTTCACCACTGCCACCTAGAAAAAAACAAGCATCTGCGCCCCCCAAGAAAATATTTTTTAAAGAAGTAGTCCACAGCAAGATAGATCTTGTGAGACAAAAAATGTAGGCAAGAATAAGAATTAAATGCTTCGAAAATAAAAAACTAGCGCGTGTAGGGGTCAAATCCTACACGCGCTTTATATCTTTTAAAAGTACCCCTTAGCCAAGTTAATGCGATTCAGGCACAACGACCTCATCATAAAATTCAACGCGGTCATCTATGACCCAATCGTTAAATTTGTCGACCATAAAAGCACACTCAAAGCCCTTTTTAACTTCTTTAGCTTGATTGCGATCACGCTGCAGACTGGTTAATTTACCTTCACCAATTTTTCGGTTGCTTCGATAAATTCTTACCGTTGCTGTTTTTTTAATAAAACCATCAACAACTCGAGCACCGGCAACAATCCCAAGATTTTTGATATCAAAAACTTTTAAAATCAAGGCTTCACCAGTTTTNNTTAGTCTCTGTTTTTGCATCCAAGGAAAGAACCATAGAACCTGTATCTGAAGCAAAGACAATATCACTCTCCGTTGCCGGGCCGACACCAGAAGAAAGGACAGTAACTCCAGAAAAAGTTTTTTTAGAGATTTTCTCAAGCGAAGAAACCAAGACGTCACGCGATGAATTAGTAGAAGCACGAACAATCAACTTAATCGGTGCGCCATGCTTTTGTTGCGCTGCAGTCAAGTGTGCAGCAGAGCTGCCTGTTTTACGATCTGGCGCATTACCTTGCGCACGCATCTTATTCCATTCTGTAAGTTCAACCGACCGCAAAACATCACCGGGTTGAGGCAACTCAGAAAAGCCTGCGATAACTACAGGAACAGAAGGATAAGCCTCTTTAATACTTTTGCCTTCAGCGTTCTTCATAGAAGTAATTTTGCCCGGAGCGCCACCTGCGATAAATAGGTCGCCAATCCGCAAAATACCACGACGCGAAATAACTGTTGCAACAGCACCGCGCCCCTTTTCAAGACGAGACTCAAGTACATATCCACAAGGAGGAACATCTAAATACGTTTCCAAACCAAGATCATACGCTTGCAAAGCAACCGCTTCCAATAATTCATCAACGCCCGTACCCTTAAGCGCGGAAATCGGGACAAAAATCGTATCGCCGCCCCACTCGTCCGGCTGTAAACCATGCCGCGAAAGCGCGTGTTTAACTTCGTCAATTTGACGGGCATTTGCACGATCAATTTTATTTATTGCCACAACAATAGGGGTCCCCGCCTGCTGAGCCATTTCAAGCGCTTCAATTGTCTGAGGCATGACGCCATTGTCTGCGCCCACAACCAAAATAACTATATCTGCGGTCGTAACACCATGAGCACGCATTACTGAAAAAGCTTCATGACCCGGGGTGTCAATAAAAACCACCTTACCATGAGCCGTTTTAGCCTCATACGCACCAATATGTTGCGTTATTCCACCCTTTTCGCGTGCAGCTACTCGTGTATTGCGAATATGATCAAGAAGTGTTGTCTTACCGTGGTCTACATGCCCAACAACCACAACGACCGGCGGGCGAATAAAAGATTTTGCACCCGCAACCTCATCATGAAACTCAGATAACCCGCACGTTTCTTCTTCAGGAAAGCAGACCTCGACTTCAAAAAATTCGGCCACCTGCGCAACGACATCAGCGGTCACAACAACATTTTTAGCAGCAACCACACCATGCTTTAGCAAAAAAGCAATAACACTAGTTATCGGCTTATTTAAGCGGGTTGCAAGCTCGCCGACAGACATCGGCTCACAGACCAGTACTGATTTATCCTTGCTCGCATTGGCCATAGAAACTCCTTTATAGCAGCTTATTTTTCCTCATCTACAAAATCTTCAAACGTAGAAAAATCTCCAAGATCTCGCGTTTTTTCATCTGCCGACTCAGCAGCAGTAAACATGTCCGCCAAGCTTTCACCCGATTCCTCAAGACCCTTAACTAGTTCAATATCAAGGCCCGTCAAACGTGAAGCGAGCGCAATATTCTTACCACCCTTGCCAATAGCAACTGAACGTTGATCTTCATCAACCCAAACACGCGCAATATCGCCAGAAATTTCTACGCGTTCAACCTCAGCCGGCTTGAGCGAGTCACGAACTAAACGCTCTAAATCATCCGTATACACTAGAATGTCTATTTTCTCACCCGCAAGCTCGCGTAAAATTGGCTTAATACGAGCTCCGCCGACACCAACACAGGTACCAACAGGATCAATATTCTTATCATTCGACGCGACAACAACCTTTGACTTATACCCAGCGATTCTAACAATTTTTTTAACTTCAACGATTCGATCAAAAACCTCAGGTATTTCAAGCTCAAACAATTGGCGCAAAAATGCCTCAGAAACACGATCTAAAACAATTTGGTTTTCATTGCGCGGCTCAGCCAAAACTTCCTTAACCAAAGCACGCAATGCATAGCCAGCAACACAACGCTCAGCGGGTATCATCAAGCTCTTAGGCAAAAATGCGAACGCATCTTGAATCTTAACAACAGCGCCTCCCATTTCACACTTATGAACAACGCCCGACATAATTGAGCCTTCTTTGGGCTTAAATTCTTCGTAGACCTGTGCAGCTTCAAGCTGACGAACGCGTTGAGAAATAAATTGCTTGGCACGCAGTATCTCAATACGACCAATAACCCCATCAAACGGAACGCGTATTTTTTCGCCGACTTCCGTATCAGCTTTAACTGATCGCGCTTTTCGTATGCTAATCTGCGAGAGCTCATCAACAACAGTACCGACAACCTCTTTCCAAACTAAAACATCAATTTTATCGGCAGTTTTGTTATACACAGCCTCAAGCTGGAGCTCCGGATATTTTTTTTCGTATGCCGCTAACATCCCTTCGCAAACAATATTGCTCAAGGCATTGCGGTCTAAATCTCGTTCTTCAACAAGTTCTTCTATTATTTGAGATAAAATCACAGGGCACCGATCCTTGGTTTGCGTAAAAAAAACCTATCAAACCCTTTATTTCGACAGGACAACCATAGTATACCATAAAAACATATGGGGGGAACCGCTCCGGTTCTTGGGGGAAGTTATCCACATTTTTTATGCCTGTCTACTACTATTATATTTATATATATATATTTATATATTAATAGTAGTAGGTGTGTGGATAAGCGTGGATAACTCGCTTTTTTCGCTTCCATTTTATTGATTTGATGCCTTGTTTCGTTGAAAAAAATGTATGTGGATAGTGTGTGGACAAGTTGTGGATAACTTGTCCGTGCTTTCTGGTAATGATCATTTGGAGGTGTTTTTCGCAGCTATTTGTTTTACTTTGCCTTCTTGATGGCTGTTTTGGGTGTATAGTGTTTGGCTTATGCACCGGTTATCCACCATTATCCACATAGTTATCCACATACTATCCACGTCTTTTTTGTCCTATAATTTCCTAAGTTTCTCAATGTCGGCAAGAAATTGTGGTGCTCGGCTCTTGTTGCGCAGGATGAAAGCTGGGTGGAATGTTGGAAGCAGGATTATTCCATTAAAATCTATGGGTTGCCCGTGGATTTTTGTTATTTGATAGATAGATTGGGTCAATCCGCGAAGGGCAATCGAGCCAAGCGTGCAAATAATTCGTGGCTGAATGATGGTGATTTGTTCTAAAAGCATCACAGAGCGACCAATTTCAAGTTCTTGTGGGAGGGGCGTTCGGTTGTTGGGCGGGCGGCATTTGACAATGTTGGTAATATAAATTTCTGAGCGATTAAGGTTGCACAGCTCTAGAGCTCTGTTGAGCAGGCGCCCTGACTGGCCAACAAAGGGTCTTCCTTCAAGCTCTTCGTTTTTGCCAGGGGCCTCGCCGATTAGCATAATCTCAGCATCAGGATTTCCTTCGCCAAAGACGATGTTTTGGCTCTGTTCTATGTACAAGGGTGATGTGTAAAAATCGCGATGCGGTGCATATAATGCGTTGAGTAGTTCTTGTTTAGTTTGCATGTTTGTTTATGGTAATGGTAAGACCATGGATACCTGCTTAGTGTATAAAAATTTTATTAAAGGGCCGATCTCTTTTATAGAATTGGGTATGAGGGAGTGATAAGGTTCTCAGAATAATATAATCCAGATAATAGTGGCTTGACTGCTCCCTTATAAACGCTATATTAGAAAAAGTTTTGGCCATTTTTAAAAAAAGGGAATAGCTTGAATCGTTTTTTTCTAACTTTTATGTTTTTGTTGTCGGGGCAGGTCCTAGCTCTCCCTATTTCGTATGCGCCAATGACTGCAGTTTTAGGTAAAAAATTTGCTAACACTAACTGTTTTAAATTTAAAAACAATTTTCGATCATCGCATAAGCCTCTCTTTTACTCACAAAAACAATGTTTTTCATCAAATCAATCTTTTCATGGGCCTATCAGTGGGGCTATAGCCTATTGGGCAACGAAGTCCTTGTGTTATGGTACAGCTGTAGCCGCTGCGAGTACGGCTGTTGTTGCGACGGGAGGTCTGGCAGGTGCAGCAACAGGAGCATTGGTGGCGGGTGCTACAGCTAGTGCTGGAACAGGTGCAACAGTGGTTGCAGGTGCTATAACTTCGGCTGGGTTGGCATCGGATGCAGCAATGGTAACGATGGGCGCAACCGCGGCTGCCGGCGGAATATTGGAAGTTGTTGCCGCTGTCGAGGGAGCTTCGGCTTGTGCTGCAACTTTTTTTACCTTGATACCTTTTTTACCATGATGTTATCTACTTTTATAAATAAGACGGTGATCCCCCTCTTGTTAGGAGGGGGATCCTTTTTGATTTCCGCGTATTTGTTCGATCAGCCGATGCCTTCTCAGGAGACAGTGCTGGCGTTTGTTTTTGCGTTTATTGTTTGTAGCATTGCTCTACAGCGCTTTATGCCTAATAAGGGGCACTCCGCATTGTAGTGTGTTTTAAACCCTCTACCTGGTTAATTGAGATAAGCGCGTAAAAAGTCAGGCCAATGGTTGCTTTGAGCAAAATAGGTGTACTGATACGAATTATGGTGAACGTTGTTAATTCGGTATTCGGGGAAGTAGATGGAAATTCCGCGAGCACGGGCGAGATTTTTACCGCAAATATTGGCGGCTACAAGGTCTTTTGCCAGTTCTAATCCATTAACAAGCGTGTTTGCAAGGCGTATCATGTAATCTTCTGTAGCGATTGCATCTTCAAGCTGTACTGAGTTAAGGCGTTTGAGCAGGTTGCTATAGAAATCGAAGAGATCGATATAGCTTGGTTCGTCAAAATAGGTACAGAGATGACGGTTTCGACATGAGCGAATCAAGGCTTTGACGCTTTGTTTTTTCTGATGTTGTAGCCCTTCGATCAGTAATTGGGCAACGAGATCTATGTTTTGGTTAATAAGGTCAAAGTAGGCGAGATTGATAGCCGATTGGGTATAATCTTCGGTCAGTTTACCGTAGGTTGCATAGTACCCCGCCACAATTTGTTTAGAAATTTCTGCACAATCGGTTTGGCCTTCGGCAAATGGTCTGAGGGTAAGATTGTAGTTGTATCCAGGCCCGAGGACAACTTCTTGTGAGGCAACCATCCAATTGGAAAAAATACGACAGAGGGCTGCGGTTCCGGTCATTGCCATTAGGCAAGCGTCAAAGATCACAAAATCAATGTTTTCTCCATTGCGTTCTTCGCGTATGCGCTTGAAGGAGCGTATGAGTTTGTTGTCATCAAGGTAATTATAATTTGTTTCGTCAAAACAGATGCCCCGCTGGCATTCTTCCTTATGGGACTGTTCAGTAACTAATTGGTTGTATTCCATAAACGGAATGCTACGATCAAGTTCAATAAGGCCTGTACGCGTGTTGTAATGGAATAAATGAGCTGGATTTGCAATTCGTTTAAGGACTGGATTAAGGTCGCCAAAGCCATGATTCCAAAAGACGAGGGCAAAATGACGTGATGGGTATTTTTTGAGTGCCCATAGGGCCGCACTGGTGAGCGTTTCTTCGGCACCACTGTCCATGCAGGCGTCAGGTTCAACTTGAAGGACTTTGTTTTTTTCTAAATAAAGGCGCTTAGTGACTTTTGGTTTGCCAGGTGTTTTGATGTCCAAGTGTACAACGACATTAAGGTTTTGATTTGAGCCGATCTCTGCAGCCTGAGCAAGATTTCGCCATGCAAATTGATATAGGTCGTTGTCTGCGGACATGTAAATGAGAAAGGTCCATTCTTTTTCTGCCAAAGGCGTACTATGATTTGCCTGCGCATATTCAACTTGTCCTGCGATCGGCAAGCAGCATACGCCTGCCCACAGTGCGCTAAGCGCCCTGCCTAACAATTTCATAGAGACCTCCCATTTCCCCTGTATACGTGTATACATCACCAAACGTACTGCGTGCAGATTTTATTTTGCAAGGGATTGGAAAAAGTTTATTTGGTTCAGCCAAATTAAAAAGCCTGATAATAGAAAACTAAGCTGAAAATCTAACGCAAAAAATTGGTGCGGGCTCGTGAGAAGGGTTATGGTCGTAACCCAGGCAAAAATGACAAGAGTGTGCGGTGGGCGTTTGCGTAGGTTGCCGATTGAGATAATACCTAAGAAGATAAGCGCTCGGATGAAAGAAATGCTTGTCCATGAAAAAAGAGTGTATATAAAACTGAGAATGAGAAGCAACCAGACGCGCCCTGCAAACCAGGGAATACACGCTAAGGCTATAATATTAACCAGGAGCGCAAGGAGTGACAGGTGTAGTCCAGAGCGCGCAAGATAATGAGAAATTCCCCATGTTTGGAACGTTTTTCGGTAGGCGTGCACCGGAGATTTAAGTTGTTGTTTTTTGCCAAGAAAAATGGTCTCAATCAACGCAGCGGTTTCGGAGTTGGTATAGGTGTGAATTTTTGTGATCAAGAGTTCTTGAAAGTTGCTGATGTTGCGGCGGATGGATACTAGTGGGCGGGCGAGTTGCTTGGGGGATTCCTTTGTGCGAATATTACCTAGTGAGCTGCGGTTAATGAGAAAAGTTCGATATTCTTGATTGTTGGTAGACAGAGAAAAATACGCACGTTCCCATGCTACAAGATCGCCAATTGTGACGTTGTCTGTATGAGGCGCTGTTATGGTTACATACCAGCCTCGTAAAGCAGGTATCATGCGGCTTTTTTCTTGAGCCGTGGTTATTTGAACTGTGTAGCGCACATGGGTGGCGCTTATCGCCTCTTTTTGGGCTAATTCTCCTTGCAGCGATAAAAGCGATTTTTGTCCCGCTAAAACGCTTTGGTAAAAGGAGTGTTCAACTTGTTGTATGCGGTAGGAGCCGGCAACGAGACTGATTGCAAAGATTAGTACGGCTGTCTGAGGGGAGAAGTTTTTAAAAAAAAGATGCGCGAAGGCGCATACCAAGAGGCATGCAATGCCTTTACTGATATCTTGATGTAGGGCGATGCCAACAAGAATACCCTGGCAAACCGTGTAAATAGGATGCCAGGGCAATTGGATTATAAGATTCTGAAAATCAGAAAACTTCATCGTTAGTTGTATTGATTATTTTGCTGTTTTTGTAATATTTCAATAATTTGTTGTAAAAGGTTGTTGTTGAGCTGAGTATTGTTGATGGTTTGTTCCATTCCATTGTTTAATTTTTCAAAATTTTCGTTGTTTTCTTTTTGGTTTGCCTCGATAACTGCGTTAAGCAGTCTGAATTCCTTTTGAAAATCTTTCTTGAGGCTTTGAAGTTCATTTTTCCAGTTTCCTTGCGTTAACAAGTGGATGGCGCCGAGCCCTGCTAAGCTACTAAATAGCAGTCGATTTTCTCGGCCAAGTGTTGAGGTTTGCTTGAGCAAAAAAGATGCGCCGGCAAATATACCTAATCCTGTAGCACAGGGAGCGGCAAGGTTTTTTACAGCGTCAGAATTTATTGCAGTATTAAGCACGTACGAAGCAACACTACCCAAGGGCCGCGTTGTATTTGTTTGCATGAGCAAAGCGAGCGCAAAAAGCGCAATACGACGTTTCATAAGAGATACTCCATTTTTATTCTATGATTTTATATGCGTTATTATACGTTTTATTTTCACATAAAATATTTTTTTGTCAAGTTGCATGTAGATACTGCCCTTTTTTGAGCGTTAGCTGTTTGGCAGGAAGTTGGGCGAGAGCGCAAGCAGGATATCTATTTTTGTAGAAAGTTTCTCGATGTCTTCTTTGGTCGCCATAGCGGTCATATTTGCTCGCACGGTTTCTAGTGTTTTTGCAAAATTCTCGTTCAGTTCTTTTTGGATATGCTCAAGTATTTCTTTGTTTCCGGTTATTGAAACGCCGTTTTGCCGAATGTTTTCTCGCATTTCTTCGACAGCGGTCCTGAGTTCAGAGATGGCTTCTTTAGCCTCTTTCTGGTTTTCTTGCAGATTCTTTTCTACGGTTGCAAGATTGTTTAAAACGTTTTCGAGTTTTTTGTCAGCGATTTGTTGTTTTTCGGTAAGGTCGTTAAGTTGTTTCTCTTTCATGTGCTTTCGTGCCTGATATTCATACGTTTCATTAATAACGAGAAGTCCCAAAAAGATTGCAATCGAATACGATGCCTGAAGAATTATGGTGTCTCGGTCCATCTTTTGGCGATATGCCAATGGTCCCCCGCAGCCAATACCAAGTGCCGTGGTTTTAGGGTGTGTACGAAGAAAGTTGGTAGTTGTTTTAATTTGTCGGCTTGCGGAAAGGATGGGCTGAGTTTTTTGTGTATTAAGCGTAATAATGAGTGATATGGAAAAGATTTTGAAAAGAAACTTCATGCGGCATCCTTGATTGGATTTTGCAGATTTTACCCAAATATTGATTATTCGGCTCCTTTTTGTCAACAGTTTTTCGGGTTTATTGGTTGCTCCTTTGCCTTAAAGCGATACACTACATAGTATCTGGGGTATAGAGGAGCGGGATAGTTGTTCCTTTGCACAAGACATATCTATTTTATTTGCCGTTTATAGGGGTGCATCATGGTTCGCGTCATGCGCATAGCGCTATTATTTTGTACGGTAGTATATGGCTTTGCTGCCATGGCTACTCCAAAAAACTTTTTTAAAGATCCGTTTTTGATGTTTAAGTCTGGTGATGCCGCTTTTCGTAATCCTAAAGTTACGCATCGCTATGGTGATGGGCTCAGTTTAAGCCTTACTAACAAGCTTAAAATGGAAGGCTTATATACCCAAAACGCTCGCAAGTTAAATTACTGCAACGGTGGGCTTGATGAGACGTTAACTTTAGGTAAATTCACTTGGGATCTTGGTTTTGGGCATGCACACCACAATGATGCGTGCGATTGGGATACAATCGTTGTTCAAGCGGGGGTCCGTTCTAAGGGGGTCTTTGGTGCGCCTCAAGAATCATTTAAGACTGGCTTTAGTATGATCAAGGATCTAGACGTTGTTATGGGTGCTCATCAACATCCCATTAACGTTCAAGTGCTTGTTCTGCGTGAGTTGTGGGGTCAGTTTTTGGTAAATGAGGTCTTTGGACTTTCATTCGCAAATCCGCATACCCTCACTATTGGTTTGTTTTCGTTCCAACTCGGCCGTGGTATTGCGCTGGGTGACGCATATGCAGTTTCTCCGGACGCACTTGGATATGATCCTGAATCGGCCGTTGAGCAATATGCACCAGGCTTTAAGCTTTCTGGTTCGTTTAATGAAGATGAGTCGCTTGGATATGATCTTTATTTTGGTGTGCTTTCTAATCGTTCTGCTTCTTTTTCTTCGGTTAATGAGCGAATTCGTTCACAGATGTTTGGGCATCGCTATGAACAGGCGCGCGATTTTGGCGCAATAAACTTTGTTACCGCAGCACGGCTGCGTGCACAGTTGTTGGATGACGCATGCCGTCAAGCCTACGTTGAACCTTATGTGCTTTGGGACCATCAAGCAGAAGAGCGCATCGAAATGCGTGGTGATGCATATGCTAATCTGGGAACGTTTGGTGTAGCGTTTGAATCTGCGTTTGGTGACTTTGAGTTTGGTTTTGAGGCCGCAGGTAATTGGGGTTCGCAACATGTGCGCGGAATTGACCGGAATATCGTACAAAAGCAAGTACGTAATGGTGCAGTTGTTGAAATAAATGCCAAAATAAAAGAAGCTACGCAGTACGATATAGCGACAGGTAAAATAACCTACGGGGATAATGCTCTATATTTGAGGGGTACTGCTAACCAAAATCAGGTGGAAAAACAGATAGCTGATGCGCTTTCGCCTTATGCAGAGCTTGAAGTATTTAACGGACAAGGAGTGCCGTATACCACGGGTAATGTCGGTGGTCACCCTATTGATGGTAAAACGGAATTTTATTTACAAAATGCCGATGATCGGTTTCGTGATCCATACAAAAACACTCTAAGTGGTGCAATGTTTGTTTGCGATGCATCATATTACTTCCGCACCCCAGATGTTATTGGTGCGCTTACTCTGGCGTTTGTCAGTGGTGATGAGAACCCCAACAAAGATCTTGATGAGCGCAATGAAAGCTCTATCGACGGTAACTATGGCGGTTTTATTAGTTTGCAAGAACTGTATTCAGGACGGCGTGTACGTAGTGCTTTCTTGTTAAGCGGAAAAGGGAGTATTCCGCGCGTGCTATCTTTCCCTGTTGATCGACGCGTTGGCGGCGGTACTCCTTCAACGGTTTCGCGTTTTACAAACCTGATTTATGGTGGTGTTGGGCTTTGGCATGAGCGCCAAGTTGGTTCAGTACTTTGGAAGATTAATCCAAACGTACTTCCATTCTGGCAAGACCACAAAACACGAATTGCGCAGGTTGACAACGCGGATATCTACGCAAGTCGCTTTATGGGTACGGAGGCCAACGTTTATATCGATGGCTTGGTAAGCAAAGGGCTTACCTTCTTTGCTGTGCTTGGCATCTTCTTTCCTGGTCAGCATTTTGAAGATATCTCGGGTCGTGGATTAAGTGCCGATGAGCTTAAGTATCTTAATAGCCTTGATCCAACAGGCGCTGATACTGCTGAACGTGTTCCATTGCTNNCCCAGTCCCCGCTTTTTTCTTTTTGAAAAACTCTTGTATATTCTTTGGGCTCTGGTGAAATATGGGACCATGGCATCAGTGTGTCGTTATTTTATTGAAGGGATCTGTTTATGCGAATGAACGCTACACAGCTACTTTCTAGCGGAGTCGCGTATGCATGCACGCGCTGGTACGTTTGGCTTTTTGCTTTTTTTGGGGCGTTTTTTTGGGTTTTGATGATGCCCTTGTATCGCTTTCTGCCTCCCTATGCGTACTATCTTCTTTATGAGTCAGTTAATATTTTTTGGTATGTTGCGCTTACCCGTTGGGTTATTGCCGATGAGCGCACGGATTTAGTGGATGTGCGACAGATGCTATGGGAAAGTTTGGATGCCTATCGTCGCCTTTGGTGGTTGGTGTTGCTGATGGCCTTTTGGTTTGGTTCTTTTTGGACGATCCTGGATGCGCCGGAGAGCCTATTTAGCCAAAATATTGATCTGTTGCTTTTATTGATTTTAGGTGGGTGTATATTATTCTCTTACGGGCTTAATTTTTTTCTGATACCCGCGGTTGTGTATGATCAAGAGGAGCATTCTGTTTCTCGTGTTATTACCAGAGCGCTTGATTTGTTTACGCGGTATTTTACTCGCCTTAACTATCTCTTTTGGCTAGTTTTGTTGGTTGGGACCGTTGTTTTTGCAGTGGTTGTTTTGGTTAGCCTTTTGATACGACCTATTACCGAGTTTATTGTTGCGTGGGGTTGGAGCCAAGAGTTATACAGTAACTCGGTGGTTCTATTTACCTGTAGTGTGGTTATGATGCTGGTTGGTATAATACAAGGCCAATTTTGGCATTTGCTCGAGACTAAATATCGCATTTAAAGGTCTTTGCATTGCATATCCTTACTAATTGGTTTTTGTTATACTTTGGGGGCATTTTCTTTTTGTTCCAAAGGGGCGCATATGTTTAGGCGGGTAAAAGGCACGCAGGATTTTCTTGATTTAGGTGGTTTTTTGCAAGTAATAGATGGAATTCGTAAGCACCTCGCTTGCTATAATTTCACCCCTGTAGAAACACCGATTCTTGAGCATGCGGAGCTTTTTAGTCGTTCCCTTGGCGAACATACTGATGTAGTCCACAAGGAGATGTTTTTCGTTGCCAATCGAGATGACGAGGATGGTGGTAAAGAAGCGCTTGTTTTGCGCCCAGAAATGACGGCATCGGTTATGCGCGCATTTTTTGAAGCTCAGCATGAGCTGGCAGCGCGTCCATGGCGCGCTTTTACCTGGGGTCCTGCATTTCGCTATGAACGCCCACAGAAAGGTAGGTACCGCCAATTTCATCAAGTGTCGCTCGAAATTATTGATGCAGCATCAGTTGCTTATGACGCTGAGTTGATAGCGCTCTTGTATCAGTTTTTTTCGACTACCCTAACATTAGAAAATTTTGTCTTGGAGGTAAATTACCTCGGATCGTTAGAGGATCGGGCACGGTATAAAAAGGCACTGCTCGATTATTTAGATGGATTTTCTAGTTTGCCACAAGCGCTTGTGGATCGTAAAATAGTTAATATTCTTCGTTGCTTTGATCTTAAGGATGAAGCGTCTCAGCAAGTGATGCGTGATGCGCCGCAGTTATTAGATTTTTTGAGTGGCAATTCTTTGGTCGAATGGGAGCAAATCCAGCGCCTATTAGAAGATTTGGCAATCCCATTTATGATTAATCCGCGATTAGTCCGTGGGCTTGATTATTACAATAAAACGGTGTTTGAGTTTTCAAGCTCTTTATTGGGAGCACAATCTGCTTTTTGCGGGGGTGGCCGCTATGATCTTTTGGCCCAAGAGTTTGGCGCTAAGGAAGCTATTCCTTCATTAGGAGCTGGAATTGGCATTGAGCGCTTGGTGCTTTTACTGGAAGAGGAAGGTAAGATTGCTCCACGAAAAAAGCCTTCTTGTGTTGTGGTTCCCCTGTCTGAGGATGAGCTTGAATTATCTCTTTTGTATGCCGAAAAAATCAGGTCTTTTGATTGTTCGTGCGAAGCAATTTTTGATATCAAGTCGGTAAAAAGCATGATGCGCCGAGCAAATAAACATGCGGCTAAATTTGCTTTGTTGATCGGCACCGATGAACGACTAGGTAACTACATTACTGCAAAAGATATGGATAGCGGTGAGGAGTGTCGCATTGCACCGGTCGATTTGGAAAAATTCTGTCGTAATATATAGCATGGCATTTGTGAGGTCTGTATGCGGTTTTTTTATTTGTGGATGCCCCTGATTTTATTTAGGACATCAGCTCATGCTATTGATTGGGATGATGCGGCAAAAATCGGCGTAGGCTTGGGAGCTGTTGCTTGCGGCGTTGCATTGGTCTGGGAAGGTGTCTCGCATGCTCACTACTATTACCAAAAAAATCAAATTGCTTCGGTTGATGCGTTAACAGACAAGTTGTCAAAGAAATACCATTTTTTGCTTTCAAGTACCTGTTCACGTCTGGGTGAAGTAGCGACTTTGTTGGTTGCTAACGTGGATGACTGGGAAGTGTTTACGGCGAGCCTTTTAAGAGATGTGTCTCATTTGGCGGATCAATGTTTAGCACTGCAAGAAATTGTTGATTTGGGTGAATTTGACGTAACTTATACACTTTTTATCGGTGCAAAAGCTGCTTTAGAGCATTCATCTAATATCTTGCCACGATTAAACTTGTGGAGTGATTATGTGCAAACGCATAAACCTTTTTTTGCGCTTTTTTACCACTTGAATCGTATAGCTCTGCCGCTATATGATGTCTATACGCGGTATCCGGTCATTACATATGCGCGTGCTTTAACAGACGACCGTTCTTGTGTTATTGCGCTATATCGTCGATTTGCATTAATGTATGATCCGTGTGAGCCAGAACATTTTGAGTTAATGAGAAGATATAAACAGCGAGTTAGTTTTTTGGAGGCTGAGATTGCTCGTGTTGTTGAGAGCTATGCCTATCAGTGCGAAAAAGAAAGTATGGCGCGTGAGGAACGTGAGCGAGAATATGAGGCGCAAAAGAGAATTTTAGACGAAGCCCTCTATGTGCGCGAACAGAGAGCCTTGCAAGATGATTTTGATTTAGGATTTTGAAAATAAATAAAGGCATAAACGTTTGCGGGGGATATATGCATATAAAAAGAATAGTTTGGGTTATGGTATTGGCCTTTGCTTTGTGTGGCTCAGCAGAGTCGACTTCCGGGTCTGCTGGCGGTGAAGCGCTGAAGACTGGAGGGTTCTTTGTAGTGGGAGGCCTAGCTGTTTGGGCTGGTTTTAAATACATAGGCGGTGCCCTAACTCGTTGGATTGATCGTCGACTTGTTGGTGATTCGCAGACAGCGTTTTCTCAAGCGCAAGCGCGTTACAAGTCAATAATTTCGATCTATCAAAGTAATGGGCTTGACAATAAGCTTCGTGAACACATTATCGCCATGTATCCAAGGACCGATTCTCGGTATACCTTTAGCCGATTTGTTGCGGATATGCGTCGTGCAGTTCTGGAGTTAGATTCATATCTAACTAAGTTGGCATATCTGGAAAAAAAGGATTTTATTTTTGAGAGCGTTGTCGTGGTACGTGCGCAAATTGCTCAGGGAAAGAAAATAGTAGCGCAGTTGAAGGATGTTTTGGCTGCTATTGAAAAGCAGCGGGTTTATTTTGAGGTTGATATTGCGCTGCGCGGAGGGCTTCCGTCAAAAAATCTACAGGATCCTTTTCAAACAATTGGATATGTCAAAGAATTAGAGGAACGCGCCAGTTTTCTTAAGCGGCGCTCTCGTGCGATTAAGTCGCAGTCAGGCGATAATGAAAAAGAGCGGGACCTTTTAGGACAGATTCGTACATTTGTAAAACGTTTAGAAGCTGAAATTTCAAGAGCAACACGAACAGATGAATACCGACAAGAATTGCGCTTAAAGCGCGACACAGACTTAGCTAAAGAACGCTTGAGATTGGAACGGGAGCGCTTTTCTCTTGAGAAGCACAAGGTTGCGATCAAAGAAGAGGAGACGCGAGAGCTGCGTCTAAAAAACCGCTTGAAAAAGGCGAAGATCCAGCAGAGCACCCAGGAAACCATAATCCTGCAGCAAGAGAATGTGCAAACTCACCAACAATGTTCTGTTATGCAAAAGGCAATTAACGAGCGTGATGCATATACCATGCGCTTGCAAAGCAAGATATCGGCTCTCGAAGAGCAAAAAGAACAACTAAAAGCGGAGCTGGTGCAAAAGGACGATGCGCGCTATCGTCATGAAATTGCACGCCTTGAACAGCGCTTGAATGTGTTGGAAGAAAAAATAAAGCGATTAAAAGCTTTGGTTGATCTTCCGCCTATGAACCCGAATCATCCCGACTATGCGCGCTTTTTAGAACAGCAAATCCGTGGATTGTAACGTATATATTAAAAAGAGTTTTTTACCAGGAGGTGTTTTGCCTCCTGGTAAATTT
>DNBB01000051.1 GCA_003484685.1 Candidatus Babelota bacterium
CATGACTGTTATAGCCCCTAAAGCGCTTGATGCTAGAAGAACCGATGCTGCTGTTGGATTGGTGTGAAAATAATTTTGATATGCCGTTATGTTGCTTTTAACCGTTTCGACAATGGGCTGGTAGAAGCGTACATGCGAATTAATCTGTTCTTTGTTGATTAGGTTTGCGCTAGGGTTCGCAATTGCCCCTGCGCTCATTATCACGAAAAATGCACCGGCTAGGTGGGAAATGCGCATGAAAACCTCCGTGTGATTACTTTAAATTGATTATCTATTTGCACGTTAATATTTTATACAAAAAGAATTTTAATGCAAGTCGTTTCTACCTGGAGCGGAGCAACGGGTATTCATCAAAACCGATGAATTGGCACTCTGGTTCGGGAATGAGACCAAAAGCCGCGTGCATTTTTTGCTGCATGAGACGTGCAAGTTGAACAATGTCGTTGGAGGTGGCATCCCCCTTGTTGACGACCATGTTGGCGTGTTGATGAGAAATACATGCGCCTCCGACACATAATTCGCCCTTAATTCCGAGCTTATCAAGATAGTAGGCAACCCAGATTGCTTTGCGTCCATTGCTTGTTTGGGTAACTTGGTCTGGCGAAAAATTTTTGAAAAAGCTACCGCAGGTTCCTTTATAGGGATAGCGCTGTTTGCGGTGGCGTGATATTTCGACTGAGCGGCCACGAGCAAAGGCACCATCAAGGGCATTGCCTTGTGTGAGTTTGAAGGTAGCGTCTACGACAATAAAATTGCTGTTATGAAGTTGCGAGTAATCGTATCCAAATTGGAACCAGTCCTTTTCGACGGTTAGTAGCGCACCGGTTGTTGTTTCAAGTAAGGTTGCACTGACAAGGAAGTCGCTGAGTGATGCGGCGAAATAATGAATGTTGATGAATACGGCGCCACCAATGGTGCCCGGAATTGCGCTAAATTCTTCAAACCCGAGTATGTTGTGATCAAGGCAGTATGCAATAAAATTATCAATTTCGACGCCTGCTCCAGCGGTTACCTGCACAGCGCTTGCGTCCTGTGGTGTGGTAGTGATGGTATTTATTTTGGGATGGATTACCAGACCATCAAAACCGCGATCGCTCACTAGAACGTTGGCGCCTTTGCCTAGCATGCAGAAAGGTATACCATTTGAATGGGCCCAGGCAACGATCTCAATCAGTTCTGTAGTGGTTTTTGGTTCGGCGAAAAAACGTGCTGGCCCCCCGGTTTCAAACCATGTTTTTGACGCGAGTTGTACCTGCTCCTGTACGATATTTGGGCGGGATGTAGCCATGTCATTCTTCCTTGTTTGCATAGTAGTATGCGGGCGTTTTTTTGAAGGGGTTTGGTTTGCTGCTCTTGGGCTTTTTGAGTAACCTAACCAATACTGGTTGTAGTGTAGAGCTTTTTCTTGTGGAAGAACAGATGAAACTTTCTATGTCGTGGGTGTTTGATCACATTGAAGCGGATCGTTCTGCAGTTGATTTTGAACATCTGATCACCGCATTGGGTAAAACAACGGCGGAAATTGATGGAGTTGCCCATCATCGCTTTGATTGGGAGCGATTTTTTGTGGGAACCGTTTCTTCTGTTGATGCAACAACGACGACACTTCATATTGCTGAAAAAAACAAAACGGTTGCGCTTTCTTTGCGTTCTGAACTTCGAATTGGATCGCAGGTGCTTTTAGTATCTTATGAAGGCGGTTATCGGTGGGCAAGCTTTGCTGATTTAGCAGGTGTGCGTGAAGGAAGTTTTCCTGAAGTCTTTGTTGCTGAGGGACAAATAGGCGGAACATGGCGCCGGGAACTGGATTCGGAAGACTGGATAATTGATATTGACAACAAGTCGCTTACTAATCGACCAGATTTGTGGGGGCATCGTGGCTTTGCGCGCGAAATTGCTGCTATTTTAAAGGTTAAGCTCCTTTCGGAAGAGCAGATTTCTTCTTCGCTACCGATTTGTCATTTTGCGCATTCATCTGATTTAGCAGTCATTGAAGATCCTGAAGTTTGTAATCGCTTTGCAGCGATTAAGGTGCAGGGTGTTAGCTCCCGCCCATCATCGATATGGATGAGTAGCCGGCTTGTTCGAGTTGGCGGTAAGCCAATTAGTGCTATCGTTGATACAACTAATTATGTCATGTTTGACCTTGGTCATCCTATGCATGCATTTGATGCAGATAAGGTTGTTGGTGAGCAGCTGGTTGTTCGCCGCGCACGTGATGGCGAGTCATTGGTATTGCTTGATGGTAGTAATATAACGCTTTCTTCGCAGGATTGTGTTGTTGCTGATCAGGCTCGCGTCCTTTCGCTGGCCGGCGTTATGGGGGGGCTTCAAAGCTCAATAACTGCACAGACTAATTCGATTATTTTAGAAGCAGCGCATTTTGATCCAACAGCTATTCGAATAAGTGCCCAGCGTGCTAAGGTGCGCACCGAAAGTTCTATGCGCTTTGAAAAGGGACTTGATCCTCATGCCAATGTAACAGCTATTGAACGCTTTTTGTCGGTGATGAAAAAAGAGGACATACCAGGCATTGCGGATGACTCAGTGATTTCGCTTGGTAAGGTTTTTGATGATACGGTTATTACTCTTGCGCACAAGACGTTGGTTGAAAAACTTGGATATTCAGTGGTGGAACCTGATGTTGTTGCGATTTTTGAGCGGCTGGGTTTTGGGGTGCGTACTGAACAGGTAGCAGGCGGGGTTGTGTATCAGGTCCATGTACCACTTTTCCGTAGTTTTAAGGATGTTCGTATTCCCGAAGATCTTATTGAGGAAGTGGCTCGTTTTGTTGGATACGATGCAATTCCTCAGGTTTTGCCGAGTCGGCAGATGAAGCCATTTGATTTAAGTGCGGCGATGCGGCGCCGGGCGATTAAACATCATTGCGCATTTGGCTGTGGGATGCATGAAGTTTCACGTTATTCGCTCTACGATGAGACATTTTTACGTGAAGTTGATCTTGCAGTTGGTCGAGCACAGGAGTTAAAAAATCCGATTTCAGAAAATTATCGCCGATTGGTAACCTCGCTTATTCCCCACTTGCTGCAGGCAGTTTCTATTAACGCGATTTTGCGTGATGAACTAAGGTTCTTTGAAATAGCGCGCACATGGCGTTTTGAGAGTGAAAGTGAGAGCTTGCCCCGCGAACAGGAACAGTTAGCCGGTGTAATGTTTGCTCGCAAAGGACTTGATTTTTACCAGGCAAAGCAATCGTTAGTCTCACTCTTTGATTTGTGCGGCGTTTATTCTGAATGGCGTCCGGCCAACGCTTTGACTTGTCCGGCATGGTTTGATCCGACACATAGTGCTGAGTTGTGGATTGATGATGAGTTGCTTGGGTACTTTGGTGCCATTGAGAAGGCTTTACTGCAGCGTCTTGTGGCTGGACGTGCCTGTTGTTTTGCCTTTGAGGTAAATACGGCAGCATTTATATCTGATGTATATCGAACACAGCCAACGTATCGGCCTCTTTCTCGCTATCAAGCGACCTTTTTTGATGTCAGCATCTTTGCGCCATACACCACAAGTGTTGCCCAGCTGCAAAATTCTATTGCTTCGCTTGATGCGCGTATTCGTGAAGTTGCTTTGGTTGATATGTTCGAAAAGCCTGAGTGGAAGGATGCGCGTTCGGTTACTATTCGCTATTTAGTCCAGGATGATGACGAAACATTGACCAAAGAGGCCTTGGATGAGATACAGGCAGCTGTTGTTGCACTGGTACGATCATTGGGTGGGGAGGTTCGCTGATGCGGATGCGGACGTATATGCTTTTAGCAACCGGAATCATCGTGGCTGATGTGGTGAGTAAGTGGTGGATCTTGCACGCACGGCCATGGCTTGTGGTAGTTAACTATGGCGTTTCTTGGGGTATTGGTTCTCAGGGAATTCTTTCTGGTATGTTGTTTGGTTTTTTGGCGTTGCTAGTTGCAGCTATTTTTGTGATATCCGCCCGTGTGCGATTCTTAAAAGGGCTTAATATCTTGCCTGAAGTGCTTTTGGTAAGTGGTGCATTAGCCAATATTTTAGATCGCCTTATGCATGTTGGTGGTGTGGTTGATTTTATTGATCTTGGTAATATAGGTCTCGCATTTCCCCTGTTTAACCTTGCTGATATTGCGGTTGTCAGTGGTGTGTGTCTGTTGTTACTTCGTGAGTTAGTCTATGAAAAAGTTTAGTAGTATTGCGTATTTTTTGGCGACCTTGGGTCCTGTGGGTTCATGGTCAGAAGGCGGACCAGTAGTTGGCGGTTTAGGGTTTGCTTTGATGTGGTTTTTGCCAATGATAGCCAATAGAGTTGGTAGTATTCCCGCTGCAGGGCTTGAGTTTCTAATTATAGGGCTGGTGATTCTTATTTTGCAGGGGGCATTGAAGGATACGCGGGTTGTCTGGTATGGTGAAGTGCCAGTTGCGCCGCACATAGTTCTTGATTGGACTTTAGGCGCTATGATTTGTGTGCATGCAGCGCCTCGAGTCCCGTTAATGTATGCTATCGCGTTTTTGGTATATCTTTTGCTAAATACTTTGCGTCCGTTTGGCATACGCCAGGCGCGTGTTTTGCCTCGGGTGTGGGGTATCATAGCCGATGATCTTGCGGCGGGTACGTTGACACACGTTCTGGTAAGCTTGCTGACGCCGTTTTTTATTTGATATGCGTGCTCATGCAGGTTAATCGTATTGTTACTCTATTCTCGAATTTGATATACCCTTCCTTTTGTCCGGGATGCCGCAGGTTTATTGATGATGCGACCCCTTTGTGCTCTGAATGTTTAGCTGCTCTAACGCCCACGGTTTCGCAAGATATCGAGATTGGACGGTCTCGTTCTATAGCTATATATAGCGTTACTCGATATGAGGGCGTTGTGCAGCGGCTTGTTCGTGCCAAAAACCATAGTCAAAGAACTGCTGCCTGGCAGCTTGGTGAGCTTGTGGCGCAGCGTGCGCCATGTCCTTGGGATTTGTTTGATGGGGTTGTTCCGGTTCCTCTGCATTGGACACGTTGGTGGCGGCGTGGTTTTAATCAGGCCGAAATTATGGCGCGAGCTGTTTGTATGCACCATGCGCTTCCTCTGTTCCTTCCCTTAACACGAACTAAGCAAACGAAATTTCAAGCAGAAATAGGTGGCGTTGCACCTCGCTTGGACAATGTGGCTGATGCCTTTGCCTTTGTGAATGAACAGCAGAAGCTTCTTTGTAGCGGCCGGTCGTTGCTTTTGGTTGATGATGTAGTGACCAGCGGTGCTACCGTTGTAGCGTTAGCACGCCTATTGTATCGAGCAGGAGCTAAACGTGTTTCTGTGGTCGTTTCAGCGCGCGGATAGCGTTCCAGGTATTCTTTGTCATGCACGGTTATCTGTGGTAATATTCCCCCTTGAAGATTGAAGTTTGTATCCGTTTTACAGGATAGGTAAAGGAATAGTATGGTGAACAAGCAGCTTTCGTTAGCTCTTCTTTTGATACCAGCATTGGCAGTTCTTTCGTCGTGCACATGGTTTGGGGGTGGTTCTTCCTCAATGTCGAGTAAATCCTCTGGGCCAGCGTTTGTCACGATTAATGGCAAAACTGCGGTAACGGTTGATGAGTTTAAAGATACGTTTGAACAATTTAAACGTCAGCAGGCGCTTGACCAAGCATTTGACGCAATGCCGGCAAAAGACAAGATGAATATCTGCTCACGTGTTGCGGATAGTCTTGTCGAAGGCGCAATCATTGAAGAATACGTCAAAAGTCAAGGTTGGGATAACACCAAAGAATTTAATAAAGAGCTAGAGAAAATTACGCATGATGTTGCTCGTCAACTGCGCGTCCGCGAATTTGTAAATCGCATGTTAGTGGAGTTTGCTCCTGCGGATCAGGAAGCTGAAGAGTTTTATATTAATAATCGTTCTGCGAACTTTAACTTCCGGCGTCCACCATTCTTGTCACAACCAGATGGGGTTATTAGTAAGGCGGTAAAACTTTCAAGTGAGAGCGCAGCTAAAGATCTTTTGGCAAAGGCCAAAAAAGCGGGAAGTTTAGAAAAGGCTGCGAAAGAAGTTAAAGCAACGCTTGAAGATTTGGGCCCAGTAAGTCCATGGTCATCGAATGTTGATTTTATGGTTGTTCAAAAAGTTTTGGGCATGAAAGATCTTCCTTCATTTGATATGACTCCAGCAGCTGATAAAAAGAGCTTTTATGTTGTTCAAGGCATTTCTCGTACTGAGCCTGAATTTGCTGACTTTGCGGCAGTCGCCAAAGAAGTTAAAGATATTATAGCTGCAGAGCGCTTTGGATCACGCTTCCCAGAAAAGCTGAAAGAACTTAAAGAGCGCTATAAGGCGGTTATGAACGAAGAAGCATTAAAAGAATTGGTTGGTATGGGTGCTTGCGAGCTTGGTGATTTAATCCAAGAGGAAGCGTTTGATGATGCCGCTGAGGTTACTGAATAGTTCGTATAATAATTTTTATATTCTACTGAGAGAGAAGCATTTTTGCTTCTCTCTCTTTTTTGTATACATTGATTGTATAACCAGAGCAGTCGGGCAGACGTTCATAGATAGGTCTTTTATAGAGGGTGTATAACCATGGTTATGTCTATTTTAACGGCATTAATTATCTGTTTGGGTGGCTACACAACAATGTTTGGTCAGACGCAAGGGCAGCATCAAGAATTAACGGATGAGATACTTGCGGTTATCTATCATGCCGATGCAGCCGAAGTTGTCACACTTTCTGATATTCGGCGTCCGATGCTTGGAGGCGGCTTTGCGACGCTCAAGGATAAAGTACTAGAAGAGCTTATGATTATTGATGCTCAGACGTTGGGTATTTCAGTAACCCGAGAAGACGCGGAAGATTTTATGGCTAAATTACAGAAAACCCGCGGCATCCCCCGTTCTGAGATGTTGCGCATGTTTGAAGAATTTGGATATTCACTTGAGGAAGGGCTTGAAGCGCTTCGTCGTCGACAAATTATTGAACAGATCGTTGATTTTCGAGTTCGTTCTGACAAGCGCATGGTGGTTCAAAAAGAAGAAATGGTCACGTATCTAGAAGAGCACCCTCGCTATGATGACGCGCTATTGGTATTGGAGCAGGTTGCCGTTCCTGCGGACCAAGACAAAGGAGATGCCTGGACACCTACAGAGCTTGACTCACTTTCATGGGAAGAGCCTTTTGAGGTGCGCGAGTCTGAGCTACCTGCTGATAAGCAGTTTGTTCTTAATGAACCTCTGGGCAAATTAGTTGGACGTGAAGTTACCGATGAGGGAATCGAGTTAACGCGTCTGGTTGAAAAGTACGATCGGGCTTTGATCCCTGTTGAAAGCCGGCTTGATGAAGCGGCGATGGTTTTGGGACAACAGCGTTTTATAACTGTTATGACAGATTATCAAAAGATGCTGTTAGACCGTGCTTTGATTCGATTTAGTCACGAATCTGATCGATTAGAGGTTCTTGGCGATGGTGTGCAAGAACCTGTTCAATAAGGGTATCTTGCGGTAATTCAGAAGAATCAATGATGCGCTGAAGCTTTTGTTGAATTCGTTTTATTTTACCCTCGCTAACTTCTTGGGTTTGTAGAAAGGTCACAAGCGATTCTTGGGTGCTCATTTGCGTCGATAGGCGGGCCCTGATGGGGCGCGGGGTGTTTTGAACTATCGGAATAATACAGGCAATGTGATGTGCATGACTACAGGCCGCATGAATAGCCTTTAAATCAACAGGTTGTGTTACGTCCGGTGGTATTATGTACGTTATCTTAACAATAGCTTTGTGTATATTATGGCGGGCAATTTCTTGAACAAGCTGTTGCGTCGGTTGAGTTGTCGCGTTGAGCGTGAGTCGTATTTCCACAAAAGGGCGCACGGGCGTTGGCACAAAAGTAACCCGTGCCATGCTTTTGTTGGGGATCGTAACTAAGCAAAATC
Organism: Candidatus Babelota bacterium; assembly: GCA_003484685.1. GTDB lineage: Bacteria > Babelota > Babeliae > Babelales > Babelaceae > UBA12474. Next base: position 7,908 of record DNBB01000051.1, read on the forward strand.
CTTTGGTGTCTTTAATTTCTCCAAAATCGATTCGTTCTACTGATCCGGAATAAACAATTGGCGGTGTTTGTGCAGGATTAACTTGTTGATACCTGTGCAGATGGCCAAGGGCGATGTAATCGATCCCGGGAAGTGCAAGTTGTGAGGGAAGAAAGATTGGATCTTGTCCGGTAGTGGCACATTTTTCAGATCCAGAGAACGTTCCCGTGCTTGCGGTAAGGTGCCCTGCAAGAATCGCTGGGTTGTGAGGATTGAGTTGAGCAGCAAGCTTTTGCATCTCAGTACTAAGAAGACGACTTATTTCTTGAGTTATTTGGCCGCTTCGCGTGCTTAATGGTGCCTGATTAAGCGATAGCGTATTTCTCGTGGGCCAGGGAATACCAATGATTTGTACAGGGCCGTTTTTGGTCGATACGATGAGCAAGGTTGGCTTGCTAACTACATGAAAGCCCTCCACGGGAAGCTTATCAAAGAGGTCTAGCGTATGTGATTTGCCGAAGCTTCCGGGTATATCGTGGTTGCCAACAATGAGGATAACAGGAATTTTTGCTTGATACAACCGTAAGAGGTTTTCCAGAAGTAGGCGCTGTTGGGTAGGTGTCGGATGTGCTGTTTTGTAGGCATCCCCACACATTAAAAAGAAGTCGACATTGTGTTCTATGGCTTTTGTTACGACAAAAGAGAATGCGTTATGAAAATCAAGCAGCCGGGTGTGGATCCCTGTTTGAGGATCCACACGTCCGTAGTTTTCTACTCCATAGTGAAGGTCGGCAGTGTGAACAAAAGTTATCATGCCGCCTGTTCTTGAGGTTCAGATTTTTCCGGGTATGTTTTGGCGAGCGTGTTGTGCCGCAATGTTTCGGAATAATTATCCCGTGTTGATTGTGGCGAGCGACTGACTGAAAATGCATTATCAGGAACATCTTCTGTTAGTACGGAACCTGCCCCGGTGACGGCATTTTTGCCAATGGTTATTGGGGCAATAAGTGCATTGTTGCTGCCGATCATGGCCCGATCCTTGATAACGGTTTTATGTTTCGAAATTCCATCGAAGTTACAAGTAATAGTTCCGGCGCCAATGTTTGCTTGCATGCCAATACAGGTGTCGCCCATGTAGGTTAGGTGCTTGGCTTTGGTGCGTGCGCCGGCGGAGCTTCGATTCATTTCAACGAAATTACCAATAATTGCTCGTTCGCCGACTGAGCTTGACCGTAACTTGGCAAATGGTCCAACTTCAGCGCTTTGGTGAACGATTGAGTTGATAATTACGCTGTGTGGTTGTATGAGCGCGCCGTCGTGGATGGTGCTGTCGGTAATGCATGAATAGGCGCCGATTGAGCAGCCATGACCGATATGAGTGTTGCCGGTAAGAATGCATCCTGGCCAAATAACGGTGTCGTTTTCAATGGTAACATTCAGATCCAAGTAGACGTTTTGTGCTGCGATGAAGCGGACTCCATGGTTCATCCAGTGGGTAATGAGTTCTGAACGTTTGATGTGCTCAACAGCCCAGAGGTCCTTGAGGTTATTGACGCCGCGAATGGTGTCAAATGGAGCTGTTATGGTGCATACGCGGCTGCCTTGTGCGTTAGCTGCGCCAATTAAATCGGTAATGAAAATTTCACCTGATGTTGGATCTGGTGCAAGTTCAGTTAACGTCTGGTCCAAGAATGATTTTTTAAATACATAAATACCCGCGTTGATGAAATTGCTTTCGGTAAACGCATCAGGATTGTACTTGGTTTCGACGATTTCAACCGATTCGCCATGTTTTACGACACGGCCATATCCTGAGGATGATGGTGAAAAGCTGTGGGAAATAATAAAGCTAGCGGCAGCTTCTTCGTGCATGTGTTTTTCGAGCAATGTTTCGAGTAATTCTTGGGTGATAAGCGGTACATCTCCGTTCATTACTAAGATGTGTTCGGCAGAAGTGCTTGGCAATGAGCAAAGTAAGGCATGACCAGTGCCTTTGGCGTCCTTTTGTTCAACATACGTGATATTGGGAATATCATGGCATGCAAGGGTCGCGATGATGTCTTCTTTTTGGTGTCCTACAACGCAAATGGTAGGAATGTGCATTTTTGTTAAGAGTTTTGCGGGATAGGCTATTAACTCTTGGCCACAAATAATGTGACAGAGTTTTGTTTTTTTTGTATTAAACCGCGCTGATTTGCCGGCGGCTAATACCACGGCTTGAACGTTAGAAAAGGACATTATACCTCCCCCGGATATGTCGAGTACATAGTACGATTACTGTAGTAACATAGAACGCTTTTTCCGGCAACCACGGCTTTTGCTTTCAAAAAATAGGAAAAATCGTATCCTTACTAGTATGAAAGGAACGTAGTATTTTCCAAGTAGGAAGCTGAAGTATGCGGAATCACGTACAAAATTTATTACTAAAAACTATCGGTTGGGTCGCATTAGCGCCGGTTGCACTGGCGTTTTCTTTGGGCGCTATGACGGTTGACCAGCGCTTTTTTGTCCCCTTTCTTGAACGAAATCCTTTGATTGGAGAGCGTAAATCGTGCGCTGTTAATTTGCAACCGTATATATTGTTGGCGGACAAATCCTTTAATGAGTATGGGGAGGAATGCGAGCTATTTGCCTATGATGGTGCTGCATACGGTTTGCGTTACCTTGATGATGCGGTCGTTGCTTCAGGTCGACGGAATACTTCGTTGATCAAGAGTGAATGGCAGTCTAAACTGCTTGATGGCCCATATATTACGCGAGGGCGGATGGTTGGTAAGGGAATAGCTTTTACTGCTTATTTTTCTCCGCGTAGTTGCTTCGGCTTTGGTGGCCGTATTGGTGCCATGGAGGTTGATTCGGAGCTTGAGCTTATTCGGGATACGACTTCGTTTGACGCAGTGGTTAATGGATATGGAGACGAACAGGAATTGATAGCATTGCAATCTTCATTACATCAGGCGCTTGATCTGGAGCCAGCATGTTGGCAAGGATCGGGTTCGACTGATGCGGAGCTCTTTGCACGGCTATATTTTGATCGAGATTATTTCCTTTGGTGTCGGTATATTTCGCTTGGTGCCGAAATTGGTGCGGTACTTCCTACGGGGCGTAAGCGTGATATTGCAAACCCTGCTTCTCTGCCTTTTGGCAACCCGGGTTTTGGATGGTACTTTGAGGGCTCTGCTGAAGTCTTGCTTAAAAAAGATATTTGGTTCTTTTTGATCGGGCGTGTGCAAAAACGCTTTGCGACGTCTGATTTAAATGAACGTATGAGTATTGAGCGGGAACCGTGGCGATTTGGGTCTTTGGTTGGTAGCCTTTGGGTCAATCCTGGATTTACCTTTGCGCTTTCACCGTACATAGTCTTTGAAGGTATGCGTGATGGACTTGGTTTTCGAGTTGGATATACGCTTGTTTGGCATGCCAAAGACCGCGTACTTCCTGTCGCCTATGAGCCAGTAGTGCAAAATAAGCAGCCAGAAATGACACGGTATCAGGACGCTTCTGAATGGGGTTCTGAGCGGGTACATGCGGGTGTTTTGTATGATTTTAGTCGTGGAAAAAAGATTCGTGGATGGGAGCCGGTGATTGCGGCAACGGTAGATGTACCCACGGCATGGTTCGTGGGAAAGCGCTCTTTTAAGTCCTTTGGTATTTCAATTGGCCTTGAAACATCGTTTTAGTCGTAAGGTTTGAGTGTAGTGCACGGGAAGAAAAAAGATGATAGAACGTTTTATGCCAGCGCGTCGCCTGGCTCGGCTATTTTCTAGTGATGTAGCAATTGATTTGGGTACGGCCAATACGGTAGTTTATGTTCCTGGTCGGGGAATAGTCTTAAATGAGCCATCGGTTGTTGCGGTTAGGTCGGGGAGTACCCATGTGCTTGCGGTTGGTCGCGAAGCCAAGGAGATGTTGGGTAAAACACCCGAGAGCATTGTTGC
>DNBB01000027.1 GCA_003484685.1 Candidatus Babelota bacterium
GTAATAATTTGTTCTTTTGCAGCAAAATATTCATCCATGGTTGGATAAAACTCACCATGCTCTTGGCTAAAGTTGGTAAAAATTGCCGCATCAAAAACCATGCCGGCAAAACGCTGCATCGAAAAGGCTTGTGCCGCAGCCTCACAAATAACCCATTCGACATCCTGGCTCACGCATTGTGCAAAAAACGCATGCAAATAATCCGGCAACGGCGTGGTCATACCGGTCGGCGGCAGCGGCACACCATTAATACTATTGTATACCGTGCTCACTAACGCAGTAGAAAGACCCAAGGTGCGCAGAATATGCTCGAGCAAAAAAACCGTTGTTGATTTACCCTTGGTTCCAGTAACCGCAATAATTTTTAGTTTATTGGCGGGATAGCCATACGCCTCAGCAGACAATTCTGCCAATATACGTCGAGCATCTGCAACCCAAAGCACTGAAGCACCATACTGCTCTACCAATGCGATCGTCTGGCGAGGAAGTTCCTCGCCAGACTGAATCACAATCCTTTGTGCTCCGCGTTCAAGCGCCCGAGGAATAAAATCTGCACCATTGTGTTTTATGCCATGAATAGCCACAAAGGTACCACCCGGTACCACCTGGTCAGCATGACTGGCAACACGCAGCTGCTCAAACCAAGGCCTTTCATTACGCATTAAGTTCATTCCATACTCGCTTAAGCGATGGCATAAGGTACACTAGTCCATACAAGTTAATCAAAATGATTGCAGCCTGAGAAAGATCAACAAATGCAAACACAAAGCTGGTATCCCCCAATGCTCCAAAAGCGGCCATCGCGCTGTACAAAAGCATAAATCCCCATTCACCAATTTTGCCCCGAGTTAAAAAGAGCCAGCACTCACGCCCAATAAAGGCATACCCAACCAAAACACCGAGGCCAAACATAATCGAAAGGACCAGTGCCACTGCAGAACCAAGTCGGCCAAAAACGGTCGCGTACGTACTCATCACCAACGGCGTTGAAGTCAAACCGCTATTCCATGTTCCCGACATCGTAAACATCAAGAACATGCAGAAACAGACTAACTGCGTCGTAAAGACGAGCGCCATAGACATAATACTATTTTCACGTGGATTAGTGCCTCCTGTGGCACCAAACATAATTGCAGCCGTACCACCCCCAGCTTCAGTCGCCAAAAAGATACGTGACGCGCCCAGGCTTATAGCTCTTTGCATTATGTGTCCCGCAAAACCCCCCGCTACTGCTGTAGTCGAAAATGCCGAGGTTACGATCAACTTAAGCGCTGGTAAAAAATTAGGTGCAAAAGTAATAAGAACAGCACCGGTCGCAAGCATAAAGAGACCGACCTTGAGCGGAGCAAGCGTCTCGGATAGTTTGATAATGCGCTGAGAACCACCAAAAAAAGCGTAGGCTAAAAACAATAAGAGCATAAGCGCAACAGAAATTTCATTAATACCCGTTGCTGCCGTCAGACCGGTAGCCATAGAGTTTCCCTGCATAGAACCTGCAGCAAACAAGCAGTATAAAAGGCATGCTCCTGCATATGCATACGGCAACCAGCTTCCGCCAAAAACGCGCGCGAGGTAAACCATTGGGCCACCACGACGACCATGCTCAGTCTCAATCGTAAACACTGATGCGGCAAGCACTTCCAAAAAGCGCATTGGCATGGCAAGAAGCCCAAAAACGAGCAACCAAAAACCTGCTCCTGGACCACCACTGTGCATGGCAACCGCCATGCCAGCCAAACTACCATTACCAAGACTTGCGCTTATCATACCCAAAAACGCTTGCAGTGGAGAAATCGTTTGATTCTCTGGACAGAGCGTGTCGCACGTGACCTTGGGAGGAAAGAGAACGTACTTCCAGGACGTGAAGAAATATTTGAATTGGATCCCGCCAAACACTACGGTTATCGTAAGTCCAAGGATAAATAGCAAAATAATAAACGGCCATCCCCACACGTATAGTGCGTTAAATTCTGAGAAACTCACCGTCTCCTCCTTATAAAAGGGTTAGTACGCATAAAAGCGCTTTTGTGCTACCTTTAAATATACTTAGTATTATCCATATTGGAAAGTTAGAGACCTATGTCATCGCTATTACCCGGCAAAGTACTTGCGCTCGACCTTGGTGACGTCTGGATTGGCATTGCCATTTCTGATGCGCTATGGATGGTTGCGCGTCCGCTCGAAACCGTAACGCTTTCGCACCTTGAAAGCCATTTGCAAAAGCTTTTACAAAAAGAACGCATTGCTACAATTGTCGTTGGATGCCCGATTACTTGCGGAGGAACACGTAGTGCACAAACAGAAAAAATTGAACTACAGTGCGCCGAGCTCGCAAAAAGTTTTCCGCAGGTAGAATGGCGCCTTTGGGACGAGCGACTTAGCAGTAAACGTGCTGAACAGCTGCAATCAAGCAAAAAGAAAAGCAAACAAAAAGGCGCAAAGCAAGAATCTCATGCAATCGCTGCAGCATTTATACTCGACTCCTTCTTGCAAAACCATCAAGCAAAAAAATCGCTAGAAGAACTCGAAAATTAGCTATCTTTGGTTTTGAAACAGACAAATCCTAATTGGGTGTATACAAATTCTTAATCATTGACAATAATTAGAGGCGCTCGCTACGCTCCATAAAGACAACAATCTCCGTAGGTTTGGGGAAAATGGAGGGGAGGAAGGTATGAAGTGTCCACGCTGCCAAGGCTTGATGGTCTGTCAGGCGTTTTTTGATCATTTTATGAACTTTGAGGCTTGGAAATGCCTCAATTGTGGTAATATAATAGCGAGACGAGAGAAAACGTTGGAACACGATGTGTTTAGCCTTTTTGAACAGCAACAGAAAATCAAACAGAAAAGATAGTCTATATGCAAGAGTTACGCTCATTGGCCCTATACCACGGGTATAGTTCCTTCCAGTTTGGTTTATTTGTCAATCACACACTCATAGCTGAAGATCAAATCGAAGGAACGGGAACCTGCGCTAATTTTTTGCCAAAACTTGAACAATTACTCACCAAAACCAACACCAGTCTTTCTAATATCGCGTTTTGCGCTGCATATACCGGACCCGGCTCGTTTACTGCGCTGCGCGTAACCTTAGCCTTTGCCAATGGCTTTGCCTTTGCACAAAACATTCCACTTGTCGGCGTTTCTGGCTTTGAAGCATTAGCAAAAAATCTTGCCCAAAAGAGCGAGAGTAAATATCTTATTCAAGCATTCAAAGCTTTTGGAGAAGAAATTTACCTACAAATAACCGATCCCCAAAAAGTTATTCTCTTAGAAACATGCACCCCTGCCAAAGGTGCAGTAGAATTGCTTAAACTCATTACTGCGACATCACCCTGTTATTTTGTGGGCAATGGAATCCCTCTGCTTTTGGAGTATATAGGTTCCTCGTATATACGAAGCCATCCGAAAAACGTTCTTGACTTAACGCCCGCACCAAACCTGCATGACGTAGCAACCTGCGGACTAGAAAACTATCTGCAACAAACACAAGAACACCAATTAGTCTATAATTTACAACCAACCTACCTCAAAAACCCGCCCGCGCATACATAACGTCGATCAATTGACGAAGAAAGATAAGCGCATCCCAAAAAAATCCGAGCACAATTTTGTGCCATTACATCGCCCCTACCGGATACACTTGACAAATAATTAAAAAAAATTACTATTAAGACATGCAAATTTTAAAAAGCTTTAAAAAGGAAACATCAATGAAAAAGTATCTGTTTTATCTCGTAATAGCTGGAATGAGTATAGCTATAGCTCACGACGTCACTTCGACACCAAAAGTTATAATACTTAATAAATCATCTGGACCGAAAGGTAAAAAGCCGCGCAAAAAAAAACAAGTAAAAATCGAAACTATACTCGCTAAAATGCCAACCGTAAAAATACACACAAAAACTCCGGAACAGCTAGCTAAACAACTAGTAGCCCTACAGGAAAGAATAGTTAAAAATCAGAAACCAGAACAAACCAAAAACAAAGATACGAACTACTTTAGAAAAACACTTACGTACACACCTTATGTATTATTTCCCCTTGCATCTCTAGCTGCAGGCTATTATGCAAAAAACTTCCAATACGGCGCTATGACAGCTTTTAGCGCCAGCCTAGGAAGCATTCTGCTCAATAATAAACTATCACCATCAACCAACATCGGCATATATAGCGGCTTGTCTGGAATCGGTGGCATGTTCATTCATGGCTTGATTAACAAAAAAGAGCAGCTCACAATTCCGTCCGTAGAAAATACGGTGATAACGATGATACAAGAATAAACAAAAATTTACACTCACTGCTTTAGGCAAGCACGCAACATTCCTGCCCCCAGACTCACAGCCACCCAGGCGCGTAAAATGGTCGGTGTAAGCGCGCAAACAAGTGCTCCTTGCGAGCGCGCGTACGCAACTTCATCATGCGTAAGCCCACCTTCGGGCCCACTGAGTACCGTGACTAAACTAGGTTTAGAATGTGCTAAGGACTCCATGATCGGCAACGCCGGCTCACCATCTTCATCAAACAAAATAAAAGGGGCCTCTTTACTTCGTTGTGCAAGCGCTTCTTCAAAAGAAATAATAGGCCGAATAATCGGGAAAACAAATTGCTTTGACTGCTCCGCTGCTGCTGCCATAATTTTTGCCTGACGTTCAGAAGAAAGGCGTACTTGGCGTGCTGATTGCTTAGTTATGATAGGCGTAATGGAGGTTACTCCCATAACCGTCGCATGGGACAAAGCCTCCTCAAATGAATCCTTCTCGAGTATCGGCAACAACCAATGAATTTCTGGGATTACCGCTTTGTGGCCATCCACCTGCTCAATAACGAGTTCAATAAATTTTTTGCTAACCTTAATAATACGCCCCAGCCACGAATAGGTTGCATCAAAAAGCAGTACCGTCTCACCAGCTCCAAGCCGGAGGACATGCGTTATGCGATGCAGTATCGTCGCTTCTTGAATAATTACCCGATCTCCGACGCCACCCTGCAAGCCACCAGGGATAAAGAGAGCAAAACAGTGCCCATGTCCAACCATAATTAAACCTCACAAATAATACATACCTCTACGTATTGTACTAAAAAACAAAAAGCGTCCATCCGCACAAACATGGCTTTATTGCTAGGCTTGGAAAAATATCGGTGATGACCTTGCTTTTATAGCATCCAAACAACCCCTCACTCTCCGCTACACCCACAATCAAACCCCCCACCAAACCGCACAGCTTTCACTCCTAAAAGCTCTATTTAAAATTTCATTTAAATTTCTCATTGACATTATTAAGCAATGCTTCATACTAGAGTTATAAATTTACAAAAATAGTTTTAAATGGAGAAAATGATGATGAAACAAATCTTAAAACGCACAAGCATATTACTTGTCAGTGCACTGCTCATTATGCCGCACCAATCATCAGCTGCGAGTTGGTTTCCTTTCGGTAGCGGTAGCAACGAAAAAAAGGATGATCGCGGATGGGTAGCAAAAACACTTGCAGGTACGCTTGAAGAACCGATCAAAGCGTTAAAAAAAACAATTAAAACCATGGGCGAAGAAATACCGAAAAGCCTTGATGAGAACATAAAAATAGCAACAGGACAACTTATCGTTTCAATCGAAGATATCTTCTTTGGTCCAGAGCAATTCCAGGAGCTAGAAAATGGCGCTACCAAAAAAGTACGTACTGGGGGCTTTGCGGACAAAGCGACTGCGCTTACCGAAAAAATCAGCCTTGAGCTTGGCGGTAAACTGACTAAACAACTTGATGCATCATCCCAAAAACTTATCGAACAACTAGTCGAAAAGATCTGTCTCCCTGTTGGCGAAAAGCTGGTTGTGGTAGACACCATGCTACAAAACCTCAACAAAGAACTCTTTGGGCCTGCCTATAATTATGGAGAAGAATTCGAAGGCATAGATCCTTTGATTTTTGATGACCAAAAAAAAGGAATTATCGAAAAAACTCAAGATATTTTAACTGTTGTAAACAATACTTTAACTACTATAGATGAATCCATTTTGAGCAAGGAAAACATCGAAACAATCACTAGCATAATCAAAGACATTAAGGACGCAGGAAAAACGACAAATGAAATACTTCAAAAAGCAAGTGCTTTTCTGCCTTTTATAAAGCTGCAAATAAGTAAACTCGGATACGACATAAGAAAAACCATACAAAAATACCAAGACTTAAAAGAAGAGGTTTCAAGCGCACTTGAAGAATACAAAAAGCTTGGTTCATCCGCTAACAATTTTGTCGAACTGGTTTCTGCATCATGGGCTGCATTTATCAAAGCAGGGGAAGAAATTAAAAAGCATGAGACATTTCAATACACCCCCTATGCACTGTTGGGATTAGCTGGGTTTAGTTTATTCAGCATGCCGCTAACCAGTATACTCATTGGCGCCGGCACGCTCGCCTACTTTAATGCACCAGCAATTGGAAAGGACGTTAGCACCTATCTCAAAAATCCAGACAAGAAGAAAAAATTTGAATTTAAAAAAACAACAAAAGCTTTAAATCAAGATAGCAGAGCCCTTGCATTATGGGCCCTAGGCGGACTTGGTTTAGGGTTATTCAAGACTGTTCTATTTAGATAATAAAAAAGGGAGAATCATTATGAACATGAATACTATAAAGAAATACGTATGGCGGTACATCGCTTTTGCCGGAACCGCGTTATGCCTCGCGCAACATACACCAATGTTGGCTTCAGAAAACCAATCATGGTTTTCAACCGTAACAGAGACGGTAACAAACACGCTTGGTGATCTACCTGGGCAATTAAGTTCTGCTTCAATGCCACAACTTTTGTTAGGCATCGGCGCCGCATTCTTGCCAAGCAAACCACTCTTAGGACTCTTGGTTGGCGCCTGCGGATTTGGTCTTAATGGAATGACCAATTTCGAAGAATTTAAAAAAGCCGCCTTCAAAAAAGAAGTCCAGGACGACGAAGAAATAAATGATGAGGAAGAAGACAACAACAAAGAACCCAAAACAACCTGGAAAAACTTTAATGCAAAAAACGCCTTTGATTACTTAAAAACTAGCGGTAATTTCAAAACGTCAGTAGGCGCACCCGTTGCAACTGGCTTACTTATCGGGTTGTTAGGATCATTCATCTTCTAAACAACCAAACAACTAACAAACTTTTCTTTGTATTTATCAAAGAAGGTAAGAGGCAGGAGACATTCAAGCTTGAATGTCTCCTGCTTTATTTTATTCGTTACACCCCAGTAATCGCTCAGCAACCTGACAACTCGTTACCACCATGCGGCGTGCTGCATGCTCTATGCGCTCATACCAAAGCGCCGCCCACAGAACAACCGGGATAAGCTTTGCGCGCCAGACGGGTTGCGGCTGCGACACAGAACGTGACACCCGGTCAGCTTCATCCACTTCACCAAAAAAATCATGGAAATCTAACTCGCATGGCTCAAAACCATCTTCTTCCCGTACCACCACGATCAACTCTTCCTCTCGCGGACGTTCCTGCAGCTCTTCACGAAGCTCCGACGGGGTTTCTATTCCAAAAACCGTACCAAACATGATACAACAAACAGACAGGGAGTACCGATACCAAAGCTTCATAGTCAAACACCTCGCAATATAATCCTGCCACATATCGGTGCGCACTATACCTCAGAAAGGGCTATAATATGAACTATTTTTTGATTGGACTGATATCTCTGTCATTTCTGCCGTATTGCTGTACGCCCCAACCAAAAAACATGCGTAATGCCCAACCCTTCACCATGCACAGCCAAGATCAAATTGAAATTGAAGATTTAATTAGCCTTTGCATTCAAATCGCAGAAACAACAAATAGTCCAGAATCGTGCCTTTTGCAAAAAATAATTATTAAAAGCCGAAGCAAAACTATGATACCAATGCGCAGCCTTATCCGCATGGTTAAATACGCCGGTATCACCCTTAAAATTTGCGAAGCACGACACGACCTCCCTGTACATCGCATTCAACAACTTTCTGAACTGTTAAGCACCTACTGGGCAGCGGTCTGGGAACGATGGAATACCAAAAATGTTTATCCCGTAAACCTTGAGCTCTTAGCTCGCTTTGTGGAGACTACTCATGCTACCACAACCGATAGTTCTCCTCGTCCTTGATGGATGGGGCTACTCACCCAACACTCAGTACAACGCAATTTATGCTGCGCAGCCGAAAAACTTTAACGCCCTCTGGAAACGTTATCCACATAAACTCATCGACGCATCAGGAGAAGCTGTTGGCTTACCAAAAGGCTACATGGGCAATTCACAGGTCGGACACCTTACCATTGGCGCAGGACGTATCGTTCCCCATCTTTTAGTTAGAATATCACAAGAGCTCGAAGACACGCATGCACCATGGACTCAAATAATCGATCAAAAATTACAAAAAAATCCCCCCATCATTCATCTCATTGGCCTAGTATCAAATGGCGGTGTGCATAGCCACCTTGATCACCTTATTAAACTCATTACCTACATCCGCTCAAAAACAACAGCACCTATTGCCATTCACGCAATACTTGATGGCCGAGATACACCACCAAATTCAAGCCTTAGTTTTTTAGAAAAGCTCAGCAAAACATGCAAAGAGAATAACGCCATTATCGCCTCAATAGCAGGCCGCTGGTACGCCATGGATCGGGATGAAAACTGGGAGCGTACAGCCACATATTGTCAAATGTTGACTGACCCAAACTACACACAAGAACCATATAATCAATTAATCAAACAATATCTTGCAGAAGAAAAATCCGATGAGTTTTTTTCCCCAACTAAATTAACATCCACAATCATCAAACCTAACGATCTATGTATCTGCTGGAATTACCGGTCAGACCGCATGCGTCAACTGGTATCATGGCTTACCAATCAAGCATTACCAGCAAAAAAGCATTTCATGCCAGATCACCAAGCAATAACCGCAAACATAATCACAATGACCGAGTATCACCCAACGTTCAACCTCTCCTTTTTATTTACCCCAGTGACCGTAGAAAACACGCTTTTTGAGCGACTCCACAAACAAGGCCTACGTACCTGTGCCATTGCAGAAACAGAAAAATATGCGCACATTACCTACTTCTTTAACGGCGGCCGTGAATACACCTCACCATATGCACAACAAATCCTCATCTCCTCAAAGATTGTTGATCGTTTTGATAAAATTCCCCAAATGTCTGCGCAAGAAATTACTGACGTCCTGTGCCAAAAACTCGCTCAAAATAGCGCTAACGTTTATTTGGTAAACCTTGCAAATGCCGATATGGTAGGCCATACGGGCAACTTTAATGCAACAGTCGAAGCAATTAAATGTGTTGATCAACAACTCGGTCGCATCTATGATGCGGTACAGCACGCTAGCGGAACCCTTATTGTAACCGCTGACCATGGAAATGCTGAACAGATGTGGAATACTGCAACCAACACGCCTCACACTTCCCATACAACCAATCCAGTACCACTCATCGTTACAAGGTCAGCAGAAAACCTTGATAAAATCGATGGATTAGCCGACATCGCTAAGTTGTTTGAATAAAAACAAACTGCTTTTACTTCAGCGCTCTTTTTTGCTAGTGTTCGTTTGCAGAATCACTTAGCCAGGAGAGCGTATGAATATGTCTAGATATCGTAGTCATCTAGTTTTGATGTTGCTAGCAAGCATTCTTCTCCCCATCTATGCTCCTAGCGTTTCCCCAATCCCTCGACGTTTTAGCCTGCAACCTCCTGTTCCACGTTTAGAACGTGTATCAACGCGGCACCGCTTGCCTAAAAACTTTTGGGCACTTTTACCATTTGTTGATTGGAAGGAGGCCCCTGCGGAGCTCTATTCGTTTTGTGAGCACATAACCAGTGGCTTTCGAGGCGATCCACTTCCACGACCTATTCCTGCCGTAGGCTTAATAAATACCTATGATGCAGTCACTGAAGCAACACACCTTGCAACCGCCAGCACTCTAGTTAAAAGAGACGCAAGCAGCAACTTTGCGGGAAACACCATTACTGCTGCTTCCTTTGTCGGGGATCTCACCGGCAACGCATCATCGGCAACCAATTTTAGCGGTTCCTTAGCAGGCGATGTTACCGGCACCCAAAGCGCAACAGTCGTTTCATATGTTGGCGGAGAAACAGCCGAAGACATAGCGAATGCGACAGATGCTGTTATGAATGCAACGTACGAAGCAACACCAGATACACTCGTCGCCCGAGACTCATTTGGTGACTCAGAATTCAACCAAATTCGGGGCGGATATTTTGAATTTAGTGGCGGAGGGCGCTTTTCTGCTCCTTTTGGTGGAGAAGGTATTTTCATTGAACCTGACGTAGACCTTGAATATGGGGCAACCTTAAGCATTGCAAACCCTGCCAATACAAGAAAAATCACTATTCAAGCACCAACAACTATGGCTAGCAGTTATACCCTTACTCTGCCAACGACGGCAGGTACCAATGGTTATGCTCTGACGACCGATGGAACCGGAATCCTTGGATGGACTAATGTGAGCACGCTAAGCAATGCAATTCTTCAGGATGGCAACTCTTTTACAGCTAATATGACTATCGGCACCAATGATGCCTACGATCTTAATTTAGAGACTAGCGGAACCACCCGCATGACCATAACCAGTGCTGGCACCGTCAGCACCACCGGCACCCTAACTGCTGGCAACACCTTGACGGTATCAAGCGGTGGTATCGTGGCTACGGGAGACTCAACCATAACCGGCAATTTAACTATGGCTAATCAAGGCCAGATACGTCTTGCCGAAACCTCTGGTGGTGGATCAAACTATGCCGCCCTACAGGCCCCTGCCACACTCGCTGACGACTACACGCTTACCCTACCTGTCGATGCAGGTACCAATGGGTATGCTCTTACCACCAACGGTTCAGGTACTCTGAACTGGTCAGATTTAAGCTATCCAAGCGGCACCATTCTCCAGGACGGCAACTCTTTTACAGCGAACATGACTATTGGTACCAATGATGCATATGATCTCAATTTAGAGACTGATGGAACCACCCACATGACCATAACCAGTGCTGGCGCCGTCAGCACAACTGGAAACGTTACTACAGGCGGCACACTCAGCAGCACGGGAGATTTTGCTGTTGCTACAAACAAATTTACCGTAGCCGCCGAAACCGGTAATACTGCAGCCGGAGGAACGCTAAGCTCTGCGGGGTCCCTTACCGTTTTGGCTAACGGTGCCAATATTACCGGCAATACCAGTATTACTGGCACTTTTGAAGTTTCAAGTACTACCACAATTGATGGAATTCTGTATCCGACAGGTGGCATAGAAGCCGAAGGAACAGGAGGCGGCGGAAGCGGCATCCTCAATATTGGAACAACTGATGAAACGGACACCCTCAACATAGGTACCGGAACAACAGCGCAAACCATAAACCTAGGCACGGGGGCCGGTGCAAGCGCGATTAATATTGGAAGCGCTGGTGATACCATTAATATTTATGGCGACACGTGCTACAATCACGTTACTGAGCTCCAAGTAGCCGACAAATTAATCACCATAAACAAAGGTGGTGCTGCAGCATCAGGTGCAAATAGTGGCCTGGAAGTTGAAGAAGACAGTAGCATTGCAGGGTATGTCAAAACGAGCGGCGATCGTGCAAGCTGGCTCACAAAAGCACCCGCAAGTGCTGGTATTGTAACCATAACTCCAGGTGCAAGTGGCTTTACGCTCAATCAGGGTGTCGCAACAACCGACACACCAACCTTTACGGGAGTAACCATTAGCGCACAAGGCGATCTCGTCTTGCAAGACAGCGATAACAGCAATTATATCGCCCTCCAAGCCCCAACGACGGTAACTTCTGATGTCACGCTAACACTTCCTGATACCGCAGGAACTAACGGCTATGCCTTAACCACGAATGGTTCAGGCGTTTTGGGCTGGACTGCTGTCGCGCATGATGGGGGCAATACCCTTGGTGCAGCGCTAACTCTGGGTACCAATGACGCATATGCGCTCAACTTGGAAACAAACGGAACAACCCGCATGACCATCGCCAACGATGGAGTAATAAGTACAACAGGCAATGTTAGTGTAGGAGGCACACTCAGTAGCACGGATAATTTTGCGATTAATACCGATAAATTCACGGTAGCCGCGTCCACAGGAAATACTGCTGTTGCCGGAATATTAACATTACCTGAAAATAGCCGTATCAATAAAGTCAGCGGTGCACGCCTTTTGACGGTTGACACAACGTACAACAATCTCGCGCTTGGACATAATAGCGGCACGCTAACAAACACGGGAGGCGCCAACGTTGCTGTGGGAGATGACACCCTCGGCATAATGACCTTTTCTTCTAGTGACAATACCGCCATTGGGTATCAAGCAGGAAAAAGCTTTGGGATTTGTGGTCAAAACTGTGTTATAGGCTGTCAAGCCGCCTTTAACGCTACAAATATTTGGAATAATGTAGCAATAGGATATCGAGCACTATATATGGCTGGCAACCAATCAGATAATATTGCCATAGGCAGGCATGCGGTGAGCAACATGGCAACAAACTCAATTGGAGAATCCAATATCGGCATCGGAACACAAGCACTCGGCGGCTATTTAGCAGGCTCTTTGGGAAATGCAAACATAGCAATTGGCCACCGTGCCGGAGCAAGCATTAGGGCCGGAGAAGGTTCTATTTCTATCGGTCATTATTCACATTTTCTGACTTACAATGGCACCAATAGCATCGCTATCGGGTATAAAGCGGGATACAATGCAAACAACGGTACGATAAATCAAAACAATATATACATCGGAGCCAATCAGCTAGGCGCTGATGAAAACAACACTATACGTATCGGCACCTGGAACGATGCATACGACACCCTCCAAACAACCGCTTGCTACATCGACACACCCCAAATAACTATCAACAACCCCGCTGGTTCAGCAAGCTTAAACCTCATAGATGGCTCTGCTAACCCTACCACTTGGACTTTAATTGCTGGCAGTGGCACTTCAACAGACCTGACAATTGCACAAAACAGCACAACCCGGATTACCGTTACTGAAGCAGGCAATACTTCAATTGGCGGCACACTAAGCGCAACGGGAAACTTTACTGTTAACACTGATAAATTTACCGTCACCGCAAGCTCTGGAAACACAAGCCTCGCAGGGGATCTAACCATTCCTGCCACTACGAGTACCGTGGGAGCAATCAAAGCGGGCAGCGACCTCTTGTTGCATACCTACAACGCCAACTCTAACCTATTTGTTGGCCGTGCGGCAGGTAACCGATCAGGATCCGGTACAACCAACACTGGCTGCGGCTATGCAGCTTTAAACACCTTTGGTTCTGGAGGAGCTAACACCGCGGTTGGATATGCGGCGCTAGAAGACTTGTCATCGGGCAGCTTCAATACCGCCGTGGGTGCACAAACCCTTAAAAACCTCACTACCGGGCAATACAACACCGCTATGGGTGATCAAGCTATGACAGGCATCGTTACCGGAAGCGAAAACATTGCCCTGGCGCATCGATCGCTCGAAGATATCACCAGCGGGACACGCAATATTGGCATTGGCAATGCATCACTTTCTAACGTTACTACCGGATCGTACAATACCGCAATTGGCCACGTCTCCGGTATGAATCTTGGCACCGGAGGCACTTATAATATCTACCTGGGATACCGACAACTTGGTGTAAGTGCAGATACGGGAATTACGCGCATTGGCACATTCACCGATGCGGATGCTAATGCAACAAATAAGTGCTTTATTCAAGGCATCCGCGATGTAACTACTGATAGCACTGATCGAGAAGTTGTTGGCATTGACGCGTCTCACCAACTCGGCACCGAAGGTGCTATGAAAGTAGCCTCATCTGGCTACCTTCCCGCCGTTCCCATGGCTTCAGCCAGCACACCCCGCATACTCTATGGCACCGTTTTGAGCAACGGCAATAATGGTGGCGGCTCCAGTGGATGGGGATGCTATCAAGCAGATACCGGAACATATGTAATTACCTTTAGCCCCGCATTTTCATCAGCACCATATATCGTCGGAACCGTAAGCGATGCAAATCTCAATGCAAACTTTGACGTCTTTATCGGCACAGTAACAACAAGTCAAGCATCTATCTATGTTGTTATTCCAGGTGTGGGAGGATACGACAAGGCTTTTAACTTCATCGCCATGGGGGTGTAGCCCTATCAACGGTACCTATTCATAAATAGAAACTCTTATCGGAGACACATATGCTATTTTCTCTACGCAAATTCTTTTTTCTTTTCACGATACTTTACAGCCACCTTGTACCTTTACAAGGCAAAGAAACAAAATTACACGTACTTCCAGAAGAAATAAAAGAAGTAACCACCGCATCAAAAAGCTACATATTTACCGGAGAAGAGCTAACCGAAATCAAGTCCATCGCAACCCATATTCAAAGGTTTATTGAAGAAGAAGGCCCATAATCGGCACTGAATCGTCTCATGCCACGCTACAAAAAAGGTTTAAAAGCAGCCCCGCAAGAATTGGTTGTGCCGTACTTGAAGAAACCGAAAAATTAATCGGGAAAGGGCATCTCGCTTTTTAGGATTCTCAGTCATATTCATAAATCCAGGGTTTAAAACATACCCATCAAGCTTTTATTTCACAGCAGTTGGATGACCCAAAAACCTTCAAACCGGGGGATGTGATATCATATCCCCCGAGCAAAACCCTCCCCTGCAAACCCCAAAAAACAGCTATGGACTTTTTCAATTAGAGATGTGTATAGTGGGCAAAGGTAGCTATTAACGTCTATTTTTTTCAAGGAGAGATTGTATGCGGAAAGTCTTATTACAGCTCTTTTTCATGCTCACCCTACTCGGGTCAAGCCTTTACTCACTGTGTGGAGAAGAATCACAACTACAAATACTTCCTCAAGAAGTACAAGAAGTTGTCACTTCATCAAAAACCTATCTATTTATTGGAGAAGAATTAACCCAAATCAAATCTATTATTGCTCAAGCACGCGCACTCACCGAAGATGCCGGTACTGCTAACTCATTAGACCAATTACTCAGCCGCTACGAGCAGGGCTTTAAGACCGCCCCCCAGGAGCTTGTAGTCTCTGCTCTTGAAGAAGCAGAATCGCTTATCGAAAAAGGACACGAATCATTCAATGACGAACAGCTAGGCCAGATATCAGATAGTTTTGCCAAATGTTGTAAGCAAATTGATGATGGCGAGTTGCTCATCTCAGTCAACAAAAATGCCACCCGCAGCCCCCGCGATCCACAAGCACCTGGTGGTACACCCGGCCTTCCTGCAGCCGAAGCTGGCACCTTAGTCCCAACCAATGAGCCATCAAAAGATCTGTTTGTAGAAAATGATCTAACTGTTGGCGGCAACATGATAATTCAAGGTGATACACACTACGCCGGTAATGTTGAAATTGATGGAACATTAACCGTAGATTTAGCAACAACACTGAACAGTACGCTCTTAGTAGTCGGCGAAACAACTCTTACTGATACACTTTACCCAATAACGGGTATTGAAGCCGGACCTTCGGGCATTCTTAATATCGGTGTTACCGATGATACTGATACCCTCAATCTTGGTACCGCAGCTGCAGTACAAGCCGTTAATATCGGCACCGGTGCAGGCGTAACAACTATCAATCTCGGTGGAGCAGGCGACACGGTAAATGTCTTTGGTGCGCTTAACTACATTCAAGTTGATGATCTTCAGGTAAAAGACAAAAATATCATCATCAATAAAGATGGCGTTGCAGGGTCTGCTGACTTAGCAGGAATTAACATCGAAGAAGATGGTTCAATTACCGGGTATATGCGCACCAATGCTGACCGCAGTGGCATCGAGCTCAAAGCACCTGGCCGACAAGGTGTTGTTGCTATCAAACCACATGTAACCACCGCAAGTGGCGAAAATTTCGAACTCACCGTCGAAGGAGAACGCCTCATCACCGAACGTGACTGGGAAGACATATTCGTTGGTCGAGGAGCCGGTAATACGACGATGACTGGAACGCGCAACTATGGACTCGGCGCAAGCACCTTACAGTCTTTGACTACCGGCACGGGCAACGTTGGCATCGGCCACGCAGCTCTCGCTGATGTATGGAGCGGCAGTAACAACATCTGTATTGGCAATGAATCCGGCAACGATATTGCAACGGGTAGCTCTAATATCGCTATCGGCAGCCTTGCCCTACGCACAGCCTCTGTAGCATCTTTCAATACTGCTGTTGGCTCAGGAGCGCTACAATTAGCGGAAAATGATGAAAACAGTGCATTTGGAGCAAGCGCATTAACCAATCTAGGTTCTGGAACCCAGAACGCTGGTATTGGTAACGGGGCCCTGCTCAACGCAACTACAGGCTCACGCAACGCTGCTCTCGGATACCTCGCAGGATCCAGCCAAACAACAGGCGGTAACAATATCTATATCGGTGCTCGTCAATTAGGCATAGGTGGAGAAGCCGGGGTCATACGAATTGGAACACATAACGATGCAGATGCATCCGTTAGCACCGACTGCTACATCGAAGGCATAACCGGTCAGGCAACTGCAGCAACTGCAAACGTCGCCCTTATCGACACCAACTCCAAGCTAGGTACCTCTGCAACAACTTCTGCAACCGTAAACACGCCAAGCTTTACTGTCAACAACAGCTTAGGAGCAGCAACATTAAACCTGCAAGACA
>DNBB01000049.1 GCA_003484685.1 Candidatus Babelota bacterium
GGCATTGGCAAGGGACACATCGTTTTTGAAATTAGCGCCCTTGGTGGTCTTATGCCCCAATTATGTACGCAATCATACCTTCAAGCAAAGATGCTCAACACGCGCAAAGGCCCCGCGGTACAGGGATTACGCTTGCAAATCGACAAAGCCGTATACCAAAAAGCAGCACAGCACGCGCTTGAAGAACTAGAAAATCTACNNCGGTCGTCATGACCGGCGGCACCTATCTTAATGGTGTTATTCATATTGGTGAAGAACAGTGGTCAGGCGGCCGTGCCGATGAGCCGGCAACCCATGAACTCGCTGCCGCAATCAAAGACCTGGGCCTTGTTATGGGGCGCATGAAGACAGGTACGCCTGCCCGATTATTGCGCTCATCAGTTGATATTAGCAAAATGAGCATTGATGAAACAGAGCCGCTTGAATATCTCTTTGAATACGAGCCACATACGGCAACAACAAAAGAGAACTGTTACATCACCCATACCAACGAGCAGACGCATGAGATCATACGCGCGAGCGCTGAACGATCTCCCATATTCTCAAAGCGCATTACCGGTACCCCAACGCGCTATTGCCCATCCATTGAAGATAAAATTACCCGCTTTGCAGACAAGACGTCGCATCATGTTTTTGTTGAACCCGAAGGATATGCTTCTGATGAATTGTATCCTAATGGAATCTCTAACTCACTCCCTCGTGATGTTCAGGAGGCAATGATTGCAAGCATCCCTGGTTTTGAGCACGCAAAAATTACCAAATATGCCTACGGCATCGAATACGATTTTGTTCAGCCCAACCAGCTTGATGCAACACTTGAAGTCCGTAGCTACCCCGGCCTCTTTTTTGCTGGGCAAATCAATGGGACAACTGGATACGAAGAAGCCGCAGGACAAGGCCTTATTGCGGGAATAAACGCAGCGCACAAAGCGCTCGGTCGACCACCATATGTTATGCATCGTACTGACGGCTATATTGGAGTCATGATTGATGACCTGACGCATTTTGGGGTTGATGAACCCTACCGCATGTTTACCTCTCGCGCAGAACGACGGCTCAGTCTACGACAAGACAATGTTTTTATTCGGCTCGCACCTCATGCGTATGCACTAGGCACGATCTCAGAACAACGCCGCAACGAAATAATGCACGGAAAAGAGCAGGTGACCCAGTTACTACAAAAGACCCTAACTCAAACCCAAATTAAAGGGTACGCGCAGGAACTTGCACAAGCAAAACAAGATGACGTGAAACTTGCCCTCAAGGCGCATGCTCATGCTGTGGGCATACATCTCTCACCACGCGGCTATGATTATTTATTTGCTGAACTTTTGTATGCGCCGTACCATGAACGCGAGTTGCGGGAAATTCAAAAAAGCATCACCTACCGCGAACTACGCATACCCCCTAATTTTTGTTATCAAGATCTTCCCGGGCTTTCACGAGAACTTCAAGAGAAACTTCAAAAACATGCGCCAAAAACCGTCGAAGATGCGCAAAAAATACCCGGAATCACCCCGGCAACTATCTCACTCCTCATATTTAAACTGAGAATGGCCGAGCGATCGTAACAAAGTATAACCAACACAACCAGGCTTATTGACAAAGATAAATATTTCTATATCATAAAAGGCATAGAATACTAAGTACACGGTAATCGGCAACGTCGATGCACCATTTTCCAAATAACCCTTTTTTACGGAGTATCAATATGAACTACAAACTATTAGCCCTTGTTTTGATAGGCAGCATGCTCAGCAATGCACAATTCGCATTCGGCACAGAGACCTTCAACTCAAATCAAAATATTTTTAACAACGATTCCAAAAAATCTGAGAACTTAGAAACGTTTAATATTGAGGACGTTTCTGATGAAGAAAACAAATCGGAGCAAGAAGACGATTACCAAATTAAAAAAAACCCTTTCTCAAACGAGACCGATGCGTTCGTTCAGGAGTATAACAAAAAAGAACAGAGCTTTTGGAAAAAGCATCAGTATATAACAAATGCGACCATTGTTGCAGGCGTTATCACAGCAACCGCCGCTGTGGCCGCTGGGACCTTTCTAGCTACAACCACCCTTCCGCACTGGATCAATCATCGCCTTCTTGGTTACAACAAAGAAATTAACAATATGAAGCTTGAACTCAACGGCCTCACGTCAGTCGTTGCCAAACTTTCTGAACAACAACAAGCTATTGTATAGCTTGCCAAGCTGATCGAATAAAAAGAGAAGATGCGGTNNACCGCATCTTCTCTTTTTATTCGACATAAAACACGCCTTTTGTCACCCATGCGCATCGTCCCGGCCATATAAAATACCAGACAGCCTTGTTTTAATTGACAAAAACAATTTAATAATTACAATGTATCATAACGATTAAACTTCAATATCAGTACCCCCATCAACAAAAACAGAACAAATACTCCCTTCATATAGAGAACAGACATGAACCATAAATTGCACTTTCTCTTTTTACTCGGCACAACCATCTTTGGCTCGACACAGCTAACATTTAGCATGAATCCTCAAAACGAGTTTGAGGCAGACCTATTAAAAAGTGAATCTTCAGATACCAAAAAGCAATCAAAACCTAAAAAAGAAAAAGTTTTAAAGAAAAAGATTTGCAAAACAAAAAGACAGGGTAAAACTCTATTGGATACTCATACAACCCTTACAAAAATCAACAAAAAATTCACAGCCATCCAACAAGACCTTGAGGAACTCAAGTACCCTTCAACTATTGAATACATTAAGGTAACAAGCTTTTTGGCCGGCAGTACCATTGTAGGCTTCGCCATATACAACAAACTCTTTGGCCCACAAAAACAGCTCACAACCATGCAAAACGACCTGCTTGAAATCAAAGCACTCCTTACAAAGACTGCACCAATTGCTTTGCAAGCNNACCGATTATAATTAATAAAAATAGAAAAAAGGAGTTGTTATGAATTTTCGCATCACCCTGTGTATGCTACTCATCGTTGGAGGAGCTGCTTATGCAGGCCACGCTATTGTGCCGGTGACAAACAAAAATCGTCCGGTCGACCCAAAAATCCAAGCACTGCAAACGACTATGAGCAAAGAGCGAGAAACCGTACGAAATCATATAGAAAAAATTACACAAAACCACCAAGGCAACAAACAATAATTCGGGCAGCCCTGGTCCATGTTCTCATTGGAATACAATTTTTTCGCACAAAACAAACAACAATCAAAACAGGCTGTAAAAGAACGCACGGGACACCTGGCAACTTCGTTTGTTTTTGGGTATAGTGGTCTGGTAGGTTTTCTCTAATCTAGGACTGGCAGATGAAAAAAGAACAATCAGCAGGCATCGTAGTCTATCGTCGTGATCCGCAGAGCGGCAAACTGCTCTACCTCCTCCTCTACTATATCGGTGGTCATTGGGATCTGCCTAAAGGCAAAGTTGAAGAAGGCGAATCGTTAGTCCAAGCCGCAAGCCGTGAAGTCCGCGAAGAAACCGGCCTGGAAGTTTCCCCCTTTCCTAATTTTTCTGAAAACATTTCCTACTATTTCCGCAATCAAGAGCGTGAGCTCGTCGACAAAAGCGTTACCTTCTTTGTCGGTGAAACGGATCAAGAAACAATCCGACTCTCTCCCGAACACCTTGATTTTGCCTGGCTTGATGTCAATAGCGCTCTCAAGCAACTTACCTACAACAACGCGCGCCACCTGCTTTCGATGGTAAATCAGTTTATCCATGCACGCGATGAGGCTCAGGGCAGGTAAACTACGCTAAACCACGGCCCAGAATAAAACCCAAAAGCCCTACTGCGGGACTTAACAACGCATAGCTAATCGCCCACATGTTTGCGTTCATATAATACAACTCATGAGTCGCGCCCGCGTAGGAAGAAAACGTCGTAAATCCACCTAACACGCCGATACTAATAAACTGAATCCAACGTGTTACGGGACACATAAGGCCGACTAAATACCCCATCGCGCAACAACCCACGGTATTAATAATCAAAAGCGCAAGCGGTTGTTGACAATGCAACTCTTCAAAAAAGCATAATGCAAGATAGCGTAGCAGAGTACCAACTCCACCACCAATCGCAACTACGACTGCATTAACAAAAGAAAACTGAATCATCCGTAAAAAACTCCTATACTATTCCTCA